>DASVYJ010000014.1:0-2737 GCA_036392215.1 Candidatus Limnocylindrales bacterium | reverse complement strand
CGGTCAGGCGGAACGGCGTTGCGGCAGGGCGGGGGCGCGACGTAGGCTCGCCCCCTACGACCAACGCGCCCTGTCCTGGGAGGAGCAGCCGTGCACCGTCGTGCGTCCCGCTCGCGGATCCTGGCCGTCGCCGCCGCGGGGATCCTCGCCCTCACCCTGATACCCGCGGCGAGCGTCGCGGCCGCGAAGACCGGCCCGCTGGGGACCTACCAGCACCTCGTCGTCATCTACGAGGAGAACCACAGCTTCGACAACCTGTACGGGACCTGGGGACCCGTGAACGGCCAGCCGATCGAAGGACTCCAGGCCGTCGCCCAGCGGGCGCAGGACGGCAGCACCTACCAGTGCCTGCTCCAGAAGGACGTCAACCTTGCCGCCCCGACGCCGCTCAGCGCGACGTGCGGCCCCGAGACCGTGACCCTCGGCAACGGCTCCACGACGACCTACGTCAGCCACTTCGCCAACGCCCCCTTCCTCATCGACGACTACATCCCGGCGACGGCGACCACCTGCCCGGACCGCGGCCATCTGTTCAGCTTCCCGAACGGCACGCTGGACGGCAACGGCCTGCCCGGCGGCTGCACCCGCGACCTCGTCCACCGCTTCTACCAGGAGCAGTACCAGCTCGACGGCGGGGCCATGGACCGCTACGTGACCGGCAGCGACGCGGCCGGGCTGACGATGGGCCACTACGACAGCACGGCCTTGCCGATCTACCGCTACCTGCACGAGAACGGCGCCCCGAAGTACGTCATCGCCGACCACTTCTTCCAGGCGGCCTTCGGCGGCTCGTTCGTCAACCACCAGTACCTGATCGCGGCGCAGCCGCTCGGCTGGACCGGCATGCCGGCCGCCCAGCATTCGATCCTCGACGCGAACGGCTTCCCGAACGCGAGCTACCCGCTCTACAGGCCTGCGACGGCCGTCGCGGACAAGGCGGGCACGCAGGGCTGCGGCCTGGCCACGACGATCGCCGGCCTGGCCTGCGGCGACTACGCGGTGAACACCGTCCAGCCGCCCTACCAGCCGACGAGCCCGTTCGGGGCCCAGGTGCCGGCGGTCGACGACACGGCCCGGCCGATGAACATCGGTGACGAGCTCTCGGACGCGGGCGTCAGCTGGGCCTGGTACTCGGGTGGCTGGGACAACGCCAGCGGCAACGTCGGCGGTCTCGGCTGGACCAACGGCAGCGGGCCCACCTGCGCCGACCCGAACTCGGCCCCGGCGGCCACCGTCGGCGGCGCCACGGGCGGCTTCCCGTTCTGCCCGGACAAGTCGTTCCAGACCCACCACCAGCCGTTCAACTACTTCGCCCGCTACGCCCCCGGCACCCCGGACCGTGCCGCCCACCTCAAGGACGAGCAGGACTTCCTGGCAGCGACCGCCGCGGGGGCGCTGCCGGCCGTGAGCTTCGTCAAGCCGCTCGGCATCGACAACGAGCATCCCGGGTACGCCAGCGAGCCGAATGGCAGCGACCACCTCGTCGACCTGATCCAGGCCGTCGAGAACGGGCCGCAGGCGGGCAACACCCTGATCGTCGTGACCTACGACGAGTTCGGCGGCCAGGCCGACCATGTCCCGCCGCCCGGCCTTGGCACCGCCGGTGCCCACGACGCGTTCGGGCCCGGCACGCGCATCCCGGCGCTCCTGGTGGCCCGCAGCTTCACCACGTCCGGCGTGGACCACGACGTCTTCGACACGACCTCGATCCTGGCCACCATCGAGCACCAGTGGGGCCTTGCCCCGGTCGGGGCCTTCGACTCGGTCGCCGCCCGCGACGGATCGGTCGCCGACCTGGGCTCGGCGGTCCTGATCGGCCGCCGCAGCCACTAGGACGGACCGGCGGACCGGCGGCGGCCTCGTCCGCCGCCGGTCCGCTTCGACCGATGGCAACCTCGGTGGAGCTGGCACGCGTCCTGGTCGCCAACGCGGCCTACGCGTCCCGCGCCCACCGTTCCGGCCTGCCCGCGCCACCGTCGCGCCGCCTCGCCGTCCTCGCCTGCATGGACGCCCGCCTCGATGTCGCCGCCGCGCTCGGCCTCGGGCAGGGCGAGGCGCACGTCATCCGCAACGCCGGCGGCCTGGCGACCGATGACGCGCTCCGCTCGCTCGTCGTCAGCCACCGCCTGCTGGGCGCGGAGACCGTACTCGTGATCGGCCACACGGGCTGCGGCATGCTCGGCCTCGACGAGTCAGCCGCGCGGCGGGAGCTGATCGCGGCGACCGGCGTCGCGGTCGACCTGCCGCTGCTCGGCTTCGAGGACCTCGAGGCCTCGATCCGCGCCCAGGTGGAGCGGATCCGGAGCCACCCCTGGCTGCGCGGGCTGCGCGCACACGGCGTCGTCTTCGACGTCGAGACGGGCCGCCTCCGCGCGCTCGACTGACCGGCGCGCTGCCGGCAGGTCCCCATCCTCGCCCCTCGACCACGGAGCCGACGTCGGGCGCGAGCCGTCGATCGATTCGCCAGCTCACGATGCCCGGTCCACTCGATCGTCGTCCGTGGCAAGTTCCAGGAGACCGTCGAGCCGATGGCCGGCACCGACGCGTTCACGAAGACGACCATGGGCTTTCGCTACATGGTCACCGAGCCCGGGACCGGGGTGACGATCCGGGACGTCGGACGGATCGTGTACGGCGACCTCGAGCAGACGGTCGAACTGTGGGCAGCCGGCAAGCACGACCTCGTGTATGACAGCCAGTTCGACGGCGTCTTCTGCGCGGCGCTCGCCTGATCCCG
>DASVYJ010000013.1:0-24650 GCA_036392215.1 Candidatus Limnocylindrales bacterium | reverse complement strand
GGCCGCCGACGCCCCGGCGCCCGCCGGCCAGGAGGGCGCCCCGGCCGCCGGGGAGGAGCCCGCGGGCCAGTGAGCCCAGCCCGATGAACGATGTCCTGACCGAGCTGCTCGTCATCGTCCTGCTGGTGCTGGTGAACGCGGTCTTCGTGGCCGCCGAGATCTCGCTCGTGACCCTCCGCCGCAGCCGCCTCGAGCAGCTCGTCGACGAGGGCGACCAGGCCGCCCTCCGCGTCCGCCGCCTGGTGGACCAGCCCAGCCGGTTCCTCGCCGTCATCCAGGTCGGCGTCACCTTCGTCGGCTTCCTCGCCTCGGCCTTCGCCGCCGTGAGCCTCGCCCACGTCCTCGAGACCTCCATCGCCGGGCTGCCGCCCCTCGCGCCCTACGCGGGCGGCCTCGCCCTGATCGTCGTGACCATCCTGCTGTCGGCCTTCACGATCGTCTTCGGGGAGCTCGTCCCCAAGACGCTCGCCCTGGCCCACCCGGACCGCTTCGCCCTCGTCCTGAGCGGCCCGGTGGACGTGCTCGGCCGCCTCCTCGCCCCGGTCGTCTGGGTCCTCACCGCGCTGACGGCCCGGATCGCGGGCGTCTTCGGCGCGGACGCGACGCAGGCCAGCCGCATCAGCACCGAGGAGCTGATGCTCATCGTCGAGCGCGGCGGGGAGCAGGGCGTCCTGGAGGCCGAGGAGGAGCAGATGATCCACGCCGTCATCGAGCTCGGCGACCGCCGCCTCCACGAGGTCATGGTCCCCCGCATCGACATCACCGGCCTGGCCGCGGACGCCACGTTCGAGGAGGCGATCGACACCATCGTCGAGGGGGGCCACAGCCGGATCCCCGTCTACGAGGAGACCGTCGACGAGGTCATCGGCATCCTCTACGCCAAGGACCTGCTGCCGTTCCTCAAGTCGGGCGCGAACCGGCCCGCCCTCCGCTCGCTGCTGCGGACCCCGCTCTTCGTGCCCGAGTCGATGTCGATCGACGACCTGCTCCACGAGCTCCAGCGGCGCAAGGTCCACATCGCCATCGTCCTCGACGAGTACGGCGGGACGGCCGGCCTCGTCACGATCGAGGACCTGCTCGAGGAGATCGTCGGCGAGATCCAGGACGAGTACGACGTGGAAGAGCCGATCAGCGTCCGCCTCTCCGACGACGAGGTCCGCATCGACGGCCGCGCGCCCGTGGACGACCTCGAGGAGCTGTTCGACCTCCAGCTCGAGCTGAGCGACCAGGACGAGTACGACACGATCGGCGGGCTCATCTACCACCGCATCGGCGGCGTCCCGAAGCCGGGCGACAGGGTGTTCCTGCAGGACGGGCTGACGCTGACGGTCGAGACGACCGATGGCCGGCGGGTCGGCAAGGTCCTGGCGGTCCGCGAGCGGCCCGACGAGGAGGCCGCGGAGGCGGCTGAGGGCCGGTAGGGCGGCGGCCGAAGCACGACCAGCGGCCCGCCGATCCCGGGCCCGGCCCGGCGCCCCGGACCGCGGAGCCGTCAGGCGCGGATGACCGAGACGATGATCTCCTCGAGGGAGGCTCGCGCGGCGGGCTGCACCACGCCCGCGGCATCGATCTCGGCCAGCGCCTCGTCGCGATACCGACGGGCCTCCGAGCGCGTGAACTCCCGGGCGCCGAGCCGCTCGAGCAGGGAGACGGCCGCGCCGACCTCAGCCTCGCTCGGCGCCTCGGTGGCCCACAGACGCTCGAGCGCCCGCCGGTCCGCGGCGCTGCCGCGCTCGTAGGCGTAGATGACCGGCAGCGTCATCTTGTGGCGGGCGAGGTCCGACGGCTCCTTGCCGGTCGTCCGCTCCTCGCCCCAGATGCCCAACAGGTCGTCGTTGAGCTGGAAGGCGAGACCGAGCGCCCAGCCGAAGCCCCGGTAGCGGGCGATGACGGCCTCGTCGTCGGTCGCGAGGAGGGCGCCGGCTTCGACCGAGGCGGCGATCAGGGCGGCTGTCTTGCGGCCGATCATGTCGAAGTAGCGCTCGACCGACATCGGCTCGGTCCGCCCGCTCGCCCAGATGTCGAGGTACTGGCCCTCGCAGAGTGCGAGGCAGGTCTCGTCGTACAGGCGCATCAGGCGGAGGACCTTGGCGTCGCTGAAGCCGAGGTCGGTCAGGCGGTGGAGGGCGATCCGACTGAGGGTGAACAGCGTGTCGCCGGCGTTGATGGCCTGGGGGATGCCGTGCAGCGTCCAGAGGGTCGCCCGGTGACGGCGCTCGACGTCGCCGTCCTCGATGTCGTCATGGACGAGGCTGAAGTTGTGACCGAGCTCGACCGCCGCCGCGCCGGGCAGAGCGGCCCGATGATCGCCGGCGATGCTGGCGTAGGCGAGCAGGCCGAGGAGCGGTCGCATCCGCTTGCCCGCGGCCGCGCCCGCCCGGTCGAGGCCGAGGTGGTAGCGCAGCATCTCGTACAGGCCGGCCGTCGGCGCGTCGCGGTCCGCGACGAGGCGCAGGATCTCCTGCTCGGTGTCGGCGATGAGCGTGCTCAGCTCGATCCCGGTCGTGGACACGGGAGGCATCATACCAACCCGCTTCCGCCCCCCCAGCGGGCTCGGCGCCGCGGCCGCGCCGCGGCAACGCTCCGCTGGCTCGCCGCGCCGTGCTACCGTCGGGCGATGCCGGGTCGTCTCTACGCCACTGACGCCATCGTGCTCTCGCGGTTCGAGTACGGCGAAGCCGATCGCGTCCTGACCCTCATCACGCCCGGCCACGGCAAGCTCAAGGCGATCGCCCGCGGCGTCCGCCGTCCGACGAGCCGCCTCGGCGGCACGCTCGAGCCGCTGGCGGAGCTGCGGATCGCCCTCGCCCGCGGCCGTACGTTCGACGTGGTGACCCAGGTCGTCGTCGGCCACGCCTGGCTCCGCCTGCGCGACTCCCTCGAGGCGACGGCGACCGCCTGGTACCTCGCCGAGCTGGCCGACCGCTCCCTCGAGGAGCGCCACGGCGCCGAGGCGCTGTACGCCCTGCTGCGGCGGGCCTACGAGCTGCTGGACGCCGGGATGGCGCCGGGTCGCCTCGCCCGCTGGTTCGAGATGCACCTGGCCGACGAGCTCGGGGTCCGGCCCGAGGTGGACCGCTGCGTCGAGTGCGACCGGACGCTCGAGGCCGGCGAGCGCTTCCGCTGGGTGCCGCCCCTCGGGGGCGTCCTCTGCGAGCGATGCCCCGGTCCGCCGCACGAGCGGACCGGTCTGTCGCTCGACGCCCTGAAGCTGCTCAAGGCGTACCAGCGGCTCGACGTCGAGGCGCTCGCCGCGCTGCGCCTGCCCGAGGGGGTCGAGCGCGAGGTGGAGGCGGCCATGCGGGAGTTCCTGCGCTACGCCCTCGAGCGCGAGGCGCGCTCGCTCGGCTTCCTCGACGAGGTCCGCCACCAGCCCGTCGGGTAGGGGCCCGGCGTCGGCCCGAGCGGCGCCTGCCCCTGCGCCCTGCTAGCATCGAGCGGCCAGCCGCCGTCCCCGGCCATGCCCGCCCCGGCCATGCCAGGTCCGGGGCCCGACCCGGAGCCCGCTCCCGTGACCGACACCCCGCCCAACCTCGACGCCCGCGCCCGCCGCGGGCGCACCGACGACGTGCAGCCGACCGTCCGCAGCCTCGAGACCATCGTCTCGCTCGCCAAGCGGCGCGGCTTCGTCTTCCCGAGCTCGGAGATCTACGGCGGCATCAACGCCGTCTGGGACTACGGGCCACTCGGCGTGGAGCTGAAGAACAACGTCAAGCGGGCCTGGTGGCGGGCGATGGTCCAGGAGCGCGACGACATCGTCGGGCTGGACGCCGGCATCCTCATGGCGCCCCAGGTCTGGGTCACCTCGGGCCACGTCGGCTCGTTCTCCGATCCGCTCGTCGAGTGCCTGACCTGCCACCAGCGCTTCCGCCTTGACGAGCTGCCGGGTGCCGAGCACCTCAGCCAGACCGAGCTGGCCGACCCGACCATCGTCGAGCGGCTCGGCCTCCGCCATCCCGACGACCAGGGCGTGCTGACGCCACCCCGCCGCTTCAACCTCATGTTCAAGACGTTCATGGGCCCGGTCGAGGAGGAGGCCGCGGTCGTCTACCTGCGGCCCGAGACGGCGCAGGGGATCTACGTCAACTTCCGGAACGTCCGCGAGACGTCGCGCAAGAAGGTCCCCTTCGGGATCGCCCAGGTCGGCAAGGCGTTCCGCAACGAGATCAGCCCCGGCAACTTCGTGTTTCGGATGCGCGAGTTCGAGCAGATGGAGATGCAGTTCTTCGTGCGGCCCGACGAGGGCGCCCGGCAGGCCTTCGAGGAGTGGCTGCCGCGGCGGCGGGCCTGGTACGAGCGATACGGCGTGGCGGCGGAGCGGCTCCGCTTCCGCGAGCACGCTCCCGACGAGCTGGCCCACTACGCCAAGCGGGCGATCGACGTCGAGTACCGCTTCCCGTTCGGCTGGAAGGAGCTCGAGGGCATCCACAATCGGGGCGACTTCGACCTCTCGCGGCACGCCGAGGCGACGGGCGAGAACCTGGAGTACTTCGACCCGGCGAGCGGCGAGCACTTCATCCCGTGGGTCGTGGAGACCTCGGCGGGCGCCGACCGGGCGGCCTTCACGTTCCTCCTCGACGCCTACCGCGAGGAGGAGGTCCGCGGCGAGCAGCGCGTCGTCCTCGCCTTCCACCCGGATCTCGCGCCGTACAAGGTCGCGGTCCTGCCGCTGCTCAAGAAGCGGCCCGAGATCGTCGAGCTGTGCCAGCGCCTCGTGGGCGACCTCCGGCGGGACATGATGGCGGTCTACGACGACACGGCCTCGATCGGCAAGCTCTACCGGCGGCAGGACGAGATCGGCACGCCCTGGTGCGTCACGGTGGACGTCGAGTCGCTCGACGACGGCGCGGTCACGGTCCGCGACCGCGACTCGATGACCCAGGAGCGGGTGCCGCTCGCGGGCGTCAAGGCGCTCATCCTCGACCGCCTGGCGGCCGCCCGCGCCTGAGCCGTCACGCCCGCGGCCAGGCGGTGCGCCCGACGTTCAAGACGGCGTCAGGCGGCTGACGTGGCCTCGGCGGCGGCCGGTTCCTCGGCGGGCAGGTCGGCGCCCCGCTCGGTGCCGAGCTCGCCCCGCAGGTAGGCGTCGATCGAGGCCGCCGCGCGCTTCCCGTCGCCCATCGCCAGGATGACGGTCGCGGCGCCGCGCACGATGTCGCCGCCGGCGAAGACGCCCGACATCGAGGTCTGGCCGTCCTGGTCGATCTCGATGTAGCCCCGCTTCGTGACCCGCAGGTCCGGCGCCGTGGAGGTGAGGAGCGGGTTCGAGCGGGTGCCGATGGCGACGACGACCATGTCCGCCTCGACGACGAACTCGGAGCCCTGGATCGGCACCGGCCGGCGTCGTCCCGACTCGTCCGGCTCGCCGAGCTCCATGCGCTGGCAGCGCAGGCCGGTGACCCAGCCCTGCTCGTCCCCGAGCACCTCGAGCGGCGCGACGAGGAACTCGAAGCGGACGCCCTCCTGCTCGGCGTGGTGGACCTCCTCGACCCGGGCCGGCAGCTCGTCGCGCGAGCGGCGGTAGACGATGACCGACTCGTCCGCGCCGAGGCGGCGGGCGGTCCGCACGGAGTCCATCGCGACGTTGCCGCCGCCGACCACGACGACCCGCTGGCCCTTGAGGACCGGCGTGTCGGAGTCCGGGCCCCAGGCACCCATCAGGTTGACCCGGGTGAGGTACTCGTTGGCGCTGTAGACGCCCTTCAGGTTCTCGCCGGGCACGTTCATGAATACCGGCAGCCCGGCGCCGACGGCCACGAACACGGCGTCGTACTGCTCGCGCAGCTCGGGCAGCGTGTAGGTCTTGCCGATGATCGAGTTCGGGCGGATCTCGACGCCCTCGGCGACGAGCCGGTCGACCTCCTTCTGGACGATGTCCTTCGGCAGGCGGAACTCGGGGATGCCGTAGACGAGGACGCCGCCGGCGGCGTGGAAGGCCTCGAAGACGGTGACCTTGTGCCCCCGCCGCGCGAGCTCGCCGGCGGCGGTCAGGCCGGCCGGCCCGGAGCCGACGACGGCGACCGACCTGCCCGACGGCAGCGGATCGACGTGGCCCAGCTCGAGCGGATGACCCTGCGCCCAGTCGGCGACGAAGCGCTCGAGGTAGCCGATGGCCACCGGCTTGCCGGTCTTGGCCCGCAGGCAGACCTGCTCGCACTGCGTCTCCTGGGGGCAGACGCGGCCGGTGACGCAGGGCAGGGCGTTGTCCGAGAGCAGCGAATCGGCGGCGCCCTTGACGTCGCCCTCGGACAGCAGCCGGATGAAGGTCGGGATGTTGACCCGCACCGGGCAGCCGTCGACGCAGTACGGCTTGGGGCACTGGAGGCAGCGGTCGGCCTCGACCAGGGCGAGCTGCTCGGTCAGGCCGAGGTTGACCTCGGCGAAGTTGCGGGCGCGAGCGATCGCCTCCTGCTCGGGCATCGCGATCCGCCCGAGCTGCATCCGCTCCTTCTTCGGCAGCGGGGGACGCTGGGCCGCGGCTCGTTCCTGGAGTGACTCGCTCATGCTGCGCTACCCGCCTTGCAGGCCTCGCGGCGCTCGACCGCTGCCTGTTCGAAGCTCCGATACGTCGACAGCCGATCGCTGAGCTGCCGGAAGTCCACGGCGTGGCCGTCGAACTCCGGGCCGTCCACGCAGGCGTAGCGCGTCTCCCCGCCGATGCTCACCCGGCAGCCGCCGCACATCCCCGTCCCGTCGACCATGATGGCGTTGAGGGAGACCGTCGTCCTGATCCCGTAGGGCCGCGTCAGCTCGGAGCAGGCCCGCATCATCGGGACCGGCCCGATGGCATACACCTCGTCGACGCCGCCCGCCTCGCAGAGGTCCTTGAGCGCCTCCGTCACGAAGCCAGGCCGGCCGTAGCTCCCGTCGTCGGTGCAGACCACCACGTCGCCGACCTTGCGCAGCTCCTCCTCGAGGATGACCCACTCCCGGGAGCGGCCGCCGATGACGCTGGTGACCCGGACACCGCGCCGGTGGAGGCCCTGGGCGATCGGCAGGATGACCGCGGTTCCCACGCCGCCCCCGACACAGACCGCATGGCCCGCGTCCAGCAGCTCCGTCGGGCGCCCGAGCGGCCCCGCGACGTCCGCGATCGCGTCCCCGACCCGGAGATCGACCAGGTCCATCGTGCTCTTGCCGATGGCCTGGATCACGAGGCTGATCGTGCCGGCCTCCGCATCGGCGTCGGCGATCGTCAGGGGGATCCGCTCGGCCCCGGGGCCGAGGTGGACGATCACGAACTGGCCGGGCTGACGGATCGCCGCGATCCGGGGCGCCTCGACGACGAGGCGCGTCACGTTCGGGGACAGCTGGGTCCTGTCGACCACGATGTGCATGGGAACTCCAAGCGGAGGGCTGGACGTTTGCGCCGATGGTCGCCTGCGGGCGGCGGGTCACGCATGCGCAATGGTGCATGTCGTGACGGGCCGAAGGTCACGTCGGGGGCGGGACCGTGGGTGCCGCCCACTGTCTCCGGCCGGCGAGGCAGGGCGGTGGGATCCCGCGACCGGCCCCGGGGACAGGCGCTCGCGGACTCAGCCCTCGCCTGCGCCGCCGGCCGCGACGGCCGGCGCGGGCTTCCTCCACTCCTCGCGGCCGGGGCGCCCGCCTCCCGGCACGTCGAGCTGGCCGCGGACAGCGCGTCGCTCGGTCGTCATCCGCAGGCTGCCCTTGTTGCAGACCTCGGCGCAGACCCCGCAGGCGATGCAGCGCAACTGGTCGATCGCGAAGGTCCAGTGCTCGCGGTCGCAGGTGATCGCCACGGCCGGGCAGCGCCGGGCACAGAGGTTGCAGAAGACGCAGGTCGAAAGGTCGAACTCGACCGTGCCGCGCGCCCCGGGGAAGGCGGCCCGGACGTGGCTCGGGTAGCGCCGCGTCGCGGGCGGCGAGAACAGGTTGCGGACGGAGCGGCGGACCATGGGCAGGGCGAGCGGGTTCGGCATGTCAGCGCTCCGTGCAGCTGATGCAGGGGTCGATCGTGAGGACGATGTTCGGCACGTCGGCCAGGTCGCAGCCCTTGACCAGCCGGATCATGGCCGGGATGTTGGCGAAGGTGGGGGTTCGGACGCGCAGGCGCTCCAGGAACCTGCTGCCGTTCGCCCGGACGAAGTAGACGACCTCGCCCCGCGGCTGCTCCAGGCGGAGGAACGTCTCGCCGTCGGGGACGCCGCGGACCTTCGTCTCGATCGGCAGCCCCTCGCCCTTCGGCATCCGCTCCACTGCCCGCCGGACCAGCTCGATCGACTGCTCGACCTCGCGGACACGGACGAGGACCCGGGCCAGGCAGTCGCCGTCCTGCTCGACGACGGGCTCGAAGCCCAGCGCCTCGTACAGCCCGCCGCTGTCGGCGCCGGCGTCCAGCCGCGTGTCGAGGCGGATGCCCGAGGCACGGGCCATCGGCCCGACCGCGCCAAGCGCGTGGGCGTCGGCCGCCGGGAGGACGCCGACCCGGGCCAGCCGATGGTGGATCGAGGGGTCCGTCCGGAACACGCGAGCCGTCTCCGCGAAGCCCTCGCCGAGCTCGCGAAGGGAGGCGACGATGGCCGCCAGCTCGGGGTCGGCGATGTCCCGCTTCACCCCGCCGATGCGGTTGACTGAGTGGATGATCCGGCCCCCGGTCGTCGCCTCGAAGATGTCGAGCAGCCGCTCCCGCATCCGCCAGCAGTGCATGAAGAGGTGCTCGAAGCCGAAGGCGTCGGCCCCCAGCCCGAGCCAGAGCAGGTGGCTCTGGATGCGGGCGAGCTCGGCCCAGACGAGGCGGAGCCACCGCGCCCGGTCGGGCACTTCGACGCCCATGATCCGCTCGAGGGCGAGGCAGTAGCCCATCCCGTGCTGGAAGCTGCAGATGCCGCAGATGCGCTCGACCACGAAGCCCATCTCGGTGTACTCGACGCGCTCGACCATCGCCTCGAGGCCGCGGTGGATATAGCCGATCGTCGGCACCGCGTCGACGACGCGCTCGTCCTCGAGGATCAGGTCCAGGACCAGCGGCTCCGGCAGGACGGGGTGCTGGGGGCCCATCGGCACGACGGTCCGCTTCATGCCGTCGCCTCCGGCTTTGGGTGGCCCGTCCCGGGGCCGTGCCCGCCGCTGCGCTCGAGCCGTCCCGTGGCCTCCAGCCGCGCCCGGATCGCGCTCGGCGAGAAGGGCACGCGCGTCGCCGTCCGGTAGAGCTGCCCCTGCAGGTCGACGTCGATGCCGGTCACCTCGACGCCGAACAGTTCGCGCATCTCGTTCTCGTAGAGGAAGGCGCCGGGGAACGAGCCGGAGATGCTCGGGACGGCCTCGCCGGGTAGGACCCGCTCGGCCAGGTGCTCGAGCTCCGCCCCGCGCGCGAACGACCAGCTGACGTCGAAGGCTCCGTCCGGCGTCGCCTCGCCCGGCAGGACCGCCGTCGTGTTGATGAGGACCAGGCGCCAGCCGTCGCGGGCGTAGGCCGCGACACGGTCGAGGAACGCGCCGCCATCCATCACGCCGCCGCCTCGCGCTTGCGCTCCAGGACGGCGATGGCCTGGACGACGCCGTCGATGATGCTCTCCGGACGAGCCGCGCAGCCCGGGACGTAGACGTCGACGGGCAGGACCTGGTCGATGCCGCCCTGGACGTTGTAGGCCCGGGCGAAGATGCCGCCCGAGCAGGCGCAGGCACCCACCGCGACGACGACCTTGGGGTCGGGCATCTGGCGGTAGAGGTTGCCCAGGATCTCCACGTTCCGCTCGTTGACCGAGCCGGTCACGAGCAGGATGTCGGCGTGCTTCGGGTTCCCCGTGTTGATCACGCCGAACCGCTCCACGTCGTAGAGCGGCGTCAGGCAGGCCAGCACCTCGATGTCGCAGCCGTTGCAGGAGGAGCCGTCGTAGTGGAGGATCCAGGGCGAGCGAGCGAAGAAGGACATCGGACTCACCTGGCGAGGAGGAAGAGGGCCAGCAGGTTGCCGCCCGTGAAGACCAGCGTGACCGCCCAGGACGAGCGGAGGACGAGCTGCCATTTCGCCCGCGAGGTCGAGTTGTCGACCAGGACCTCCAGGGCGTAGGCGGCCAGGAAGGCCGCCAGGCCGAGCGGGACGCTCCAGTTGAAGAAGAGCGTGACGAACACGGCCAGGAGGGCCGTCTCGTACCAGTGGGCGAGGTGGACCCAGGCGATGAGGCGCCCCGACAGGTCCGAGGTCAGGCCGTTCACCAGCTCCTGGTGCGGATGGTGCGAGGCCGAGACGTCGAAGGGCGACTTGCGCAGCTTGATCGTGGCCACGAACAGGAAGGCGAGGAGGACGCCCGGCAGCGCGGCCGCGACGGCGACCGGGGAGGCGAGAACGCCGCCATAGGTGCTCGCCCCGGTCGCCTTGCAGACGGCGGCGAGCATGAGGATGAAGAACGGCTCGGTCGCCAGCAGGACGATGAGCTCGCGCTCCGCCCCCGCGTGGCTGAACGGGCTGCTCACCGACCCGGCGGCCAGGACCAGGCAGAGCGCGGCGAGGGCGAAGACGAAGACCGTGAAGAGCAGGTCCGCCCCGCCGACGACGAGCGCCCCGCTGAGGGCCATGAAGGCCAGATGGCCGAGCAGGAGCGGTTCGGCGACGGGGTTGACCTGGCGGGCGTCCTTCTGGAGCAGCTTGCCGACGTCGTAGAACGGCTGGCCGAGCGGCGGCCCGACGCGGCCCTGCATCCGGGCCGTGACGACCCGATCCGCGCCGGCGAGCACGCCGCCGGCCAGCGGGGCGAGGAGGAGGAACAGGGCGGTGACGAGCACGTCGTTCATGCCAGCGACACCAGGCCCTGGCCGACGAGGACGGCCAGCAGGAGGCCGCAGACGAGCGTCCCGGCCCGGAAGACGAGGCGGCCGTCCACGATCCCTTCGAGGTAGTAGTTGCGGAGGGTGACCTGGCGCGTCGTCCCGAGAGCGCCGCCGATGCGGTGGCCCGCCGACGCCGTCCGGCCGCTGGCGTAGAAGTCGGTCAGGTCGTAGTCCGTCCGCCGCGACGCCCAGAGGGCCAAGACCGGCAGGGCAAGGACCGCCAGGAGCAGCAGGCCGATCGTCAGCGGCGGGATCGCCAGCATCGTCCGCGGCGGGGCGTGGAAGGCGGCCGATGCGTAGGGCGTGACGACGTGCTCGGAGATGAGCCCGACGCCGGCAGCGACCGCGACGACGGCCGCCGCGAGGGCCGTCTCGGCCGCCCACTCGAAGCGGCTGACCCGCGCCTCGAGCGTCCGCTCCTCGGCCGCCACGGCGCGTGTCGAGAGCACCTTCAGGAGCAGCTTGCCCCAGTAGAAGATCGTCAGCGAGCTGCCGAAGGCCATCACCAGCAGGAAGGCCGCGCCTTGCCAGCCGGGAACGTCGAGGAACGCCTTGATCGCCGCCCACTTGGCGATGACCAGGCCGAACGGGGCGATGAACATGCCGGCGATCCCGGTCAGGGCCAGGACGCTCAGGCGGCGCATCCGGCTGAGCAGGCCGTCGAACTGCTCCATGTCCTTCGTGTAGAGCCGGTTCTCCAGGGTCCCGACCACGAGGAACAGGAGGCTCTTGGCGACGGCGTGGAAGATGACGATGAGGACCCCGACCCAGACCGTCTCCGGGACGCCGACCCCGGCGCAGCCCGTGACGAGGCCGAGGCTGGCGATCGTCGAGTAGGCGAGGACCGTCTTGGTGTTGCGCTCCGTGACCGCGGCGAACGAGACGGCCAGGAACGTGAGCAGGCCGACGAACGCGACGAGCGAGCCGACCGCCGAGCCGGCCATCGCCGGGGCGAGGCGGAGCAGGAGGAACACGCCGGCCTTGACCATCGTGCTCGAGTGGAGCAGCGCGGACGTGGGCGAGGGGGCGTGCATCGCCCCGAGCAGCCACGACGAGAACGGCATCTGGGCGCTCTTGGCCAGGCCGGCCAGGGCGAGCAGGGCGACCGCCGGCAGGACGGCGCTGCCGGCCGGGCCGCTGGTCAGGCGGGCGAGGTCGAGGCCGCCCGGCTGGCCCGCCAGGAGCAGGATCGCGACCGAGAAGCCGAGGCCGCCGAGGAGGTTCATCTCGAGCGCCCGGAAGGCGTAGCCGATCGTCTCCTCCGTCCGGGTGTAGCCGATGAGGAGGAACGAGCAGAGGGTCGTGGCCTCCCAGAACACGTGCAGCAGCGGCAGGTCGTTCGAGGTCACGAGCCCGAACATCGCCCCCAGGAAGATGAAGAGGAGCCCGAAGAACGAGGTCCGCCGGCCGCGGGTGCGTGGGTACGAGCGCTGGTAGTCGCGCATGTAGCCGAGGGCGTGGACGCAGATCGCCGGGCCGACCAGGCCGACGATCAGGACCAGCACGAGGGTCAGCCGGTCGAACCAGAAGAGGCGGCCGGGATCCGGCTCGTTGAGCCGGCCGGTCAGCTCGAGCCAGGCGGCGATGCCGAGCTGGGCGAGGGCCATCGCCGGACCGAGCGGCCGCCGATGGCGCAGGCCGACCACCACGACGAAGAGGGCGAGGCCCGCCTCGGCGGTGAGGATCGCGCTGTCGAGCGCACCGAGGGGGACCGCCCCGGGCAGACCGAAGAAGGCGGGCGCGTTCGGGAAGGACAGGGCCGCCGCCACCGTGGCGACCGCCACGACGGCACACGCCGCGACGACGACAGCGTTCCGGGCGGCGGCGTCGCGGACGACGAGCAGCAGCGCCCCGACGGCCAGCGGGAAGGCGATGAGGAGGACGACGAGGTCACTCATCGGCCGGTGCGCGAGGCGACGACCGTCACGCGGCGGCCTCGAGAAGGTGCTCGACCTCGTAGACCAGGACGTCGGGCAGGACGGGCTTGGCGAGGTAGCGCTCGACGGGCAGCCAGCCCCCGTCGCGGTCCTGCGCGGCGAGCACCGCGGGGCTCAGGTGCTCGTCGGCCCGCGTCAGCATGATCAGCGGCAGCTCCGGGTGGGACGTGGCCAACGTCCGGGCCAGATCGAAGCCGGCGAACGACCCGTCGAGCATCGCCTCGAGGACCACCAGGTCCGGGTCGAGGCGGCGGACCGCCTCGAAGGCTGCCGCGGCCGTCGGGACGACCGAGACCATGTGCCCGGCCGCTTCCAGCGCCGCGGCGTTGCGCGCCGCCACGGCGACCTCGTCGTCCACGAGGAGGATGTGCGCCATGCCCTCGTCCTCCGGCGGGGGGACGCGCCGCGCCTTGTCCGCCCGGGCCGACGCGTGGCCCGACGGTGGCCTCACCGTAGGGGCGCCGGTCCGGCGGCGGCTGCCGCGATTCGGCCCGTCGCCCCGGGCGCATCGGCCCCCCGCCCTCGGGACCGCTGCCGCTCTCTCGATGGCCTCCGGCTCAGGCAGCCGCGGGCCGGAGCGGCTAGCGTCACCGCGTGCACGAGTTCTCGATCGCCCAGGCGCTGGCGGTCCAGGTCCGGCAGCACGCACCGCCGGGCGTCCGGGTGTGCGAGGTCGAGGTCCGGATCGGCCCGCTGCGCGGCGTGGAGCCGGACGCCCTCCGCCTCTGCTGGGAGGCCCTCACCCTCGACACCGACCTGGCCGGAGCGACGCTCGCCGTCGATGTACTGCCGTGGTCCATCGCCTGTCCCGCGTGCGGCCGCCACTGGGAGAGCGGCGTCCCGTTCGTCGCCTGTCCCTGCGGCGAGCAGGCGACCGTGCCCAGCGGCGACGACGTCCTGTCCCTCGTGGCCCTGACTGTGGACGACGACGCGGACACGGCCGCCGCGGAGCGACCGGCGCGGCCGGCACGGCCGGAGCGGGCGGTGGCGCATGGGCGGTAGCCGCGTCCGGCTCGTCGTCGGCACCCCCGTCCTCGAGGCGAACGACCGCGTCGCCGCCGAGATGCGCGCGCAGCTGGCCGCCCGCGGCATCCTCGCCGTGGACCTCATCGGCGCGCCCGGGAGCGGCAAGACCGCGCTCCTGGAGGCGACGCTGCGCGCCCTGCCGCCGACCCGCCGGGCGGCCGTCCTCGTCGGCGACCTCGCCACCGCCCGGGACGGCGAGCGGCTCGCCCGCTGGTGCGACCAGGTCGTCCAGATCTCGACCGGCCAGGGCTGTCACCTCGAGGCGGCCCAGGTCCGGGCCGCCCTGGACCAGGTCGACCTCGCGGGGGTCGACCTGCTCTTCGTGGAGAACGTGGGCAACCTCATCTGCCCGGTCGGCTTCGACCTCGGGCAGGCCGTCACCGTTGGCTTGTTCAGCCGGACCGAGGGCGACGACAAGGCGGCCAAGCATCCCTACCTCGTCGAGGCGGCCGACCTGCTGCTCCTCAACAAGGCGGACCTGGCGCCGCACCTGACCTTCGACCGGGCCGCCTTCGAAGCCGATGTGCGACGCCTCCAGCCCTCCGTCGAGCTGCTCGACATCTCGGCGACGAGCGGCGAGGGCCTGCCCGCCTGGCTCGCCTGGCTCGAGGCTCGGCTCGCCGGCCTCCGCCGCTGACCATTCGCCTCGCCCGATCCGGCCGCGCCCCGACCGAATGGCCCCCACCGACGGGCCGGAGGTCGTGCCGGCCCGGGCCCGCCGGCCGCAGCGGGCGCGCCCTTCGGCCGGGAGTGGCGGCGTCGCGGTCTGCGGTACGATCGGCGGGTCACGACGCCAGACCAGCCCCGGCCGCCAGCCGGGCCGCGCCCATCCCCGTCAAGGAGCACCCGTATGGCTGAGACCGCCACCCCAACGACCGAGCGCGCCCATCGCGCCGCCAAGCGCTACATCTACGCCTGGGGCGGCGGCCGCGCCGAGGGCAGCGCCGCGATGCGCGACCTGCTCGGCGGCAAGGGCGCCGGCCTCGCCGAGATGACGAGCGCGGGCCTCCCCGTCCCGCCCGGCTTCACCATCACGACCGAGGCCTGCAACGACTACTTCGCCAACGGCGAGCGGCTGCCCGACGGGCTGTGGGACGACGTCCTGGCCGCCGTCAAGGAAGTCGAGCGCGAGACCGGCAAGGGCCTCGGCGACGCGGCCAACCCGCTCCTCGTTTCGGTCCGTTCCGGCGCCAAGTTCTCGATGCCCGGGATGATGGACACCGTCCTGAACCTGGGCCTGAACGAGCAGACCCTGCACGGCCTGGTCGCCCTCACCGGCAACGAGCGCTTCGGCTGGGACGCCTATCGGCGCTTCATCCAGATGTTCGGCAGGATCGTCCTGGGCGTCGACGGCGAGCGGTTCGACCACGCCCTGGACGCCGCCAAGGAGCGGGTCGGCGCCAAGGCGGACACGGACCTGGACGCGGCCGCGCTGCGCGGCGTCGCCGAGGAGTACAAGCGGATCGTCCGCGAGGCGACCGGGCGCGACTTCCCGGAGGACCCGGCTGAACAGCTGGACCTGGCCATCAAGGCCGTCTTCGCCTCGTGGTTCGGCAAGCGCGCCCGCGACTACCGCAAGTTCAACAAGATCGCCGACGACCTGGGCACCGCCGTCAACGTCGTGACCATGGTCTTCGGCAACATGGGCAGCGACTCGGGCACGGGCGTCGCCTTCACCCGCGACCCGAACACCGGCGAGCAGGTCCTCTACGGGGAGTACCTCACCAACGCCCAGGGCGAGGACGTGGTCGCCGGCATCCGGACGCCCCAGAAGATCGCCCACCTCCAGCAGGAGCTGCCCGAGGCGTACGCCGAGTTCCAGCGGATCGCCGAGCGCCTGGAGCGCCACTACCGTGACGTCCAGGACCTCGAGTTCACCATCGAGCGCGGCCGCCTCTTCATGCTCCAGACCAGGAGCGCGAAGCGGACCGCGGCCGCGGCCGTGAAGATCGCGGTCGACATGGTCGCCGAGGGCATCATCACCGAGCGCGAGGCCGTCGCCCGCATCGAGCCGGCCCAGGTCGACCAGCTCCTCCGCGACCAGTTCGACCCGCAGGCCCGCCAGGCCGCCACGCGCATCGCCAAGGGCCTCAACGCTTCGCCCGGCGCGGCCGTCGGCAAGGCGGTCTTCAGCGCCGACACGGCCGTCGAGTGGGTCGAACGGGGCGAGAAGGTCGTCCTCGTCCGGGTCGAGACCTCGCCCGACGACTTCCACGGCATGGCCGTCGCCCAGGGCATCCTGACGGCGCGCGGCGGGGCGACCTCGCACGCCGCGGTCGTGGCCCGCCAGATCGGCAAGCCGTGCGTCGCCGGCTGCGCCGAGCTCCAGGTCGACTACGGCCGCGGCCAGGCCACTGCGAACGGCCAGACGTTCCGCCAGGGCGACCCGATCAGCGTCGACGGCTCGACCGGCGAGGTCTTCCTCGGCGCCCTGCCGACCGTCTCGGCCCGCTTCGAGGACCAGCCCGAGCTGCAGCGCATCCTCGGCTGGGCGGATGACATCCGCCGCCTGCAGGTCTGGACCAATGCCGACAAGCCCGAGGAGGCCGCCCAGGCCCGCTCGTACGGCGCCCAGGGCATCGGCCTCTGCCGGACGGAGCACATGTTCCGCGAGGGCCCGCGCCTCGAGATCGTCCGCTCGGCCATCCTCGTCGCCAACGTCGCCAGCCGAGCCAAGGCCAAGCGCGAGGCCGGCGAGGCGCTCTCGGCCGACGAGCAGGCCGCCGTCGAGCAGTTCGACACGGCCATGGGCAAGCTCGAGCAGCTCCAGCAGGGCGACTTCGAGGGCATCCTCGCCGCGATGAGCGGGCTGCCCGTCGTCATCCGACTCATCGACCCGCCGCTCCACGAGTTCCTGCCGAATCTCGAGGACCAGCTCGTCAAGGTGACCAGGGCCGACGCCGCCGGCGGCGCGTCCGAGGACGACCGCGAGCTGCTGGCGACCATCAAGTCGATGCACGAGCAGAACCCGATGCTCGGGCTGCGCGGCATCCGCCTCGGCCTGATGATCCCGGACTTCGTGAAGATCCAGACCCGGGCCATCCTCAACGCCGCGATCGCCGTCAAGCGGTCGGGCAAGGACCCGCGGCCGGAGATCATGATCCCGCTCGTCGGGCACGTGAACGAGTTGAAGCGGACCCAGGAGCTGCTCGAGGCCGAGGCCCGGTCCGTCGTCGAGCGGGCCGGCGAGTCGATCAGCTACAAGTTCGGGACGATGATCGAGATCCCGCGGGCCTGCTGGGTCGCCGACGAGATCGCCGAGTATGCCCAGTTCTTCAGCTTCGGCACGAACGACCTGACGCAGATGACGTTCGGCTACAGCCGCGACGACGCGGAGGGTGGCTTCCTCCTCAAGTACGTCGAGGAGAAGATCCTGCCGTACAACCCCTTCCAGTCGCTCGACCCGGTCATCGTCCGGGAGATGGCGATGGCCGTCGAACTCGGCCGCAAGACCCGGCCGGACCTCAAGGTCGGCATCTGCGGCGAGCACGGCGGCGATCCGCTCTCGATCCAGTACTGCCACCAGATCGACCTGAACTACGTGTCCTGCTCGCCGTTCCGCGTCCCGGTCGCCCGGCTCGCGGCGGCCCAGGCAGCCCTTTCGGACGCGGCCGAGCGCGACAAGTAGGCACGACCCGCGGCCGGCTCGGCCGTCCCCCGACCCGAACCCGGCGACGCCCGGCCCTGCGGCCGGGCGTCGCCGCGCCGCTCGCCGGGGCCGCCGACGCCTGCCACGCCGCTGTAATCCGCCGCCGGCCGACCTCCGGCACGCCCGGTCCCATCGCCGGTCCAGCCTCGTCTGCAGCGTCCGCGGACAGCGCTGTCGCGCGGGCGCGGACCGGAAGGAGGCGCACGTGTCGATCACAGCACGGCGCCGCTCCAGCGGGTCCGACGGCTCGGCAGCGGTCGAGCCGCGGCCGAAGAACGCGACGACCGAGGAGCGGCGGTTCATCGAGCGGCACAAGGCCGAGCTGTCGAAGACGACGCTCCGGGCCAAGTGGACGCACTCGCCCGACGAGCACGAGGACCGCGCCGGCCAGACGCTCGCGACGCGCTCGCCGGACGTCATCCGGCGGTGGGCCGAGGACCGCCGGGCGAAGCCGGCGACGACCTCGACGATCCGCGAGGGCGAGCGCCCCAGGACGCTGCGCTTCGACTTCCCCGCCGATGGCCAGGACGGCCGCGGCAGCCGGCTCAAGCCGATCGACTGGGAAGCCTGGCTCGGGACGTTCCAGGACCGCGACCTCGTGTTCCTCTACCAGGAGCATCGGCGCAACGGCGGCGACAGCAACTTCTTCCGCCTCGACAGCCCCCGCCGGGAGCAGGGCTAGGCGCGGCCGGCCAGCGGCCGGGAGGAGCACATGACATGACCGAGATGACGCACCGCCAGCATACGGGCCACGACGATCATCGCCACGGCCCCGGCTGCGGCCACCCGAGCATGGCCCACGAGGACCACCAGGACTACGTCCACGACGGCCACCGGCACGGCCAGCATGGCGACCACTGGGACGAGCACGACGTGGCGATGGGCGGCCGCGCGGACGTGGCGATGGGCGTCCAGGGCGGCGGGCTCCGGACCGCCGCCACGAGCCAGCCCGACGGCCCGGGGGACATGCCCACGGGCCCGGACGACCTGGGCGGAAGCTGACCGCCGTGGCGGACGAGGCCGACGGCCCGGGCCGCGAGGACTGGCGTCCCGCCGAGCACGCAGCCTCGCCCCGGCCGGCGGATCCGGGCCCGGCCGACGCCGCGGCGGCCGCGGCCTGGCAGCCCTCGCTCGTGTTCCGCGTCGCCGCCGCCGCGGCGGCGCGCGGACGCGCGGCAAGGCCGGACGAGCCGGACGATCCGGACGAGCCGGAGGGCGCGTAGGCCTCGTCAGCCGCGCCGCTGGGTCGCGCCGAGCACCTCGCGGACCTTCCGGGCGAGCGCCTCGGGGGTGAACGGCTTGGCGAGGAACCCGCCGCCCTCGGCGAGGTGGACGCCGCGACCCGCGACCTCCTCGGTGTACCCCGACAGGAACAGGACGGTCGCCTCGGGCCGGAGCGCCCGCAGCCGGGCGGCGAGCTCCGGTCCGGAGAGGCCCGGCATCACCACGTCCGTGACGAGGAGCTGGATGCGGCCGCTGTGCGCTGCCGCGAGCTCCAGGGCTCCGGTCGCGTCCGCGGCCGCGAGGACCTCGTAGCCCTGCCGCTCCAGGACGATGCGGGCGAGCTCGCGCACGCCGTCCTCGTCTTCCACCAGCAGGATCGTCTCGGTGCCGCCGACCGCCTGCGGCGGGGGCGCCGGGGCCTCGTCGGCCTCCTCGGCGATGCGCGGGAAGTAGATCTTGAAGGTCGTCCCGTGGCCGGGCTCCGAGTAGAGCCAGATGTGGCCGTCGGACTGGCGGACGATGCCGTAGATGGTGGCCAGGCCCAGGCCCGTCCCCTTGCCGCGTTCCTTGGTGGTGAAGAACGGCTCGAAGACGTGGGCCCGCGTCGCCCGGTCCATCCCGACACCGGTATCGCTCACCGCGAGCAGGACGTAGCGGCCGGGAGAGACATCGAAATGCTCCGCGGCGTACGCCTCGTCGAACTGGGCCGGGGCCGTCTCGATGGTCAGGACGCCGCCCGACGGCATCGCGTCGCGCGCGTTGACGACGAGGTTGAGGATGACCTGCTCGAGCTGGGCCGGGTCCGCCCGCAGCCGGCCGGCGGCGGGGCGGACGATGACCCGCAGCTCGACGTCCTCCCCGATGAGCCGGCGGAGCATCGGCTCCATGCCGACGATGGCCTCGTTGGGATCGAGGACGCGCGGCTGGAGGACCTGGCGGCGGGAGAAGGCGAGCAGCTGCTGGGTGAGCGCGGCGGCCTGGGCCGCCGCCCGCTTGATCGCCCGGGCGCTCTCGTGCTGCTCGGTACCCTCGGGCAGGTCGAGGAGGAGCAGCTGGGCGAAGCCCGAGATGGCGGTCAGCATGTTGTTGAAGTCGTGGGCGACGCCCCCGGCGAGGCGCCCGATGCTCTCCATCTTCTGGGCCTGGAGGAGCTGCTCCTCGAGCTGGCGTCGGGCCGTGACGTCGATGAGCTGGGCGACCGCGCCGCTCACCCGGCCCTCGGCATCACGGCGGGGGGCCGCGTACAGCTCGACCTCGATACGGCCCCCGTCGCGGCGGAGGAGCTCGAGCTCGCGGCCGGCGATGACGCCGCCCGCCGCGAGTCGGTCGAAGAGCTCGGCGGCCTCCTGGCGCGAGGCCTCGGGGACGAGCAGGGGCCGTCCGCCGACCATCTCGCGGGCGGACCAGCCGAAGACGCGTTCCGCGGCCAGGTTCCAGAGCCGCACGGTGCCGTCGAGGTCGAGCAGGAGGATCGGCAGGGGCGAGGAGTCGACCAGCGAGCGGAGCGTCTCGTTGGCCGTCACGAGCTCGCGCTCGGCGGCCTTGCGGCGGCTGATGTCGGCCACGACCACGGTGACGTAGCGCTCCGCGCCGGCCACGAACGAGGAGAGGCCGATCTCCGCCGGGAACTCCGAGCCGTCAGCCCGCAGGCCGGCGAGCTCGCGTCCGAAACCCATCTGGCGGGTCGCCGGGTCCGCCTCGTACGCGGCACGATGCCGGGCGTGGGCCCGCCGGAAGGCCTTCGGGACGAGGCGCTCGACAGGCAGCCCGAGGAGGGCCTCGGGCTCGTAGCGGAACAGCTGGCCCGTCAGGGTGTTGGCATAGACGATGCGGCCCTCGACGTCGACCATGAGGACCGCGTTGGGGTCCGAGTCGAGCAGACCCCGGAAGCGCTCTTCGCTGGCCCGCAGGGCCAGTTCGGAGGCCAGCTGGGCGGTCACGTCACGGGCGATCGTGGAAGCCCCGACGATCCGGCCGTCCGGGGCCCGGAGTGGGGAGATGGTCAGGGCGACCCGGATCCGGTGACCGTCCCTGCGGACGCGTTCGGTCAGGTAGCGCTCGATCCGCTCGCCCCGTGCCAGCCGGGCCATGATCGAGGGGATCTCGTCGGGCCGCTCCGGCGGGGCGAGTCGGGCGACGGGCTGGCCGATCATCTCGGCCGCCGTGTAGCCGTACATCCGCTCGGCCGCCGCGTTCCAGCTGGTGACCGTCCCGTCGAGGGTCTTGCTCAGGATGGCGTCGTCGGCGTTCTCGACGATGGCCGCCAGGAGCTCCGCCGGTGCAGCGGGCAGGCCGAGCGCGCCGCCGCGGCGGTCGGTCACGAGTCCCCGACGGTCCGCCACCGGGCCGCGACGTTCCCGCCGCCCGTCGGCACGCGAGCTCGCCGCGGCCGCCGCTCGCGCGTCGGACGTGGCAGGGCCGTCCGACCCGTGATCGGCGCGGGGCGCCGGGCGGGCGGGCGGTCGGGGCGAGGGATCGGACGGGCCGGAAGGCCGGCGCCGGGACGAGGGCACGGGACGCTCTCACTGAGCCGGTCGGGCAGGAACGGGCGCAGGGGTGGGCCTCGGGGGTAGCCGGGCGATGGCGCTGCGCCCACCATACCATCCCCGGCCGGAGGCTCCGAGCCGCGGAACCAGCGGGGACGACCGGGCCCCGCCTCGCCGGCGCGCTGCGCGAAACGCGGCGCCGGAGCGGGAGGCCGTCCGCCCGTTGGGGCGGCGTGCGGACCGGAGCAGTGGTACGCTCGCGCAGCTTTCGCCAGATTCGATGAGGTTCGCCGTGCCGCGTCTCCCCGACGCGCCTCCTTCGCCGCGCCGACCCACACGATCGTCGATGCCGCCCGTGCCACCGGCCCAGCGCGAGGGTCGCGGAGCGGACTCGGACTGGATCGGGCTGGGCGAGGCGAGCCGCATCCTCGGCATCTCCCAGGGCACGCTGCGCCGCTGGTCCGACGACGGCCGCGTCGGCGTCTTCACGACGCCCGGCGGCCATCGGCGGTTCTCGCGGGCGGCGCTGCGCTCGCTCCTGCCGGCCGCCAGGGCCGAGCGGCCGAGCCTGGCCCGCCTCGGCGCCTCCCCGGAGCGCATCGTCCGGGCCTACCGGCCGGCTGCGCGCCGCGCCCCGACCGAGGCGGTTGCGCCGTGGCTCGACGCCCTCTCCGAGGCCGATCGGTTCGACTTCCGGGAGCGGGGCCGTGCCATCGTCGAGGCGCTTCTCGCTCACCTCGACGCCTCCGACTCGACGGCCGCGCGGCTCCGCCTCCAGGATGCCTGCCAGCTCGCGGCGGACCACGGCCGCGAGGTCGCCCGCCTCGGGGCGTCGATGGCCGAGGCCGTCCAGACGTTCCTCCAGTTCCGGCGACCGTTCGTCGCCGCGCTGGCCGGCATCGCCCGGCGTCGGGGACTGGACACCCGCGAGGCGACCGACCTGCTCGTCCAGGCCGAGGCGGCGATGGACCAGCTGCTGGTCTCGACGATGACCGGCCACAGCCTCGCCTCCGTCGAGCGCCGACGCGGGCACGCCGCCCGTCCGACCCGATGACGGCGCCCGGGCTCCGCCGGCCCTCGCCGGCCGGCGAGGCGCTCGCCGACCAGCGTCGGCTCGTGGTCCTCCCCGGCCCGGTCGACGACGGGGCAGCGGCGGGGGGCGCGCTCCGTGAGCCGCTGTCGGAGCCTGCCGTGTGGGTCGTCAGCGCGGCGGCCGACGTGTGCCGCGCCGACGAGCGGGCGGCCTTCGCCGTCGCCGCGAGCGCCGAGGAGGCCGCCGGGCCCGCGATCCGCCTGCTCCTGGAGACATGCCACCGGGCCGAGCTGTTCGGGATCGGTCCCGGACCGGGGCCGGACGCGCTCGCCGAGGCGGCCCTCGCCGGGCGTCTCCGCGTCCTCCGCGGGGCGGCCGCCGTCCGCCATGTCCTGCGCCTGGCGGCCGGCCTGGAGAGCGCGGTCGTGGGCGAGGACCAGGTCCTCCATCAGGTCCGCGAGCTGCGCGAGGCCGCCCGGGCGCGCCGCCTCGAACCCGAGCTCGTCAGGTTGCTCGAGACTGCCATCGCGGTCGGCCGCCGCTGCCGGGCGGCCAGGGCGCCGGCCCCGGGACGTCGCGGCGAGGCGGCGGGCGAGACCGGCCTCGCCGGCCCCGCGTTCGACTGGCTCGAGGCGGCCGGCGCCAGCCTCGCGGGCGGCGCGGTGCTGGTCGTCGGCAGCGGGCCGATGGGCAGGCTCCTCGTGCGGGAGGCACGCCGCCGCGGCGCTCGCCCGCTCGTCGCGAGCCGCGACCCCATCCACGCGGCGGGCCTCACGGAGCCGGACTCGCCGGCACTCGACCTCGAGGCGGCCGCGGCCGCCGCTCCGGCGGTCGTCGCCATCGCGGTGGCCCTGGGCGGGCCGTGGTCGGCGTTGGCCCGGGCCGCAGTCCCGGCCGCGGGCCTCCCGCCGCTCGTCGACCTGTCCGCTCCGCCCGCGGTCCCCCCCGGCCGGGCTTCGGTCCAGGTCGACATCGACGGACTGTACGAGTGGACCGGGCCAGCCGCCCTCCGCGACGCGCCGCGCCAGCCGGCGTCCGACGGCGTCGCCGACTACACCGAGCGGGCAGACCGGATCGTCGCCGAGGCGACCGAGCGGTACCTCCGGTGGGCCGCGGGCCGCGCCTCGCGGGCGGTCCTCGTGGAGCTGCGGCGGCGGTTCGCCGCCCGTCGGATGGCCGCCCTCGAGCGGCTCCTCCGGCGGCTGCCCGAGCTGACGCCGCGCCAGCAGGCGCTGATCGCGACTTTCGGCGAGCAGCTGACGGCGGGCCTCCTGCATGCCCCGACGGCGGCGCTGCGCGAGGACGCGGACGGCAGTGCCGCGGCGGCCGCGCGCCGCCTCTTCGACCTGTGACCGGCAGCCCTCCGCTCCGCCTCGGGACGCGCGGCTCGACCCTGGCCCGCCTGCAGTCGGGCCTCGTCGCCGACGCCCTTCGCCGGCTCGGCGTCGAGGTCGAGCTCGTGACGGTCGTGACCGCCGGGGACACGCGGCCACCCGACACCGCGTGGGGTGAGGGCGCCTTCGTCGGCGCGCTCGAGCTCGCCCTCCGCGAGGACCGGGTCGACCTCGCGGTCCACTCCGCGAAGGACGTCCCGATCGAGCCGGAGGTCGCCCTCGTCGCGGCCGCCTATCCGCCCCGCGAGGATCCGCGCGACGCGCTCGTCGGATCCGTGGGGGTCGCTCTTGCCGCGCTCGCCGACCTGCCGGCCGGCAGTCGCGTCGGCACCGACAGTCCGCGCCGCAGCGGATTCCTGCGGGCGGCCCGACCGGACCTCGTCGTGGTCCCGCTCCACGGCAACGTCGACACCCGCCTCGCCCGCCTCGACCGCGGGGAGGTGGACGCCCTCGTCCTGGCGGCCGCAGGCCTCCGCCGACTGGGCCGCGCGGAGCGGATCTCGGCGATCCTCGAGCCGGCCGTCGTCGCCCCGGCCCCCGGCCAGGGCGCCCTCGCCGTCCAGGTCAGGGCGGCCGACGAACGGACCCGCTCCCTCGTCGCCGGCCTGGACGACGCGGCGACCCGGCTTGCAGTGACCGCCGAGCGCGCGGTGCTCGCGGCGACCGGCGGCGGCTGCCGGGCACCGCTCGGGGCCCTCGCCCGGGTCGTCGACGGGGATCTCGACCTGCTGGCGGCCGCGGTCGAGCCGGACGGCTGGCGGTTCCGGCTGGAGCGGCGGATCGCGCCGCTGACCGAGTCGGCGGCGCTCGCCGCGGCGGTGGCGGAGGCCCTGCTGGCCGCGGGGCCGGTGGGAGCCGGCACGTGATGGAGCCCGAGCTTCAGGCCAGGCCGCGGGCCGTCCTCCTGACCCGGCCGGCCGGCGAAGCCGACCCGTTGGCCGGCCTGCTCCGCGGCCGCGGCCTCGACGTCGTCGCGGTGCAGACGGTGGCCCTGGAGCCCGTGGCGCCCGGCGGCGCGCTCGACGCCGCGGTCGAGGACCTCGCCGGGTTCGACTGGGTCCTCGCCACCTCGGCCGCGGCGGTCGCCGCGCTGGCCGACGCCGCGGAGCG
>DASVYJ010000012.1:0-15608 GCA_036392215.1 Candidatus Limnocylindrales bacterium | reverse complement strand
CCATCACGACGCGAACGATCACCGCAGTCGAGTGCCTGCGCTGCCGGCCCATCGGTCCCTCCTGGCTGCGGTCGCCCCCGGGAAGCGGCGACTCTAGCCCCCCTCCCAGGGATGGGCAAGCGCGGTCTGTCCGCCGCGACGACGCCCCTGGGCCCGGGGAATGACCTTCGTGGCGGCGCAGACGCCACGACGAACGGGCCGGCCCGCTCACGCGCGTCGAGACGCCCGCGAGCCCTCCGGCAAGCGAAGATGGCTCGGCGACGAGTCGGTTGGAGGAGCCCGTTGGACCGGCCCGGGCCGATCGCAGCGTGCCGCCCGGCTCCTCGCCCGATAGGCCGAGGTCGAACGGCTACCGTGTCAGGGCGAGCTTCGCGGCGTAACCGATCGCGAAGACACCCGCGGCAAGCATCACGAGCGCGGCGATGGCAGCCGTCGTGTCGTGCCCGCCGAGGATGAGCCAGGCTGCGCGTGCTCGGGCGAGGCCAATGAGGACGGACGAGGTTCCCGCGATCGCGAACCAGACGACGAGCGCGCGTCGCTGGCGGGCAGGTGTGGCGAGTTTGCGTTGCTGCTCAGCCGCCGCGTCATTGAGCGCGGCCCAGCGCTCGAAGATCGCCGCCAGTTGAGCGTTCACGGTCTCGAGCCCAACCGTGTCACTCGCGCCGAGAAGCGAGATCCAGCGGCGATACTGCGCGACAAGATCGTCGCGCAGGGTTGCCCACGCCTCATCCGGAGCACGCTGGCGCGCCATCGCGTCCGTCGCTCGCAGGGCCGCCCGAAGCTGGCGCTTGCGGGAAGGAGCATCTTCTGCGCCTCGCTTGAGTGCGGAGCGGTAGTCGTCTATGAGGTCCGCCAGCCGATTGCTGAAGTGGATCGGCCGACTCGTCAGTCCGACTCCCAGTCCCAGCGCGAGGCCGCGCGGCAATCCGAACACCTGGCCCCAGGCATAGGTGCCCAGGGCGAAGGTTCCCAAGGCGGTCGAGGCGCTGATCGGCCCTGCCATGAGCTCCCATTGCAGGCCGTCGCGAACGACAACGAGCACCGTGCCGGCCACCACGGTGATGCCCATCCAGCGCCACCAGGACCACGCCCACCTCGATTGGCCGAGAACGATCCAGCTCGCTCCGAGGTAGGTTTGTGCGAGCACCTCACCAATCGGCATGTCGGCCAGACCGCCTCCGAGACCCCGTCCTCCGAGCGGAGCATTCATCATGGTGTCGGCGACAGGAGTGAGTGTGCGTCCCAACCGCCCCACGCGACAACGGCGGGCCTGATCCCGGCCGCCTTGTCCCTAGGTCAACGATCCCTCACACTTCGCCGGCCGCATGCTGCATCCGAGGGAATGCGTAGTCAGTTTCAGCTGCAGCCGGACGTGCTCCCGCAGTTCAGGCACTTGTAGCAGCTGCCGTTGCGGACCATGATCGAGCCGCAGTCGGCGCAGGACGGCGCGTCGGCCTGGGTCTGGAAGCTGACCCGGGTGGTGCCGCCGAGGCTCAGCCCCGAGCCGAGCTTGCCGAGCACTCCGTTCGACTTCCCGTTGCCGTTCAGGTGGCCGTTGCCGTTCCCGTTGCCATTGGCGTGCGCGACGGCGGACGCCGCTGCGCCGACCAGCTCGGCGTCGCGTCCGCCTGCCGTCGGGGCGACCGGCGCGTTCCCGGGCGCCGACTCGGCCGCCACCGCCGTCGCCGAGGGGCGCTCCGGCGCATCGGCTGAGGATGCACGAGCAGGCGGCTCCGACGTCGGTCGGCCGCTCACGGCCTCGTCGACCGCGGAGGGTCCCTCCTCGGCCTTGGGGGCCAGGGCGGCGGCGCCGAAGGCGATCGCCCCGGGCGCCTCGTCGACCACCTGCGAGCGGTCGACCAGGCCGATCGCGGCCTTGTCCTCGCCCGACAGGAAGCGGGAGCCGAGCCAGCGGAAGATGTAGTCCACGATCGACTTGGCGATCGGGATCTCCTGGTTCGCCGTGAAGCCCGACGGCTCGAAGCGGACGTGGGCGAACTTGTTGACCAGGTCGCGCAGCGGGACGCCGTACTGGAGGGCCAGGCTGATCGCCGTGGCGAAGGTGTCCATCAGGCCGCTGACCGTCGAGCCTTCCTTGGCCATCTTGAGGAAGATCTCGCCGGGCTGGCCGTCCGGGTAGAGGCCGACCGTGATGTAGCCCTCGTGGCCGGCGATGTCGAATTTGTGGGTCACCGCGGTCCGCTCGGCGGGGAGGCGGTGGCGGTGCGGCTTGGTCGCCTCCGCCTGGGCCGAGGCGAGCTGGGCTTGCAGTTCGGCGACCGTCTCGTTGACGACGCTGTCGTCGTCCTTCTTCTTGCCGGTCGAGAGCGGCTGCGAGCGCTTCGAGTTGTCGCGGTAGATGGCGATGGCCTTGAGGCCGAGCTTCCAGCCCTCGAGGTAGACCTGCTCGATGTCCTCGGCGGCCGCCGCCTCCGGCATGTTGACCGTCTTGCTGATGGCGCCCGAGAGGAATGGCTGGACGGCCGCCATCATCCGGACGTGGCCCATGTAGTGGATCGAGCGCTCGCCGTTGACGGGCTTGAAGGCGCAGTCGAAGACGGCCAGGTGCTCGGGCCGGAGGCCGGGCGCGCCCTCGATCGTCTCGCGCTCGTTGACGTATCGGACGATCTCCTCGACCTGGAGGGCGTCGTAGCCGAGCCGGCGCAGGGCGAGCGGGACGGTGTTGTTGACGATCTTGAGGAAGCCCTCGCCGACGAGCTTCTTGTACTTGATGAGGGCGATGTCGGGCTCGATGCCGGTCGTATCGCAGTCCATCATGAAGGCGATCGTGCCGGTCGGCGCCAGGAGGGTCGTCTGGGCGTTGCGGTAGCCGTGCTGGCGGCCGAGCTCGAGGGTCTCGTCCCAGAGGGCGCGGGAGGCCTCGGCCAGATCGGCGGGGAGCGTCGCGGCAGGGATCTCCCGCGCGGCGTCCCGGTGCTTCTCGATGACCCGCAGGAACGGCTGCTCGTTCCTGGCGTACTCCACGAACGGGCCGCCGTGGTCCCTGGCGATGATCGCCGACTGGCGGTACGCCTCGGCGGTCATGATCGACGTCAGGGCCGCCGCGTAGGCGCGGCCGTCCTCCGAGTCGTAGGCCAGGCCGCGGCTCATGAGCAGCGCCCCGAGGTTGGCGTAGCCCAGGCCGAGCGGCCGGAAGCGATGCGAGTTCTCCTCGATGCGCGGCGTCGGGTAGCCGGCGTTGTCGACGATGATCTCCTGGGCCGTGATCGTCAGGCGGCAGGCGTAGCGGTAGGCCTCGATGTCGAACTCGCCGTCGTCGCGGACGAACTTCATAAGGTTGACCGAGGCCAGGTTGCAGCTCGTGTCGTTCAGGAAGGAGAACTCGCTGCAGGGATTCGTGGCGTACTGGCGGTCGCTGTTCGAGACGGGGTTCCAGTCGTTGATGGTGGTGTCGTACTGGATGCCCGGATCGCCGCACAGCCAGGCCGCGTCGGCCATCCGATGGAAGAGGTCGCGGGCGCGATGGGTGTCGACCGGTTCGCCGGTCGTGACGGCGTGGGTCGTCCAGGGCCGATCCTCCACGACCGCCTGCATGTACTCGTCGGTGACGCGGACCGAGTGGTTGGCGTTCTGGAAGAAGACGCTGCCGTACGCCTCGCCGGTGAAGGAGGGGTCGTAGCCGGCCTCGATGAGGGCCCAGGCCTTGCGCTCCTCGTTCGCCTTCGAGTCGATGAAGTCGACGATGTCGGGATGGCCGGCGTCGAGGATGACCATCTTGGCCGCCCGCCGCGTCTTGCCGCCCGACTTGATGACGCCGGCGAACGCGTCGTAGCCCTTCATGAAGCTGACCGGGCCCGAGGCGACGCCGCCGCCCGACATCCGCTCCCGGCTCGAGCGGATGGCGGACAGGTTCGAGCCGGCACCCGAGCCGAACTTGAAGAGCATGGCCTCGGTCTTGGCGAGGTCCATGATCGAGCCCATGTTGTCCTGGACCGAGTTGATGAAGCAGGCCGAGCACTGCGGCCGCGCCTCGATCCCGACGTTGAACCAGACCGGCGAGTTGAAGGCCATCTTCTGGTGGAGGAGGAGATGGGTCAGCTCGGCCTGGAAGACGCGGAGGTCCTGGTCGCTGGCGAAGTAGTGCTGGGTCTCGGCCCAGGCGGTCAGGGTGTCGACGACGCGGTCGATGAGCTGTCGGACGCTGCGCTCGCGCTGTGGGGTGCCGACGTGGCCGCGGAAGTACTTGCTGACGACGACGTTGGTCGCCAGCTGGCTCCAGAACGAGGGGACCTCGACGTCGGTCTGCTCGAAGACGAGCTTGCCGCTCTCGTTGGCGATGGCGGCGGTCCGCAGCTCCCAGGCGACCTCGTCGTAGGGGTGGACGCCCTCGCGGGTCCAGCGCCGCTCGAAGCGGAGGCCGCGGACGCCGGCGCCGGTCGCCCGGCCGTCGGGCAGGACCGCGGGCACGGCGGGCTGGCCGTGGTCGGCCCGCCGCGCCTTGCGGGTCGGTCGCATCGCGGGCTCCTTGACGGTCGTGCCGCCATCCATGACCGGGACGGGGTCGCCTGCGGCTCGAGCCATGCCTGCTCTCCTCGTGATCACTCCCGCCGCCGCGAGCGGCGCGGGCCGGAGGCAGTGCCTCCGGGTCCTCCCTGGACGTGGCGCACGCCGCCGGTCGGTGCCTCGCGCTGCCGACCCGTCGTCGTGTTCGGCCCGTCCGCCTCCGTCTCCGTGTCTCCTGCCCGCCGGCCTTGCCGATGGCCGGTCGTGGCGCCGGTCCCGACCGCTCCGCCCCGGCTGCCGGCCGAGCGTCGCGGTCGCCTTCCGGCCCGCTCGGGCCGCGCCCGCCTCGCCGTCTGTCGATAGCTGCGAGCGGTCTTCCCGTCCGGCGCCGCACCTGCCGGATCCCCCCGTCGCGTGGCCCGTTCCAGGGCCTGCCGAGGTGGTCCGGACGACCGCCCGGCGCCGCCGGAGCGACCCGCCTACGCTACATCCGGATGGAGCCGGAGTCAAGGCGAAACCACAACATGTTGTGGTCGCCGGCGGCCAGCGACCGCAAGATGTGGGAATCAGCCCGGGTCGTGTGGATTCCCCGGCGGGCCGCTGTGGAAGTCCCGGACCCCGGTGTGGATGAGTCCGCTGCGACGGTGGACGGACTGTGGAACGACGGTCCGGAGCGGCGAGATCCGCGGGCCGGTATCGTACATCCGTTCGGATACGCGCGCCCGAGACGGGACGAGGGACGCCGCTCGGGGTTCGGCCGGGAGGGGGTGACTACAGGCCGCTGTACGAGTGGAGGCCGGGGAACCAGAGGTTGCCCGACAGGGTGACCAGGATCATCGCGAAGCCGACGACCAGGATGAGCGCCGCCGGCCGGCCCGACCAGCCGCGCTGGTTGCGAGCGTGGAGGTAGATGGCATAGATGAGCCAGGTGACCAGGGCCGCCGTCTCCTTCGGGTCCCAGCTCCACCACGCGCTCCAGGCGACCGAGCCCCAGTAGCTGCCGAGGACGATCATCGTGGCGAAGATCGGGAAGCCGACGATGACGGAGCGGTAGGCCACCTCGTCCAGCACGCGGTGCGACGGCAGCCAGGCGAAGCGGTCGGCCTGGCCCTGCAGCAGGTAGCCGACGCCGGCCGCGAACGACGTGGCGAAGATGCCGTACGAGACCATCGCCATCCCGACGTGGAGGGTGAGCAGCGGCGGGTTGTGCAGGGCAGGCACGAGCTGCTCGATCGAGGACGGCAGCGCGGTCGAGTAGAGGAAGAGGCCGAGGGCGACGCCGAGGGGCAGGAAGCCGATGGAGCGGATGGGATAGCGACGCTCGAGGAAGAGGTACCCGAGCAGGATCCCGAAGGCGAAGGCGACGACGAACTCGTACATGTTGCCCCACGGGCCGCGGCCGACGACCAGGCCGCGCAGGAGGAGCGCCAGGCCGAGGGCCGCCCAGGCCGCCCAGGCGAAGCCGATCGCATACGGCCCAGCCGCCGTTCGGTCCGCGGCCGCCTCGCCGCCCCGCGCCGCGGCGCCGGGCCGGCCCTCCACGAATCTCCCCGTGACGACCCCCGCGAGCGCCGGCTGGCGCCTCGGGGCGAGCACCGCCGCCAGCCGCCGGCCGTTGGCGAGCAGGACGCTGTGCGCGACGTGGCCGACGAAGGCGAAGGCGAGCAGGAGGCCCGCCACGACGTACAGGTAGTAGGAGCCGGTGGCCATCGGTGTGTGCCTCTTCCGTGTGGGATGGGACGCGGAGGTGGGTCAGGGCCGGCAGGTCGGGCCGCCGCGGGGCGGTGGAGGGCCCGTCGGCCGGATCAGGCGGCCGCGGCGCCGCCGGGCGGCGGACCGGCCGGGCGGAGGGCGCGGATGCGCGGCTCGACCTTCAGGACGAGGCCGCAGTTGCCGCAGGTGTCGATGTCCGCCGGGCGCTCGAGGCCGCACATCGGGCAGCGGACGGCGAGGTCCCGGCCGCACGCCTCGCAGCGCGTCGTGCCGGGTGGGTAGACCAGCCGGTCGCGGAGGCAGAACGGCTCACCGACGGGGAAGGCGGCCTCGCCGTCCTCGCCCAGGGCGGCCGGCCGGGGACCCTCGAGCGTGCGGACGCGGGCGCGAGGTCGCCGCAGCGAGGCGAAGGTCCAGATGCCGGTCGTGGCGAGCAGGTACAGGACGATCGGGCCGAGGAGGAGGATCGGGAGCAGGCCGATGAGGGCGCCCCAGTCGGGGATGACCAGCTTCGACAGCAGGTCGAGGAACTGGGTCCAGAGGGAGGTGATCTGTCCGCCCAGGCCGCTCACGGGCCGATCGTAGCATCTCGGCCGCGTCCGTCCGCTGCTCGGCGTCCGCGGCGGGACGCAGGGCGAGACGGGTCACTCCGTCGGCCGGTCGTGGCCTCGCTTCGGGTTGCCCCGCTTCCGGGTCGCGCCGCGGCCCGGCTCCCAGCGGCGGCGGACGGCCTCGGCGTCCCGGTCATCGCCTGGGGCGGACGCGGGCTGGCTCGCGTGGCGCGGCGTTCCGGGGGGCGTGGCCCGGCCCGGGGCCGGCGCCGCGAGGCGCTGCCGCCCCAGGCGCGAGGCGAGCCAGGCAGCTCCGAGGGCCTCGCCGCCGAGGCCCCGGATCGTCGTCGCCAGGGCACGATCGTCGGTGATGGCGAGGGTCGCGGCGGGCTCGGCCGCGACGAGCCGCTCGATGAGGCGGTCCGCGGCCTCGCGCCCGGCGAAGCGGACGCGCAGTCCCGCCGCGAGCCGGCTCGTGCCGAGACCGCGCTCGGGCGGCCCGTCGAAGACGAGCGTCACCTCGACCCCGGGGGGGACCACGGCCCGGAGCCGGCCGATGAGCGCCGCGGGGGCGAGGGCGGGCCGACCCCCTTCGTCGTCGCCGCCCGCTCCCGGGGCCCGTCCGCGGCTCCCCGGCGCGGCGACCGATCGGGCCAGGAAGTGGAGCAGGTTGGTGCCATCGACCAGGAGGCGGCTGACGCCGGAGAACGGGTCGGAACGACGCCCGCGCGGGCCCGCCGGCGGCCGCGCCGGCAGGGACGGGAGCGGCTGGGGAGCGTCTGCGGGCGCCACGAGCCGGGTCTCAGGCTGTGCGGCGAGGCGGCGAGCGCGTCGCTCCGGGCCGTGGTCGCCCGAGCGCTGTCCCTCGCCCGGGCGGGGTCGCTTGGTCCGGCCGCCGGGTCCCCGACCGCTCACCGCGCCGCCCAGAGGCCGGCGGTCTCCGGCGGTCGGCCGGCCGCTCGGCTACGATCGGCCGGATGCTCCTCCTGGTCGACCTCGACGGCGTCGTCTACCGCGGCAGCGTGCCCGTCCCCGGCGTAGCCGCCGTCCTCGCGGCGCGGGCCGCGGTGGGTGACGAGGTCGTCTACGTCACCAACAACTCGATGTGGTACCGGGCCGACTATGTCGCCCGTCTCTCTGCGATGGGCGCCCCGGTCAGCCCTGACCGCGTCGTCTCGTCGGCCCGGGCGACCGGCTTCTACCTCCGGAGTGCGGAGCCCGCCGTCCGACGCGTCCTGACGGTCGGGGCGCCAGGGCTCGAGCGGGAGCTCCGCGACGCCGGCTTCGAGGTCGTCCCGGCCGCCGAGGCCGCGGAGCGCCGGGCGCGCGACGGCCTCGAGGCGCGCCAGGCCGCGGCCGACCCTGACGCCGTCGTCGTCGGCCTCGACCGCGAGGTCACCTACGCCCGCCTGGCCGTCGCCGCCGAGACGATCCGCGCCGGCGTCCGTTTCGTGGCCACGAACCGCGACCCGGTCTTCCCGACCGAGCGGGCCCTCCAGCCCGGGGCCGGCGCGGTCGTGGCCTTCATCGAGGCGGCGAGCGGCGTGACCCCGGTCTCGATCGGCAAGCCCGCGCCATTCCTGCTCCGCGAGGCCGCTCGGGCAGTGGGCCGGTCGGCGGAGGAGGCGGTGATGGTCGGCGATGGCCTGCTCACCGACCTCGCGGCCGCGCGGGCCGTCGGTGCCAGATCGGTCCTCATGCTCACGGGTGTCACGACGGCGGTCCAGGTCGAGGCGCTGCCTCCGGCCGAGCGGCCGACCGAGGTCGCGGCGGACGCGGCCGCCCTCGCCGCCGCCCTCGACCGTCTCGCCGCCGACGACCGCGTCCTGCCGGCCGCCGACGGTGTGCCGGCTGCCGGCGACTGAGGGCGCGGTCAGCGGCGGCAGCGTTCCCCGGTCCCGCCCCGCGGTCGCGCCACCGTCCCTCCAACAGCGATCCACGCAACGCCTCGCGCTCGAGCGGCCGGGCGGACCCGCGGCCCGATCCCCTGGCCCACGTCGCACTGTACCCCGCGAAGGCAGGCCGCCCGCGCCCCGTCAGCTCAGCCCGAGCCCGCCTGGCCCGCGCGCAGCTCCGTTCTCGCCGCTGCCCAGGCATCGAACTCGGTGCGCAGCGGGGCGAGGGCCGCCTCGTCGGCGAAGGCGACGTCGAGGGCGTGCCGGTCGATCGCCCAGAGCTCGGCCAGGGAGAGGCCGACGTCCTCGACCGCCCGGCGGTATTCCTCGCTCAGGCTGACGTCGCCGACGGTCGGGTCATCCACGCTCAGCGTCACCGGGACACCGCGCCGGTGGAGGATGGCGAGCGGATGGGCGGCCAGCGACGGGACGATGCCGGCCTGGACGTTGCTCGTCGGGCAGAGGTCCAGGGTCACCGCCCGCGCCCGGAGCTCGGCGCAGAGCGCGGGGTCGTCGACGGCGCCCGGGCCGTGGGCGATGCGGGCGGGGTTCAGGGCGAGTGCGGCCCTGACCTGTGCGGCCCCACCCCATTCGCCGGCGTGGAGGGTGATGCCGAGGCCGCCGGCGCGCGCCGCCTCGATCGCCCCGCGGTGGGCGGCCGGATCGGGGAACGCCTCCTCGGGGCCAGCCAGGTCGAAGCCGGCCAGCCCGAGGTGGCGGCACCCGGCGGCGACCTCGGCCAGCCGGACGTTGGCGGCCGGGGGGTGGGAGCGCATCGCGGTGCAGAGGAGCCGGAGGGTGGTCCCGGTCCGGCGGGCGGCATCGGCGGCGCCGCGGGCCACGGCCTCGATGACCTCGGCTGCGCCGAGGCCGCGGGCGGTGTGGAGGGCGGGGGCCCAGCGCACCTCGAGGTACCGGACGCGGTCCGCCGCCTTGTCGTCGACCAGCTCGGCCGCGACGCGCTCGAGTGCCTCGGCGTCCTGGAGGAGAGCGATCGGCAGGTCGAACGCCCGCAGCAGCTCGGCCTGCGAGGCGCAGCGCTCGGGGGCGACGAGCGCCGCGCGCATCCCGGCCGCCGTCGTCGGCGCATCGACGCCGCGCGAGCGGGCAAGCTCCAGCGCGGTCTCGATGCGCAGGCCGCCGTCGAGGTGGAGGTGGAGCTCGGCCTTGGGCATCGCCGCGAGCAGGTCGCGGAGCGCGCCGGGGCGCTCCTCTCCTGCCTCCGTCCCTGCCTCGCCCGAGCCGTCCGCGCCCACGGGCCGATGCTACGATGCCGGCCGGGCAGTCGTCGGGTCGTGGCCCCGCCCCTCGGCGAGCCGCCGCCGACGCGCCGGCGCACGGACCCGCCGCCGGGCGCAATCCGCGGGCGGTGCGCGGGCGAAGACGGGACGGGGTCGCGACCGGGCGCGAACCAGACCGGCAGAGGGAGAACGTGGCCACCATCCTCGTCACAGGCGCCAGCGGCTTCGTCGGCAGCCACGTCGTGCCCCATCTCGTCGCGGCCGGCCATCGGGTCGTCGCCCTCGCCCGTACCCAGGCCGCCTGCGACCGCGTCCGCGGCCGGCTCGCCGCCCCGCAGCGCGACGCCGTGGACTGCCGCCGCGGCGACGTGACCGATCCCGCCTCGCTCGGCCCGGCCCTCGAAGGCGTCGACGCGATCGTCCACCTCGTCGCGCTGCCGCGCGACCACACCGGCGGCCGGGACCTCGAGCGCATCAACGTCGGCGGGACCCGGAACATCCTGGCGGCCGCGTCCGCTGCGGGCGTCCGCCGCTTCGTCCACCTCGGCGCGCTCGGCGTCGTCGAGGACCCCGCGCTCCACTACGCCACCAGCAAGGCCAGGGCGGAGCGGTCGGTCGCGGAGAGCGGCCTCGACTGGACGATCCTCAAGCCGTCGCTCCTGTGGGGCGAGCGCGACGGCTTCTTCAACATCCTGGCCAGCCTCGTCCGCCGCTCGCCGGGCATCGTCCCGCTGGCCGGTGGCGGGACCAGCCGCTTCCAGCCCCTGGCGGTCTCGGACCTCGCGCGCACCGTCGTCCTGTGTCTGGAGCGGCCGGAGACGATCCGCCAGACGTACGAGCTGGGTGGACCAGGCCAGTACACGTACCGAGAGCTCGTCCAGGAGGTGCTGCGGGGCATGGCGGCGCGTCGCCTCCTGGTGCCGATGCCGGTCCCGCTCATCGTCCTCGTCGCCGCGACGGCCGAGGCCGCCCGCCTGCCGTTCCCGGTCGCGACGGACCAGCTGCGCCAGCTCAAGCTCGACAACGTCACGGCGCCTGATTCGGTCCGCCAGGGCTTCGGCTTCGAGCCGCGACCGATGGCCGGCCAGCTCGGCTACCTCCGGCGCTCGATCGCCCAGCAGGAGCCCGCCGAGGCAGGACCGAGCCGGTGAGCCTCGGCAGCCGCCTCGGCGGACTGGGCCTCGATCTCGGCTGGCTCGTCGGCGCCGCGATCCTCGCCCTCGGTGCGGCCGGCATCGTCGCGGGAGCCGACCACCCGCCGGGCGGGGACGCTCGCCCCGAGTTGACCTGGGCAGCCGACCGGGCGATCGCCCCGGGCCTCGCCGACGCCGTCGGAGACCTGACCCGCGTCTCGCGGGACGTCGACGGGCTGGGCGCGCTCGGCCGCGAGGCACTGGCCGCCCTGACCCGCCGCGACCTCAGCGCCCTGTCTGCGGCCATCGAGGACGGCACGACCGTGTCCGACACCATCGACAGCGAGACGGAGGCGCTCCGGACGAGGCTCGAGCAACTGCCGGGCGGCGGTGGCGACGCACGCACCGTGCTCGGGGCGGCGACCCTGGCCCGCTACGACGGGGTGGTGGCGGCGCTCTCGACGACCGGCGACCTGTCGAGCGACTGGGGGACGTTCGCCCGCGGCGGCGTCGCGGCCATGGAGCTGACGACGCTGCTCGGCCAACACGACCAGGAGGCCGGTGACGCGGCCCGCCTCGGGAGCAAGGGGGACTACGTCGGGGCGCTGGCCGGGCTCGGCACGGCCGAGGCAACGCTCGGCCAGGTCCGTCAGCGCCGGGACGCGATCGCCAACACCTCCGACGTGACGACGCTCGGACAGTGGATCGATCGGAACGCCGCGATGGACGACGCCCTCAAGGCCCTCTACACCGCCCTCAAGAAGTCGAGGGGCCAGGCCACGCCCGACGTCGTCAAGGCCCTCGACGCGGTCAAGCAGGCCCGGGCGAACCTGCCGCCGGACACGCGGGCCCTCGTCGTGATCATGTCGGACTTCGCCCGCGGCGGGCTGAACCAGGCCGTCATCTCGATCGAGGATGCCCGAGGGCAGCTCGCGGCCGCGATCGACGCGCTCGGCTCCGCGGCGGTCCCATCGGGCTCACCCGCGCCGACCGGCTCCCCATCGCCGTCCGCGGCCGCGTCCGCGACGGCTCCCTGAGGGCGCCCGGGCGGCACCGGCCGGCATCCGGTGGCCTCCCGTGGGCGTGGTGACGGCTAGACTGGACCCGTCCCCAGCACCAGCCGTGGCCGAGCCCCCGCGCCGCGTGCGCCGATCCGAGGAGCAGCCCTGCATGGATGTCCGAGTCCTGACCGACCAGCCGTGGGCCGTCGCGGCCGACGTCCTCGCCGTCCCGATCGTCGGCGAGCCAGCCTTCGAGGGGCCCCTCGGCGAGCTGGACCGGCGCGCTGGCGGGGAGTTGCGGGCGCTGGCGAGCTTCGGCGAGCTGACCGGCAAGCGGTACGCGAACGCGCTCGCGGCTGGCGGGGAGACCGCGGCCGCGCGACTTCTTGCGGTCGGCGTCGGACCGGCCGCGGAGCTCGACCGGCAGGTCGTCCGGCGGGTCGCGGCGACGATCGAGCGCCGCCTCGGCGGGCGTCGCGTCGCCCGGCTGGCGATCTGGCTCGGCGGCCTGGGCAGCGTGGACGGTGGCGAGGCGGTCGCCGTCGAGCTGCTCGTCCGCGGTGTCGTCGAGGGCACCTACGAGCCGGGGGCGATCTACCGCGAGCACGTCGAGACCGCGCCGCCCGCCATCGACGAGCTGCTCATCGTCGCGCCCGGGGGCGATGCCGCGGCCCTGGCCCGCGCCGCGCAGCGTGGCCGCGTGATCGGGGAGGGCGCGAACGTCGCCCGGACCCTCGCGAACCGCAGCTCCAACGACGTCAGCCCGGCCGTGCTGGCCGACGAGGCGCGGGCGATCGCCGAGCGCCATGGCCTACACGTCGAGGTCCTCGGTCCGGAGCGGGCGACCGAGCTCGGGATGGGCATGTTCATGGCCGTGGGACGCGGCTCGGACAACCCGCCGCGGCTCATCGTCCTGCGCTCCGGCGAGGAGGGCGCGAAGGACGCCCTGGGGCGCCACCTGGCCATCGTCGGCAAGGGCGTGACCTTCGATTCGGGCGGCATCAGCATCAAGCCGGCCGACCGGATGGAAGAGATGAAGATGGACAAGACGGGGGCCGCGACGGTCATCGCCGCGATCGCCACGGTCGCCCAGCTGGCGCCGGGCACGCCGCTGCTCGCCCTCGCCCCGGCCGTCGAGAACATGCCCGGCCCCCACAGCGCAAGGCCGGGCGACGTCGTCCGGGCCCTCAACGGCAAGTGGGTCGACATCACCAACACCGACGCCGAGGGCCGGCTCATCCTCGGCGACGCGATGACCTACGCCGAGCGGCTGGGCGCCACGCACCTGGTCGACGTGGCCACGCTGACGGGCGCCGTGTCGCGGGCCTTCGGCAACCAGGTCACCGGGGCGTTCGGGACGCCGCAGGAGTGGTACGACCAGGTCATGGCCGCCGGCGCTGCAGCGGGGGAACGCTACTGGCAGATCCCCCTGGTCGACGACTACCGGGCGGAGATGGAGAGCTGGTACGGCGACATCATCAACTCCGGGTCCGCGGAAGGCTCGCTCGTCAAGAGCGGCATCTTCCTGCGCGAATTCCGGACCCGGCCGTGGGTCCACCTCGACATCGGCGGCTCGGCCTACTTCCGCAAGGCGATGCCCTACGCCCCCCGCGGGGCGACCGGCGTCACGCACGCGACCCTCGTCGAGCTCGCCCTGGCCGGCGCGAGCCGCGCGGGGTAGGCACCCACTGCGTCCCCGGCCGTGACGCCGCTGAGCCTCGTCTTCGGCCTGCTTGGCCTCGCCTGGGGTCTTGCCGCCGACCGGGTCGCGGCGCGGTGGCCGGCGGGGGAGGGGACGGCCCACGAGGACGGCGGCGTCCGCCCCGTCGACTGGCGGACGCTGGCCGTGTCGGCGCTGGGCGCCCTGGCCCTGGCCGCGCTGCCGGGCCGGTTCGCGGCCGTCCCCCAGCTGGCCCTGTTCACCGTCTACTTCCTGGCCCTGGTCCTGCTCCTGGCGACCGACCTCGACCAGCGCCTCCTGCCCGATGAGATCACGCTGCCCCTGGTCCCCCTGGCGCTGCTGGCGGGCCTCGTCGGCCTCGACCCGCTCGTCGCCGGCCGGCTGCCGCTCGCCGTCGTGGCGGCGGTCGCCGTGCCCGCCCTGCTCTTCGCCCTGTCGATCCCGTTCGGGGCCGGGGCCATCGGCATCGGTGACCTCAAGCTGCTGGTGAGCGTCGGGCTGCTCGTCGGGCTGGAGCGAGCCGTCGCCGGCGTGGTCGCCGGGGCGATCCTCTCCGGCGTCGTGGTCGTGCTGCTGCTCGTCACCCGGCGGGTCGGCCTGCGGAGCTTCATCCCCTTCGGGCCGTTCCTCATCGCCGGGGCGTTCTGGGCGGTCCTGCTGCCGGGGTAGGCGCCGAGGCACGCACGGCCCGCGGCCGTCGGTACCGCCGCGCGCCGGGACCGTCGGGCAGTGACACGCGTGTGCAACGGCGGGCTAGGCTTTTGCGGCCCGGGGTATCATCGGGTCCAGCCGGGGTCGTCCCGAGGCTCGTGCCGGCGGCGGGACGGCGTTTCACCGGCGGGCGTGACCGCTGGCGCGCGGGGGGCGCGCCGCAACGGAGCGAGCCTGCACGATGACGACGCCCTCATGACGTCCCGCGCGTCCCTCCGCGGCAGGGTCCGCGGCGGCCGGCCGACCCGTCTGCTGGTCGCGGTCCTCCTGGTCCCCCTCTTCGCCGGCCTGCTCGGCGGGCCGCTGGCCTCGCCGACCTCCGTCCGCGGCGACGACCTCTCCGACGCCCTGGCCCAGCAGAAGGCCCTCCTCGACCAGGTCGCGGCGAACAAGCAGGCGGCGGCCCAGCTCGCCGCCGCCCAGGCGAACCTGACGGCCCAGATCCAGAGCACCCGCCAGTCGCTTACCAACGTCTCGAACGACCTGGTCGCCCTCCAGGGCCGGATCGACGCGCTCGCCCAGCAGGTCGCCCAGGTCAAGGCCAAGTACGACGCGCTCGTGACCCAGCTCGTCGCGCTCGAGCAGCAGCTCGCCGTCATCGAGGTCGACGAGCGCGCCCAGCAGGCCGAGCTCGCCCAGCGCAAGGCCGTCCTCAGCGCGCGGCTGCGGGCCGCCTACCGGACCGATGGGACCTCGCTCCTCGAGACCGTCCTCTCGGCCCAGTCCTTCGCCGACGTCCTGACCGACGTGAACTCGTACCTGGACATCGCCACCCAGGATCGCGCGCTGGCCCAGCAGATCGCCGACGCGGCCGAGGCGCTCGCCGCGCTCCACGAGACGGTCGTCCAGACTCGCGACGCGACCGAGCAGCTCCGCCAGCAGACGGCCGCCCAGAAGGCGCAGCTCGACGGCCAGATGGCGCAGCTTCGGGCGGCCGAGCAGCAGCTCCAGGCGCTCAAGGCCCAGATCGCCCGCCAGCTCGCCGACCAGCGCGCGGCCTACGACCGGCTGGCCTCGAACAAGGCCGCCGTCGAGGCCCAGTCCCGGGCGGCCCAGGCGGCGCTCGACCGGGTCAACGCCCAGATCGCCTCGCTCGCCGCAGCCGCCGTCGCCGCGGGCAACATCCCGTCGAAGTACAACGGCACCCTCATCTGGCCGATGGGCGGCGAGATCAGCCAGCCGTTCGGCTGCACGGGGTTCATCGCCGAGCCGCCCTGG
>DASVYJ010000011.1:0-100582 GCA_036392215.1 Candidatus Limnocylindrales bacterium | reverse complement strand
GGCAGGGAGGACATCGGGCGAGAGTGTAGGATGCTGGCCGATGCCTCGCCTCCGGATGCTTCCAGCCTGGCTGCGCCGCGGCCTCGAGGCGGGGGGATTCACGGCCGCGGTCGCCATCGGCACGCTCGCCGGCCTCGACCTTAGCGGCGCCCTCGGGGGCCGGGCCGCCTTGCCGACCGGGCTCGTCGGCTCGCTCCTGCTGGCCCTGCCCGTGCTGGCCATCGGCGTCCTGGCGGTCGCCTATCCGGTCGCCCTCGCTGCGACGCGCCTCGACGCGGTCTACGGGGCGATCACCGGCGTCCTCGTCGCGGCGGACCTGACGACGCTCCTGGTCAGCGACCGCGTCCTCCTGGCGAACGTCGGTCGCGAGGTCCCGCTCGGTCTCCTGGCCGGGGTCCTCGGACTCCTCCCGGCCGCGATCGGCCTGCTCGTCGGCCAGCTCACGCCGCTCGGCTTCGGCCGTGGGGCGGGCGCGCGGACGACGCTCGCCGCGACCGTCGCCGCGGTCGTCGTCCTCCTGCTGGCCGGTCGGATCGGCTGACCCGCGGCCGCGGACCGCGTCGCTCAGGCCGGGTCCACCACCAGCACGCCGCGCAGGCCGGCCGCCGCCTCGCCCGGTACGCTGCACTCGAAGTCGTAGCTGCCGGCTGCCGGGGCGAGGAAGCGGGCGCTCGTCGTCTGGCCCGGCCGGGCGGCCAGCTCCATGTTCGCGACCCCCATGACGTGCCAGTCGTGGAACGTCGTGCCCGCGTTGGTGAACGTGACCCGCAGCCACTGGCCGGCCCGGACGTGGATGACGGGCTGCGAGTAGGCGTCGTCGCGGGCGGTCTCGGCCACGGGCACGGCGTTCGTGTCGAGCCAGCGGTCGGCCCCGATGACCGAGCCGGCGACGGCCAGGGCGATGACGGCGATGCCGAGCAGGTACGAGGCGTCCCGCAGTCGGCCGCCGACCGCCGCCCGGCCGACGGCAGCGCCGGGCCGCGCGTCGAAGCCACGCAGCCGCAGCGAGTTCGAGACGACGCTCACGGACGAGAGGGCCATCGCCCCGGCTGCCATGCCGGGGTTCAGGGTGACGCCGAACCAGGGGTAGAGGACGCCCATCGCGACCGGGACGAGGACGACGTTGTAGGCGAAGGCCCAGAAGAGGTTCTGGCGGATGACCGTCATCGTCCGCCGGGCCAGGGCGATGGCCGAGGCGACGCCGCGCGGGTCGCCACCCACGAGGGTGACGTCGGAGGCCTCGATGGCGACATCCGCGCCCGTCCCGATCGCGACGCCGAGGTCGGCCTGGGCGAGAGCGGGCGCGTCGTTGATCCCATCGCCGACCATCGCGACGACCAGGCCGCGGGCCTGGAGTCGGGCCACCGCGGCCGCCTTGTCGGCGGGCAGCACCTCTGCCATCACCCGCTCGGCAGCGATCCCGACGGCGCTCGCGACCGCGGCCGCGGTCGCGGCCCGGTCCCCGGTCACGAGCCAGACCTCCAGGCCCTGGGCCGCCAGTTCGGCGACCGCCTGGGCAGCCTCGGGCTTGATCGGATCGGCCACGACGAGCAGGCCGGCGAGGCGACCGTCGACGCCGACGTAGGTCGGCGTGCGGCCCTGGGCGGCGGCCGCCTCGGCCCGGTCCGCGAGCGGGCCGGTCGCGACGCCATGGTCCGCCAGCAGCCGCTCGGCGCCGACGATGACGCGGCGGCCATCGACCACCGCCTCGACCCCGTGGCCGGCGACGGCCCGGAACTCGCTCATCGGTCGGAAGCCGAGCTCGTCGAGATGCGCCCGCGCGAGGATCGCGCTGCCGAGCGGATGCTCGCTGCCCTTCTCCACCGAGCCCGCCAGGTCGAGCAGCTCGGCCGGCTCGAAACCGGGCGCCGGGACGACCTCGACGACCGCCGGCCGGCCGAGGGTCAGTGTGCCCGTCTTGTCGAGCACGACGGCGGTGACCCGGTGGGCCTGCTCGAGCGCCTCGCCGCCGCGGATCAGGACGCCGGACTCCGCGCCGCGGCCCGTCCCGACCATGATCGCCGTGGGCGTGGCGAGGCCCATCGCGCAGGGGCAGGCGATGACGACGACGGTGATGAAGGCCGCCAGGGCGAGGGTGATCCGGGGCTCGGGCCCGAACAGGAACCAGACCCCGAAGGTGGTCACGGCGGTCCCCAGGACGAGCGGGGTGAACACGCCACTGATGCGGTCCGCGAGGCGCTGGATGGGCGCCTTCGAGCCCTGTGCCCGCTGGACCAGCTCGACGATCCGGGCGAGCGCCGTGTCCCGGCCGACCCGCGTCGCGCGCATGAGGAACGTCCCGGTCGTGTTCAGCGTCGCCCCGATCACCTCGGTGCCGGGGCCGACCTCGACCGGCATCGCCTCGCCGGTCAGCATCGAGGCGTCGACCGCCGACGCGCCCTCGAGGACCAGCCCGTCGACCGGGACCTTCTCGCCGGGTCGGACCCGCAGCACGTCGCCCGGCTGGACGTCCGCGAGCGGGATGTCCTCCTCGACCGCCTCCGCGCCGCTGCCCCGGACGCGGCGGGCCGTCGTCGCCTGGAGGCCGATGAGCTTCTTGACCGCGCCGACGGTCTGGCCCTTCGCCCGGGCCTCGAGCCAGCGACCGAGCAGGATGAGGCCGACGATGACGGTCGAGGAGTCGAAGTAGGTGTCGGGGCGAAGGCCGGCCTGGTGGATGACCTCCGGCCACATCGTGACGAACACGCTGTAGGCCCAGGCGGCCGAGGTCCCCACGGCGACGAGCGTGTTCATGTTCGTCGAGCCGTGGCGGGCGCCGCGGATGGCCGCCTCGTAGAAGCGGCGGCCGGCCCAGAACTGGATGAACGTGGCCGGCCAGAGGATGACCTTGTTGACGTCCTCCATGGGCCAGGGCAGGCCAGGCCAGAACATCAGGGCCATGATCCCGGCCGCCACGGCGAGGCTGACGAGCGCCTGGTCGCGCAGTGTCCGCGCCTCGCGGGCACGCTCCGCAACGTCCGCGTCGGCCTCCTCGGCGAGGTCCGCCGTGCTCGAACCGCGGGCCGCGGCCTCCGGCTTCAGCTCGTAGCCTGCCGCCTCGATGGCACGGACGAGCTCATCGTGGCCGGCGACCTCGGGCAGGTAGCGGATCGTCGCGACCTCTGTCGCCAGGTTGACGGAGGCCTGCTCGACGCCGGGCGTGCGGTTCAGGAACCGCTCGATCCGGTTGACGCACGACGCGCAGGTCATGCCCTCGATGGGCAGCTGCACCTCGACGGCGGGCGCACTGGGACGGGTGTCGGGCACGGTCGTCATACTCCCCCTGAGTATACACGCTCGCGGACGCGCGACCGGGGCCGCGGACCTCACCCATCTGCACCAGACCGCTCCCGGACCATGGTCCGACTGTGCAGCCACGGTCGGACCGGGCTAGGCTGGGCACCCGAGTGGTGCGAGGAAGCGCCACCGCCGGCCTCTGGTGCGCCCGTCGCCCGCCCCGGTCGGTCGCCGTCCCCCGACTCCGAGGTCCGCCATCGCATGACCGCCCGTCGCCCGCGCCTCCTTCGTGCCCCCTCGCTGCGCGGCCGCCTCGCCCTGGCCCTGCTCGCCGCACCGCTCGTCGCGGGCCTCCTCGCGAGCCCCGCGGGCAGTCCACCGACCGTCCGCGGCGACGACCTCGCCGCGGCGCAGGCCCAGTCGCAGGCCCTCCAGGCCCGCATCGCGGCGAATCGCCAGCTGGCAGCCCAGCTGAGCAGCGACCAGGCGAACCTGACCTCCCAGATCCAGTCGACGCAGGCCTCGCTGTCCGGCGTCACCGCGAACCTGACGGCCGTCCAGGCGCGCATCGACGCCCTGAGCAGCCAGGTCGCCGCCGTGAAGGCCCGCTATGACCAGCTCGTCGGCCAGCTGGCGGACCTGGAGCGCCAGCTCGCGGTCGTCCAGATCGACGAGCGCGCCCGCCAGGTCGAGCTGGCGCAGCGCAAGGGGCTCCTCGCCTCCCGGGTGCGGGCCGCCTATCGGACGGACGGCACCTCGATGCTCGAGACGGTCTTCTCGGCCCAGTCCTTCGCCGACGTCTTCGCCGACGTCAGCTCCTACATGGACATCGCCAGCCAGGATCGCGACCTCGCGGGCCAGGTCGCCACCGCCGCGGCCGCCCTCGCCTCGCTCGAGCAGACCGTCCAGTCGACCCACGACGCGACCGAGCAGCTGCGCCAGCAGGCCGCGGCCCAGAAGCAGCAGCTCGACGCGCAGATGGCCCAGCTCCGGCAGGCTCGCGCCCAGCTGCAGGCCCTCCAGAACGAGATCGCGGTCCAGCTGGCGAGCCAGAACGCGGCCTACGCCCGGATGGCCTCGAACCGCGTCGCCGCCGAGTCCCAGGCCCGCGCAGCCCAGGCCGCCCTCGATTCGGTCAACGCCCGCATCCAGGCCCTGGCGGCCGCTGCGGCCGCGCGCGGGGCGATCCCGAGCGGGTACAGCGGCGGAGCGTTCGCCTGGCCGATGGGGGGCGTCATCAGCCAGCCCTTCGGCTGCACCGGCGTCATCTCCGAGCCGCCCTACGGCTCCTGCCCCCACTTCCACCAGGGCATCGACATCGTCGCCCCGTACGGCACCCCGGTCCGGGCAGCCGCCGACGGCGTCATCGTCTGGGATGGCTTCATGCCCGCCCCGGACGGTGCCTACGACATCGAGATCGCCCACTCGGGCAGCCTGATGAGCCTCTACGGCCACCTCCAGGCCGTCGGCGTCGCCGGCGTCTACAACGGCGCTCACGTCCGGCAGGGCCAGGTTATCGGCTACGAGGGCATGACCGGCAACACGACGGGCCCGCACCTCCACTTCGCGATCTACCGCTCCGGCGTGCCCGTCAACCCGATGGCCTACCTGTAGCGACGCAGGGCCGGCCGCGCACCGGCTCCGCAGCCCGTACCGGTCCAGGCCCGCCGAAGGTACTGGACGCAGCGGCTCCGTTCCACGATGATGCGGCCCTCTCGGGTATCCGGGAGGGCACTCATCGTTCCCGCGATCGCGGGAGGAACCACACGAGAAGGGGGAGGCATGCGTCCCGTGGACCGCCGCTCCGGCAGCGGGCTGTTTCGGGCTGTCCGGCTCATGGGCTGGACGGCCGTCCCTGTCCTGGCGGCTCTGGCCGCCTTCGGCCCGGCGGCACCGGCCGCGCGGGCGAGCTCGGTGCCGGGCGTCTCGACGAGCCAGCACAGCTGCGCCGGCGGGCTGCTGGAGATCACCATCGATGCCGCGCACTTCGCCGCGGGCACGTTCCAGAGCGCCGACGGCCAGCTGACCGTCCAGCTCGGTTCGGTCTCGACCGCGCCGGTCTCGTTCGACTGGACGGCGAGCTTCCGCATCGAGTACATCCTCGTCCGCGGCACGGTCGGCACGGCGGCGGTCGGGGTCAAGTACGACTACCCGAGCGACGCGACGGCAGACACGGGCCTCGGCCTCGGCCAGGGGGCGGTGCTCGACCACGTCTCGGTCTGCTACGACCCGACGGACGGCCCGACGGCGACACCGACCCCCACGGCGACGCCGACGGCCACGGCCACACCCACGGCCACACCCACGGCCACACCCACGGCGACCCCGACCACGACGCCGGCCGCGACGGCCACCGCCACGAGCGCTCCGGCCGCGACGCCGACGCCCGCCCTCACCCAGCAGGTCGAGGCAGCCGTGGGGACGCCGCACGCGACGCCGCCGACGACCTCGACGGACGGCCCTCCCACGTCGGGCGGCGGCGGCGCCTGGCGCCTGGCGCTCGGGCTGCTCGCCGCATCCCTGGCCGCGGTCCTGCTGCTGACCCCGGCGACGGGCCGCGCCCGCCGCTGATCGCGGCCCTGGTCCCGCCGCTGCACGCGGCCTCGCCCCTCGTCAAGGGGCGAGGCCGCGGATTCACGGGCCGGGCGGCGGCGCGTCATAGTGGGCGTGATGCTGCCGTCGCCGGTCACCGAGCCGGACCATCCCGCCGCCCTGCCCGAGCCGGCCGTGGTCGCCTCGACGCCGGCGGTGCAGCCGTTCCTCGCCGTCCTGGCCGCCCACGAGGTCGAGCTGTACCGCTACCTCCGGCGCCTCGCCCCGTCGGCCGAGGACGCCGCGGACCTCCACCAGGAGACGTTCCTGCGCGCGTTCCGGGCCTATCCCCGACTCGCCGCCGGGGCGAACGTGCGGGCGTGGCTCTACCGCATCGCCGGCAACCTCGCGCGTGACGCGTATCGGCGGCGACGGGCGCGGGGCGAATCGCTCGAGCTCGACGACGCCGCGGCGTCGCTCCCCGGCCGTGCGGCCGGCGACCCGCACGCGGCGCTCGCCGCCGCTGAGCTGCGCCGGCGCGTTCGGGAAGGCCTGCTCGGCCTGGGCTGGCGGCAGCGGACGGCGGTCGTCGCCCGCGTCCTCGACGGCCTCGACTACGCGACGGTCGCCGCGCTCCTCGACTGCACCGAGACGACCGCTCGCCAGCATGTGAGCCAGGGATTGCGCCGCCTGCGGCGCCTCCTGGCGGACGAGGTGGCACCGTGACCGAGCGCTCCGATCCCGAAGCCCCCCTGCGCGAGCTCCTCCGCGCCGGGGACCCGCTCCCGCCGCCGGCGGCCCTCGAGCCGGAGCTCGCGGCCGCGCTGGGCCGGACCCGCGCGGCCCTGGGCGTCCGCCTCCCCGCGGGTCGGCCGGTCCACGGCGGTGCCGCGTGGCGGACGACCGCGGACGCTGCTCGCGGGCCGGCCGCTGCCTATACGACGTACCCGGCCCCGTGGGGCGCCCTCCACCTGGCGGCCGCGGATGGCGGCCTCGTGGCGATCGAGCTGCGCTCGACGACGGCTCGCTTCGTCGAGTCGCTCGCTGCCCGCCTCGGCGGCGCCGTCGTGGCTGACCAGCCCGGCGTCCCCGCGGCCTGGCACGCGACCCTCGAACGGGCCCGGGCCGAGCTGGCCGAGTATTTCGCGGGGCGTCGGCAGCGCTTCGACCTGCCGGTCGACCTCCGGGGCGTCTCGGTCTGGGACCGCAGAGTGCTCGGCGGAGCAGCGGGGCTCGACTACGGCGAGGTCACCAGCTACGGCCGCCTCGCGCGCCGGATCGGGCAGCCGCGTGCCGCGCGCGCCGTCGGCGGCGCCCTCGGCCGCAACCCGCTGCCCATCGTCATCCCCTGCCACCGGATCCTGGCCGGTGACGGGAGCATCGGCGGCTACGGCGGCAGTCACGCCGGACGGGCGGCGATGCTCGAGGTGAAGCGGACGCTGCTGGCGCTCGAGGGCGTGAGCCTGCCCGCGCCGCTGCCCGGCTGAGGAAGGACCGGTCTGCTCAGGCTCGGGCGGCCGCCGGCGCAGGTGTCGCACGAGTCGCGGCGAACCGCTCGACGAGCTCGCGCTCGAAGGCCGGGATGTCCTCGACCACCCGGCCCCAGACGAGCGTGCCGTCGCTGAAGGCCGGCTCGTCCACCCAGCGCGCCCCGGCGTTCACCAGGTCGTCCTTGATGCCGAGCGAGCCCGTCGCCCGCGAGCCGCTGACGATCCCGGCCGAGATCGCGACCAGGCCGCCGTGGCAGATGATCCCGATCGGCTTGCCGGCCTCGTGCACCGCGTGGACGAGATCGGTCACGTCGCGGTAGCGGCGCAGCTTGTCCGGTGCCCAGCCGCCGGGGATCACGAGCGCGTCGACATCGTCGACGGTCACGTCGGCGGCCAGCGTGTCCGGCTTCGCGGCCAGACCGTTCTTGCCGCGCACCCCGTCAAGGGTGTGGCCGATGCTCCGCACGAGGGCGCCCTCCTCGCGGAGGCGCATCACCGTGACCCAGTACTCGAGGTCCTCGACGCCCTCGGCCACGAAGACGCCGACCCGCATCCCGTCGAGTCGCATATCGGATCCTCCACCGGCCCGTTCGCGGGCCGCTGCGAGCGCCGGGGCAGCCGGGGCCTCAGCCCCGCGGCACCGGTCGCATGGGGTAGACGCCCATGACCATCGGGCAGACCGGGTCGAGCGAGAGCTCGACGCCGACCTCGCCGTGGCGCACCAGCTCCTCGAGCATCCGGCCCTCGCGAGCGGGCAGGCCGACGAAGACGAGCCCCGCCTCGGTCTCGAGCCCGGTCACCTCGTCCTCCGGGCCGTCGATGAGGAACCGGCGGCGCAGCTCGTGGAGCGGGACGTAGGGTCGACTCTTGATGAAGCGCCGCAGCTGTGCCTGGGTGCAGCCGCCACGTCCGGCAGCGGTCGGCTCGTCGCCGGGTCCGCTCGTCGCCGGCGTCGCGGTCGCCGGCGCGGCGCCGGGAGCCAGGGGGACGGGGTCGCCCGGGCGAGCCGCGGGCTCGACGCTCATGGCCGGTACGCCTTGCGCGGCGCGGGTGGCTGTCGAGGGTGAGCGGCGCCGGGGCGCCGCGGGAGGGTCAGGTGCATGGGCTCGGACGACGCCGGCGCCTCTCTGCGGGAGCCGGCGGCCCGATGATACCGCGTCGCTCGCCGACGACCCTCGAGCGAGCCTCGCCGCCCCCGTCGGACGGTCGCGCTCTCCCGCCCATGGTCCGGCCCGGCGCCGTCAGCCGGGGACGACGCGCAGGTCTCGGCTCGCCTCGTTGAGGACGAGCGGGCCGTCCGGGCCGCAGACGACGATGTCCTCGATCCGCGCGCCGTAGCGGCCCTCGAGGTAGATGCCCGGCTCGACGCTGAAGGCCATCCCCGGCCGCAGCGGCGTCCGGTCGCCCGCGACGATGTACGGCGGCTCGTGCTCCTCCAGCCCGATGCCGTGCCCGGTCCGATGGATGAAGTGCGGTCCGTGGCCGGCGGCCTCGATCAGGTCGCGCGCGACCGAGTCGATCCGCTCGGCCGGGACGCCCGGCCGGACGACGGCGGTCGCCGCAGCCTGCGCGCCCTGCAGCGTGTCGTACAGGGCCCGAAAGGCGGCGTCCGGCCCCCGGCCCGGGTCGCCTCCGGTGACCCAGATCGTCCGGGTGATGTCGCTGCCGTACCCGGCCAGGGAGCCGCCGATGTCGAGGACGATCGGCTCGCCGGCTTCGATGACGCGCGCGGACGCGGCGTGGTGCGGCGAGGCGGAATCCGGGCCGGAGCCGACGATAGCGAAGGAGGCCGCGTCGTGGCCCTCGGCCACCAGGCGCTCCCGGACCTCGCGGCTGACGGCCGCCTCCGTCCGGCCGACGAGCCGTCCGGCCGCGACCTGGTCGATGACGCGGTCGGCCGCCCGGGCCGCGGCCCGCAGCAGGGCGACCTCGTCGGCGTCCTTGACCATCCGCAGCTCCCCGAGGACGGCGGAAGCGAGCGAGAGGTGGGCACCGGGCAGAGCCGCCTGGATCGCCAGGACGAAGCTGGCCCAGAGCCGGTCCGAGACGGCCACGGCGTCGAGGCGGCCGGTGGTCCGGACCGGGGACGACGCGACGAGGTCGGCCACGAGCGCGACGGGGTCCGCCGTCTCCTCCCACGTCGCGACCCCGACGATCCCGGCCGCGGCGGCGGGGCAGGCGCGAGCGGGCGCTGCCTCGAGGCGGGGCGCGACGAGGGTCGGCGAGCCGCCGGCGGGCAGTACGAGCATCGTCAGGCGCTCGAGCGGCATCGCGTCGTAGCCGGTCAGGTAGCGCAGGTCCGCACCGACCCCCACGAGCAGCGCGTCGAGGCCGGCCGCGATCGCTCGCTCGCGCGCCGCACCGAGCCGCTCCCCGTAACGCGCGGCGGGGATGGCGGGCCGGGCCGCCGAGTCGGTCACACCATGGGTCTCGGAGTGGCCCGGGGACGAACGTCCGCGGCCGGACCGGGCCAGCCGGCGAGCGCCGCCGCGCCCCGCTCGGCGACGAGGCGGTACGGCAGGACGCGGGACGCCCCCGCCGCCAGGGCCCGACGGCGCAGGGTGGCGTCGTCGTGCTGGGCGAGGCACGCGGGCGACACGCCGGCGGCCGCCGCGGCGGCGACGGCCTCGACCCCGTCATAGGCCCGCGCCGTGAGGTCCACGAGGACGCCCGCCGCTCCCGGGAGAGCGGCCCGGAACGCGGCCGCGTCGCGCACCGTGACCGCCTCCGCCCCGAGGCCGCGGACGAGCGCGGCCAGGCGCGTCGCCCAGATCAGGTCGTCGGCCAGGACCACGATGCGGGTCCCGGCCAGAGGCGGGTCCGGCGGATCAGGCGCGCGACGCACAGCCCGCGGCTACGCCTCGCCCGCGACCGCCGCCGCCTGCTCGATCGCCTCCTTGGGGCTCCGGCCGGCGAGCAGCGCGCTCGCGTAGCCGCTGGCGAACTCGCTGGCCGCCTGCTCCGGGACGATGCGGCGGATCGCGTCGGCATCCAGGGCGTAGCCGTAGCGGATGGCCGCGACGTTCTGCTCCAGGAACTTCCTGGGCAGGGCGGCCTCGAGGTCCTCGTCGCGGAACTCGATGTCCAGCAGGCGCAGCATCCGGCCCAGGGCGACCATGTTGCCGAACAGGTCCCGCCCGAACTTCTCAACGCCGAGCTGGAGGAAGGGGACCTCCTCGGCGTCCTCGCCGGGCTTCGCCAGGCCGATGTCGGCCACGACGTACTTCGAGTCGAGGTGGGCGGGCCCGCGGTCGGCCAGGCGGAGGGTGACGTCGGCCAGTTCGACGACGGGATTGGAGATCGCCTCCCGGTCGTACTTGAGGAAGGCCTCGCTCATCCCGCCGCGGACCGAGGAGTCGTAGTCGTAGAGGAGGGTGACCTCGTAGCCCATCACCCCCAGCAGTGTCGCCAGGGTGTTGCCGATGACCCGGACGCCCTGGCCTCCGATGCCGTCGATCACGACCGACCTGGCGGTCATCGCAGCCTCCTACTCGTCGCCGGAGCGGGTCGGGACCATCTTCGCCGGCCCCGGGACGCCGGGCTGGCCCTTGACGATGCCGAGCTGGTGGTACTCGAGGTGGCCCGCACCCGGAGGCGCCTGGCGGTACTCCTTCTTGTAGTACATCAGCATCTCGTTGGCGCTCGGGAAGCCGATCCGGCGACCGTTGTTCTCGATGCACTGGCTGGTGATGTCGACGAAGGCGAAGCCGGGCCACTCGATGGCCTCCTTGATCGCCTTGCGCATCTGGCCCTGGTGGTACACCGTCGTCTTGGCGTAGTACGCCTCGGGGTTCGTGTTGACGACGCCCTGCAGGTTGATCGGCGTCGAGGCCGCCCCGGCGGGCGAGCTGACGGTGTTCGTCCCCTTCGGCGTCGTCGGTCCGGTCTGCCCGCCGGTCAGCCCGTAGATCTCGTTGTTATTGCAGAGGACGGTGATGTTCGGGTTGCGCCGGATCGAGTGGAGCAGGTGGTTGCCGCCGATCGAGGCGGTGTCGCCGTCGCCCGAGACGACGATGACGTTGAGCTCCGGCCGGACCGTCTTGATCGCCTCGGCGACCGGCAGCGTCCGACCGTGGAGGGTGTAGACGGAGTCGAAGCGCATGTAGGCGCCCATCCGGCCGGTGCAGCCGATGCCCGTCACCATGACCGTGTTCGACTTGTCGAGCCCGACCTCGTCCATCACGGTCGCGAGCTGAGTCATGATCAGGCCGATGCCGCAGCCGGGGCACCAGATGGTGGGGAAGAGCTCTTCCTTCAGCTTGTCCTTGACGGCCATGTGGTTCGGACCTCGTTCGCGGGAAGGCTCAGCCGACGGGCGCGGCGGACGATTCGGCGAGGGCGGCTGGCAGCAGGCCGATCCGGTCGAGGCCCTCGCGGACCGCCTCCAGGCTCATCCTGCCGCCGAGCAGCGGCACCCGGTGCACGTCGCGGTAGAGCACGCGCTCGATGACGCTGGCGTACTGGCCGTCGCTGCCCTCGATGACGATCAGCTGGCGGTAGCGGCCGGCGATCTCGCGGAGTTCCTTCTCCAGCACGGGCCAGATCCGGATCGGTCGGAAGAGGGCGAAGTGCGGCGCGAGCGGCTGGCTGATCCGGCGGGTGATGCCGAAGCAGATGACCAGGGTGTCGGAGTCGGTGTTCCAGCCGTACTCGTAGAAGGCGTAGCGCTCGGCGGCCGCGAGCCGGGCGGCCTTGGCCACCTCGTACTGGCGGATGAACTCGTCGGCGTCCGCGGTCGCCGGCTCGCCGTCGGCGTACGTCAGCACCCCGCTGAAGAGCCGCGTCGAGCCCGAGGCCAGCGGCTCCAGCGTCCGCGGCACGACCGGGACGTCGATCGCGTCGAGGTCGACGACCTCGTTGAGGTGGCCGAGGAATGCGTCGGACAGGAGGATGACCGGCGAGCGGCTCTCCTCGGCGGCGTTGAAGGCGTGGATCGTGTACTCGAAGCACTCGCCGACGGTCGAGGGGTAGAAGACGATGCTGGTGTAGTCGCCGCTCGAGCCGTAGCGGGTCTGGAGGATGTCGCCCTGGCCCGGCATCGTCGGCATGCCGGTCCCCGGGCCGACCCGCTGGACGTCGACGAAGACACAGGGGACGCCGACCTTGTGGGCGTAGCCGACGGCCTCCTGCATCAGGCTGAAGCCCGGGCCCGAGGTGGCGGTGAAGGACTTCGCGCCGGCCAGGCTGCCGCCGATGATGGCGTTGGCGCTCGCGATCTCGTCCTCCGCCTGGAGGAAGCGCAGCTCGGGATGTTTCGCCGCGTAGGCCGAGGCCTGCATGAGGATCTCGCTGGACGGGCTGATCGGGTACCCGGCGAAGTAGGTGGCGCCGGCCCGGACCGCCCCGAGCAGGACGGCCTCGTTGCCCTGGACGAGTCGCTTGGTCATCTCGTCTTGCTCCCGCCGCTCAGGTCGGGTTGGCCCGATCGACATCGGGCGCGCTCTCGGCGTCTGTGATGCCGCGTTCGGGGTTGGTGCCCGCGACGGCGGGGCCCCGGGCCGCATCGGGGACGCGCGGCCGGCCGGTCGAGGTGGCCGTCGAGGCCGCCTGCGCCGCCGCGAACTCCGCCGGCAGGTTCCCCTCGGCGTCGCGCTTCGGGAGGACCTCGATGGCGAGGTCCGGGCAGTAGCGCTCGCAGAGCCCGCAGCGGATGCAGTCCTCGGCCTCGATGATGGCGTCGTGGGTGAGGACGAGGGTGTCCTTGGGACAGATCTCGACGCAGATGTTGCAGCGTTTGCACCACTCGTCGACCCAACGAATGTTGACGAAGTCGATGATGGTGGGCGCGCGACGGGGACGACGCTCCCCGCTGACGTACAGCGTGCTGATGGCGGTGCTCCTCCCGAACGCTCCGGCCCATCCTGCGCGACGGAGGGCGGCGGGAAGCCCAGTGTACGAACATCGATGGCGGGCTGCACGGACCGCCTGACGCAACACTGCGCCGGGCCGCGAGCTCCACGGGATCGGCGCGGCGGTCCCACCGACGCCCGACGCCCGCTGCTACGCTCGGCCGCGTGGACCGTCGCCGCGCCCTCGGGGTCGCCCTCGCCGTCGCCTCGGCGTGCGGGTATGGCAGCGGGCCGCTCTTCGCGAAGGGGGTCTATGGCGCGGGGCTCGACTGGCTGGCCCTGCTCGCCTGGCGGTTCCTCATCGGCGCCCTGCTGAGCTGGGCCTGGCTGCTCGCCCGGCCGGCCGATCGCGCCGCCCTCCGCCGGCTGGGCCGCCGGCGCCTCCTCGCCCTGCTCGGCCTGGGCGCCTTCTTCGTCGGCAACGCCGGGACCTACTACGCCGCCCTCGAGACGATCCCGGCCTCGCTCGCGGCCCTCATCGTCTACGTCTACCCGGCCCTGGTGGCGGTCCTGGCGATCCGTTTCGGGCGTGCCCTCGAAGGCCGACGGCCATCGGCCGCCCTGGCGATCGTCATGCTCGGGGTCGGCCTGACCATCGGCGGCATCAAGACGCGGGCCGACCCGCTCGGGCTGGCCCTGATCTGCAGCTCACCGCTCATCTACTCGGCCTACATCCTGCTCTCCGCCCGCCTCGCCGGGGAACGGCCCGGCTCGACGGCCCACGAGCGCACCGGCGACGCAGCGACGCGGCCCGCGGTCGCGGCCGCCGTGATGCTGACGGGGACCTGGGCCGTGGTGACCGGCCTCGCGGCCGCCGCCCGCGAGCCACTGCTGCCCTGGCAGGTGCCCGTCGCCGCCTGGCCGGGATTGCTCGGCATCGCGGTCCTCTCGACGGCGCTCGCGATCCAGGCCTTCTACGCGGCGACGGCGAGGATCGGCGCGGCGCAGACCTCGCTCGTCAGCACGGTCGAGCCCGTCTACACCATCGTCCTCGCGACAGTCCTCTTCGGCGAGCAATTGGCGCCGCTCCAGGTCGTCGGAGCGGGCCTCGTGCTCGGCGGCGTCCTGCTGGCCCAGACGACGCCCGGCGCGGAGGCGGAACTGGCCGCCGTCCGGGAGGAGCCCTGACCGCGCCCGCTCAGTCCGGGAAGGCCTCTGGACCGCGATCGGCTAGCTCGCGGGCCTCGGCCGGCGCGTCGACCTCCTCCGGCGGCAGCCAGCTGAAGGGGTAGCGGTCGTCGTCGAGTCCGGCCGCCTGCCGGGTCAGGTGCAGCGGGTGGAAGGTGTCGACCATGACGGCCAGCTCCTCGGTCGCCTCCTTGCCGATGGACGCCTCGACCGTGCCGGGGTGCGGACCGTGCGGGATGCCCGCGGGGTGGACGGTGAGCGAGGCGATCTCGACCCCTCGGCGGCTCATGAAGTTGCCGGCCACGTAGTAGATGACCTCGTCGGAGTTGATGTTCGAGTGGTTGTAGGGGGCCGGGATGGCGAGCGGGTGGTAGTCGAACTTGCGGGGCACGAAGGAGCAGACGACGAAGTTCCGGCCCTGGAACGTCTGGTGGACCGGCGGCGGCTGGTGGACCCGTCCGGTGATCGGCTGGAAGTCCCCGATGGCGAAGGCGAACGGCCAGAGGTAGCCGTCCCAGCCGACCAGGTCGAACGGGTGGTGGCGGTAGCGGTAGGCGCTCAGGCGTCCGCCGGCCTTGACCAGGATCGTGAAGTCGCCGGTCTCGCGGCGCGGCTCGGCCGGCTCGGGTGGCCGGATGTCGCGCTGGGCGTACGGGCTGTGCTCGAGCAGCTGGCCGTACTCGTTGCGGTACCGCCGCGGCGGCTCGAGCTCGCCGGGCGTCTCGAGCCAGAGCAGGCGATGGGCCACCCCCGGCGCCGGGTCGAGCCGCCACGTCGTGCCGATCGGCAGGACGAGGTAGTCGCCAGGCCCGTACGGCAGCGGCCCGAAGACGGTGTCCAGGATGCCGGATCCCTCGTGGACGAAGAGCAGCTCGTCCGCCTCACCGTTGCGGTAGAAGGTCCCCTCGGGGAGCGGCTCCGCCGGCAGGACGACGCCCATCGTCACGTCCGAGTTGAAGAGCAGCGGGAGGCGGCCGGTGATGACGTCGCCACCCGGCTCCAGGCCGCCGGTCTTGAGGAGGCGGTGGCGATGCGGGCCGGCCTCCGCGGCGGGGTCCGCCTCGACGACGACGCGGCCGGCGGCCTCGATGGCGTGGGTCCGTGTCGGCGGGACGAGGTGGTAGAGGAGCGAGCTCCGGCCGACGAAACCCTCGACGCCGAACAGCTCCTCGGCGTACAGGCCGCCGGCCTCGTCGCGCAGCTGGGTGTGGCGCTGGCGGGGGACGAGGCCGCGCCGGACGTAGAACATGGAGCCTCCTCAGTGCTCCCCGGGCCGCGCCACGACGGGAGTCCGCAGCTCGCCCAGGCGCTCGATGCGGAGGACGACCTCGTCGCCCGGCTCGAGCCAGCGCCCGATCGTCGCCTCCCGGCTCTCCAGCAGGCAGCCGGTCCCGACCGTCCCGCTGCCGACGAGCTCGCCGGGGCGGAGGGTCACGTCGGCCGACGCGCGGGCGAGCAGCTGGCCGAAGCTGTAGTGCGAGTCCGCCCAGCAGCCGCGGCTCGTCTCGCGGCCGCCGACGGTCGCCGTCATCAGCAGGTCGTAGCCGGTGCTGCCCGGCCGACGCGAATCGGCCAGCTCGTCGGGCGTGACCAGCCACGGCCCGAGCGATGTCGCGAAGTCCTTGCCCTTGGCCGGCCCGAGGCGGACCTGCGTCTCGTCGCGCTGGAGGTCGCGGGCGGACCAGTCGTTCATGATCGTGTAGCCGCCGATGACCTCCTCGGCAGTCGCCGCTTCGAGGTCCCGGCCGGCGGTGTCGACGAGGGCCGCGATCTCCAGCTCGTAGTCGAGCTCGCGGCAGCCACCTGGCGCGTGGACCGGCTCGCCCGGGCCGCGCAGCTCGGAGACGTTGCTGAAATAGAAGACCGCCAGCCGGTACCACGCCTCCGGGATCTCGCCGCCGCGCCGGGCCCAGGCCGTCCGGACGTGCTGCTCGAAGGCGTAGAAGTCGCGCAGGCTCGGCGGGGTTAGGACGGGCCGCCCGAACTCGAGGTGGGCCGCCTCGAGCAGGAGGTCGTCGGCCGGGTCGTCCAGGGCGGGATCCGCGGCCGCGACACCGGGGCCGCCAGCCCGGCCCGGATCGGCGACGAACGGCTCGACGAGCGCGGCGACGCTCGCCACTCGCAGGCCGCGGGCGAGGACCTCGTCGAGCGTCGTGACCGGTCGGCGGAAGAGCGGCTCGTTGTGGGCGAGGCGCGGGTCGTCGGCGACGAGGCGGCGCCGGGCCGGCTCCAGGTCCAGCCAGCGCAGGGGCGCGTCGGAGGGGCCCTCGGGCTCGAAGGCGGCGGCGAGCCGCCAAGGCGCGCCGGCCGGGGCGTGGCGCTCCCGGACGTGGGCGAGCTTCACGCCTCGCTGGCCGCCGCGGCGGGGCCGGCGGTGGACGCCGCCGCGTCCCGGTCCTGTGGCTCGGGCACCTAGAGGTTCCCGCGCTTGGCCTGCTCGCGCTCGAGGGCCTCGAACAGTGCCTTGAAGTTGCCCACCCCGAAGCCGCGCGAGCCGTGCCGCTCGATGACCTCGAAGAAGAACGTCGGCCGGTCCTGGATCGGCCGGGTGAAGATCTGGAGGAGGTAGCCCTCCTCGTCGCGGTCGGCCTCGATGCCGAGCTCCTCGAGCGTCTCGATCGGCACCCCGACGTCGCCGACCCGCTGCGGCAGCTCGCGGTAGTACTCGTGGGGCATGCCCAGGAACTCGACGCCGTTCTCGCGGAGGCGGCGCACGGTGCGGACGATATCCTCGGTCCGCAGGGCGATGTGCTGCGTCCCGGGCGCGTGGTACCAGTCCAGGAACTCCTGGATCTGACTCTTCTTGCGCCCGCTGGCCGGCTCGTTGATGGGGAACTTGACCCGCCCGTTGCCGTTGGTCATCACCTTCGACATGAGGGCGCTGTACTCGGTGTGGATGACCTTGTCGTCGTAGTGGATGAGCTGGCTGAAGCCGAAGACGTCGCGGTAGAAGTCGACGAAGCGGTCCATGTCGCCCAGCTCGACGTTGCCGACGCAGTGGTCGATCTCGAGCAGGTTCAGGCCGCCCGCGGCGGCCGCCGGCTTCCGGATGCGGCGGTAGCCCGGCGCGAAGACGCCGTGGTAGTCGCGCCGGTCGACGAACGAGTGGAGGACGTCGCCGTAGGTGTGGACGGCCGAGCGGCGCAGGACGCCGTCGGCGCCACCGTCGAGCTCGGTCGGCGACTGCGCCGGCCGTGCCCCCCGCTTGGTCGTCTCCTCGAACGAGCTGCGGACGTCGCCGACGGCGAAGGCGATGTCGTGGACACCATCCCCGTGGAGGCGGACGTGCTCGGCGAGCTCGCCGTCCGGGGTCAGCGGGGCGGTCACGACCAGGCGGATGTCGTGCTGGACGAGGACGTAGCTGGCGCGGTCGCGGACGCCCGTCTCGAGGCCGGCGTAGGCGACGGGGGTGAAGCCCCACAGGGCCCGGAAGTACGCCGTGGCCTGGCGGGCGTTGCCGACCCAGAACTCGACGTGGTCGAGGCCGTCGAGGGGCAGGAAGTCCTGCGCCTCCGCGTAGGCGTTGGGGTTGACGACGGCGCCGCTCGACGGGCGGCTCGCGCCCGCCGCCGGCCGCGGGATCGTCTCGGTCATCGCGTGCTCTCCCTTGAACGGGCGCGCCGGGGACCGGGCACCGCGGGCAGGGAGCGGCCGCTCCCCGGGGACCTCGGCGCCTGGCTGGGGGACGCGCGCACCGGCCCATCCGGAGCGACGTGCGACACTGGGACCGCACGAACAGTAGGTCGCAGTATGGAAGGCCGGCCCGCAGCGTCAAGCGCGGCGCGGGCCGCGCGCCGGCCAGGAGGACGCCCATGCCGCTGCGCGAACAGGTCCTGCGCATCCTCGCCGCCCGGGACGCCGTCGTCCGCCTGCGGAGCCGGGTCGAGGCCGATCCGCGTCGGCCGACGGACTCGAACGCGGAGCACGACTGGGCCCCGGTCGAGATCCTCGCCCACTGCGCCGAGATGCTCCCCTACTGGCTCGGTGAGGTGGAGCGCGTGCTCGATGGCTGGCCCGAGCCCGTCCCCTTCGGCCGCGTGGCGACGGACCCGATCCGGACGCTGACGGTCGACCGCGACCGGAGCCTGCCGCCGGCCACGCTCTACGAGAAGCTCGGCGCCGGCGTCGATCGCGTCTCGGTCCGCCTCCTCGAGCTCGACGACCGCCAGGCGGCCAAGCGCGGCCTGCACCCGTCGCGCGGCGAGATGCCGGTGACCGAGATCGTCGAGCGATTCCTGGTCGGGCACCTCGAGGAGCATGCCGCCCAACTCGCCGAGACGCTGGGCGAGGCGCCGGCGTAGGTCGGGCGGCGGCCCCGGACCCTCGCCGGCTCGCCTCCACGGCGCCCTTCGGTCCGTCCGGCCCTTGGCCGCGGTCCCGAGCCGGGGCGAGCATCGGGGGCGAGCAGCCGGGGCGAGTGCGGCGTCCCAGGGAGGTGGCCATGGCCGGGACCGAGTTCGAGCTCAGCCTCAGGAGCCTCTACTCGCCGCCCCTGACGGCGGTCCGGATCGATGTGCCGGAGCTCGGCTGGCTGATGGTCGACGGCGCCGGGGCCCCGACCGAGGACGCCGCCGCCCCGACGACCGCGTTCCAGCAGGCCATCGGCGTCCTCTACCCGCTCGCCTACACCCTGAAGTTCATGATGAAGCGCGAGCTCGGGGTCAACCCGCGGGTCATGCCCCTCGAGGCGCTGTGGGACGCCGGCGAGGCGGGCATCCTCGACTCGAGCCTCGCGCCGGCGGAGTGGCGCTGGCGGGCGATGATCGTCCAGCCCCCCGAGGTCACGCCGGAGCGTTTCGAGCGGGCCCGCGACGAGGTCGCCCGCAAGCGGCCGAACGCGCTCCTCGAGCGGGTCAGATTCGAGCGCTGGGCCGAAGGCCCGTGCGTCCAGATCCTCCATGTCGGGCCGTACGCCGCGGAGCGCCCGACGATCGAGGCCCTCCTCGCCTTCGCCGCCGCGGAGGGCCTCGCGCCGCGCGGCCCGCACCACGAGATCTACCTCGGCGACCCACGACTGGCGGCCCCCGAGCGGCTCCGGACGATCCTCCGCCAGGGGGTCCAGCCGGCCGGCGCCCGGGCCCTCGTGCCCGTCGGCGCCGCTCGCTGACCGGCGTCTGCGCTCGGCGCCGCGGCAGGGCTTCCGGGCGGACCCGTCCGGGTCAGCGGCGGCGCCGCTGCCGTCGCGGGGCCTGCTCCTCGCGAACGAGGCTGCCCAGCATGAAGGCGACGTTCGCCGGCCGCTCGGCGAGGCGGCGCATGTAGTACGGGTACCACTCGGTGCCATACGGGACGTAGACGCGGACGGTCCAGCCGCGCGCGGCCAGCCGTTCCTGGAGGTCTCGCCGCACGCCGTACAGCATCTGGAACTCGAAGCGCTCGGGCCCGATGCCCTCCCCCTCGGCGATGCCGATGGCCCGGCCGATGAGCGCCTCGTCGTGGGTTGCCAGGGCCGGATACTCCCCGGCGATGAGGAGCCGCTCCATGAGAGCCGCGTAGCTCGCGTCGACCTCCGCCTTCGTCGGGAAGGCGACCGAGGCCGGCTCGTTGTAGGCCCCCTTGCAGAGCCGCACCCGGCCCCGCTCCTCGATGAGCCGCTCGACGTCCGCCGCGCTGCGCCGCAGCGACGACTGGATGACGACGCCGCTCGCCGCGCCGACGCGGCGGGTCTCGCGCCAGAGCCCGAGCGTCGCGTCGGTCCGGGTGTGGTCCTCCATGTCGATGCGGACGAAGGCGCCGCGGTCGCGGGCCCGCACCAGGACGCGCTCGAGGTTAGCCCGGCAGACGTCCTGGCCGAGGTCGAGCCCCATCTGGGTCAGCTTGAGGCTGACGTTCGCGTCGAGGCCGCGGGCGGCCAGGGCGTCGAGGGTCTCGAGGTAGCGATCGGCCGCCGCCGCCGCGTCGGCGACCGAGGTGACCGATTCGCCGAGCACGTCGACGGTCGTTCGGACCCCGGCGTCGCGCAGCCGGGCGAGCGCCACGAGGGCGGCGTCGAGCGTCTCGCCCGCGACGAACCGACCGACCATCGAGCGGGTCAGGCGCGAGCGGACGACGAGCCGGCCGATCGAGCGACGGTGGGACAGCGAGAGGAGGGCGGAGCGCATCGTCCGCTCCGGCAGCCGCCGGGCGGACTCGACCAGGCTCACGCGGCGGGATCCGGGGGCGCACCGGGCGGCTCGGCGACGTCCTGGTCGGCGCGCGCGTCCTTGGCCTCCGTCCCGGTCGCGTCGGCGGCTTCGTCGGCCGCGGCGGCCCGGGCGGTCGCGGCGACCATCCCGGCCTCGTTCGCCTGGAACGACTGGAGCCGAGCCCGGCGGTGCGCCTGGACGACGGCCCGGATGCGCTCGAGCGGCGGCGAGCCCACGAGACGGCCCTGCGCGTCCAGGTATGTCCGGCAGGCAAGGCCGATGGGCGCGTCCGGTCGCGGGTCGACGTCCTCGCCGTCGATGCGGATGGTCGGGGAGCCGGGGAAGCGGAGGAACTCGGCGTCCTCCTGCGAGCCGACCAGGACGACCTGGATCGGCGTCTCGATGATGCTTTCGCGGAGCACGGCCTGGAGATCCCGCTGGGCCCGCTCCAGGTGCGGGCAGCCCTCGACGGCGAGGAGCTGGACGCTCAGCTCGGCCATCGCGGCGGTCGAGCGGGGAGTGGCCGGGTCGTCGGGCGGTCCATCGGCCGGAACTCTACAACCGGCGGGCCGCTCCCGTGGCCGGTCCGGGCCGCTGCCTCGGGCCGCCCGGCAGGAGCAGCGGGACGCGCTCCGCGTATGCCTCCCAGTCGCGTCCGAACCGCCGCCGGAGGAGCGTGTCCTCGAGCCTCGCCCGGGCCACGAAGGCGGGGATGGCGAGGAACAGGCCGCCGGCCATGAGCCAGCTGAGCAGGGCCAGGGCTGCGCCGGCCCAGAGCAGCAGGATGGACAGGTAGAGCGGGTGCCGGACCATGCCGAACGGGCCACCCGTGACGAGGACGGTGTCGCTCCGGAGCTGGGCGCGGGCCGAGAGGTGGCGGCCCATCGTCCGGAGGCCCCATCCCGCCAGCAGGCCGGCCGTCCAGAGGACGCCGATCCCGACGAGCCGCACCGCCGCGTCGAGGGGGTCCGCCATCGGCCGGACCGTCCCGCCCAGGCTGATCGCCGAGGCGAGGCCGACGACGACGAAGCCCCCGAGGCCAACGATGTTGACCGACCCGAGGGGTCCTTCGTCACGCTCGACGACGCGCCCGCGGTTGGCGGCGGTCCGCTGTTCACGCGCCAGCGCGCCGACCCCCACCATGGCCAGTGATAGACAGGTCAGCCCGACGACCAGTCGAGCGACCAGCTCCAGCGAGGGCTCCATGGGTCCCCAAGCGGACCGGGTGGCCAGGCGCCGGGCCCGGCCAACCCCCGTCACTGTGTCATCCTAGTCCCGTCCCCATCGGCTCCTCCCGCGTCCCCGCCGGTCCGGCGGACCGGACGCGGTGGTCCGGCCGCGGGCGGGTACGGGACGGATCGACATGGCGCGGCGGCAGCACGGAGAGGCAGGACGGATGACGGGACGGATGGCCCTGGTGGGCGGACGACTGATCGACGGGCGTGGCGGCGACCCGGTCGAGGACGCTGTCGTCGTCGTGGACGGCGGGCGGATCACGGCAGTCGGCCGGGCCTCGGCCGTGTCCCTGCCGGCCGACGCGCGCCGGGTCGACGTCGGCGGCCTCACCCTCCTGCCCGGCCTCATCGACACGCACGTCCATCTCCTGACCGAGACGCGGCCGCTCCAGGACGAGCACAACGAACGACCGAGCCAGCGCCTGTATCGGGCGATCCCCTTCGCCCGCCGGACGCTCGAGGCGGGCGTGACCACGGTCCGCGATGCCGGCATGACCCCGGCCGGGATGAAGCTCGCCATCGAGGAGGGCATCTTCCCGGGGCCGCGGATGCAGGTCGCGGTCAACGTCATCAGCCAGACCGGCGGCCATGGCGACACCACGATGCCGTCGGGGCTCGACAGCGACTTCGTCCTGCCGGACCTGCCGAAGCCCATCGCCGACGGGCCCGACGAGATGCGCAAGGTCGTGCGGACGATGATCCGCGCCGGGGCTGACTGGATCAAGCTCTGCACGACGGGCGGCGTCCTCTCGCCGCTCGACCCGCCGGACACCCCGCAGTTCACGGTCGAGGAGATCGGCGTCGCCGTCGCCGAAGCCCGGGCCGCTCGCTTGCACGGGGTCATGGCCCACGCCATCGGGGCGGAGGGCATCAAGCACGCCCTGCGGGCCGGCGTCCGCTCCATCGAGCACGGCGATCTGCTGGACGAGGAGGCCATCGACCTCCTGCTCGTCCGCGGGGCGTACCTCGTGCCGACGATGCACGCCCTCGTCTCGATCCGCGAGCGCGCGGCCGCCAGCCCCGGCTCGATGCCGCCGTGGGCGATGGCCAAGCTGGACCGCGTGGCCGCGGGCCAGCGCGAGACCCTCGGCGAGGCGATCCGGCGCGGCGTCCCGGTCGCGATGGGGACCGATTCCGGGGTCGGCTTCCACGGTACGAACGCGCGCGAGCTGGGTTTCCTCGTCTCGGCCGGGATGACGCCGATGGCGGCGATCGAGGCCGCCACCCGGGTCGCGGCGGATCTCCTCGACCTCGCCGACGACCTCGGGACGGTGGAGGCGGGCAAGGTGGCCGACCTCGTCGCGGTCGCGGCGGATCCGATCGCCTCGCCCGAGGCGATCGGCGACCCCCCTGCCGTCCGCCTCGTGGCGAAGGCCGGGGCGATCGTCAAGGACCTCGACGGCCGGTTCGCCGCCTGACGCGAGGGCGGCGAGGGGCGACCGACGAGGTCAGGTCAGCAGGTCGGTCTCCTGCGTCCCGGGCGCCGGCGCGGGCACGACCCGGACGAACGTCTCGTGGCGCCACTGCTCCTCGACCATCGGCCGGGGCAGGGCCTCCCACTGCCGGCCGCGCATCTGGCTCCCGTGGCAGGCCAGGGCCGCAAGCTTGGCGTCGAGGGTCGGCCCGACGTCCACCACGGTCGTGATCTCCTCGTCCGGGCGGCTCAGCCGCTCGAACGCCTCCTGCTGGCGCAGGTCGTCCTGGCTCGGCGGCGGGAGCGTCTCCCCGGTCGCCGCGGCAAGCTCCTCCAGGAGTCGCCGCAGCCGGCCCGCGCCGGACCGCGGCAGGGCCTGGTGGTAGAGGGCGCGTGGGCCGCCGGGCTCGGTGGCCGCGCGCCGGAAGGCCTCGCTGGCGTGGGCGGAGATCGCGACGTGGTCGGGATGGCCGTAGATGCCGCCCGGGTCGAAGGTCACCACGGTGGCCGGCCGGAGCCGGCGGAGCTGCTCGACGAGGCGCTCGACGACCTCCTCGGGGTCCGCCAGGCTCAGGGCTCCATCGGGCGCGCCCCAGCCCTCCATCCCCGAGTCGCGGTAGCCGAGGAAGACGGGCTCGGCGGCGCCCATCGCCCGGCACGCACAGCGCAGCTCCTCGCGGCGGACCTCCGGGTCCATCGAGTGGTCGACCGCGTCCTCGCCCGGCCGGCCGCCCTGGTCGCCGTCCGTCGCGCAGACGACGGTCACGGGCTCGCCGCGCGCGGCGTGCAGGGCGAGCGTGCCGCCGCAGCCGAACGACTCGTCATCGGGGTGAGCGAAGATCGCGACGAGGCCACGGGGCCCGGCGGTGCTCATCGCTCCGACCCCACGCCGCGCGCGGCGGCGCCGGCCGCGCCCTCCCCCGGGGCCGCCCCGACCTGGGCGGCGCCCGCCCGGACCCTCTCGACGGCGGGCTCCAGCGCTGCGAGGTGATCGAGGACGTGGCCGTGGAGCCCGAAGAAGACCCACTCCCAGCCCGCCGCGCGCAGGTCCGCCGGCGGGACGCGGCGGGCCAGGGCGAGCAGCCGCCCGTGCGAGGCGAGCAGGCGAGTCCGGACGTCGGCCGGCCGCAGCTCGGCCCACGTCGTCCGGAGCCCCTCGTTGAACGCATCGAAGTCGCCGTAATCCTCGTCGCGCGGCCAGCCCCGGCCCGCGAGCGCCCGCCCGACGTACCCCTCGGCTTCCTCCTGCCAGGCCGCGAGATGGGCGACGTGGTCGAGCAGTGTCCAGTCGGGACCGCCTGCGTCCGAGGTCGAGATCGGGGCGTCCCAGGCATCCGGCGGGAGGTCGTCGAGGAGCGCCAGCAGGCGAGCCCAGAGGGCGGCCTCGTCTGCCCAGGGGTCGCGAGCCGCCGAGCGGAAGTCGAGCCGCTGGAGCTCCGCCAGCGGGGCGTGGCGGAGCTCGGGATCGGGCGATGCGACGGGGCCGGTCATGGTGCCTCCAGGTGGGGGACGCGGGAAGGTCTGCGCGGGCGGCGGGTCAGGCTTCGTCGCGCTCCCGCGCCACCGTCGCCTCGAGTTGCTCGCCCAGCTCGACCGTCCGCCGGTAGGCCGCCCAGACGGCCTCGGAGAGGACGGTGCGCAGGCGACCGGACTCGAGCTCGTGGAGGGCGGCCGCGCTCGTGCCGCCCGGCGAGGTGACCATGTTCCGCAGCTCGGCTGGGTGGAGGCCGCTCGATTTGGCGAAGAGGGTGCTGCCCTCGAGCGTCTCGATGACCAGGTCGTGGGCGACGTGGCGCGGGAACCCGAGGTGGACGGCCGCGTCGATCAGGGCCTCCATGACCAGGAAGACGTAGGTCGGACCCGTCCCGCTGACGGCGGTGGCCATGGCCACGAAGCGCTCGTCGTCGACCTCCAGCTCCGTGCCGAGGGCGTGCAGGAGAGCGCTGGCCTGGGCGCGCTGTTCCGGCGTCGTCTCGGGCGTCGCGTACCAGACCGTCATCCCCTTGCCGATCCGGGCCGGCGTGTTGGGCATGCTCCGGACGATCCGGCGGTGCCCGCCGAGGAGGCCGGCCAGGGCCGCCGTCGTGGCTCCCGCGACGATGGAGAGGACGAGCTGCTCGGAGCGCAGGCAGGGCACGAGCTCCCGGCCGACGCGCTGCAGCATCTGCGGCTTGACCGCGAGCAGGACGACGTCCGCGTCGCGGACGGCCTCGCCGTTGGAGGCCACGACGCGGATGCCGTAGGCGGCGGCGAGCTGGTCTCGCCGGTCCGGCCGGGGGTGGCTGGCGACGACCTGGCCGGGCTCGACGAGGCGGCCCCGCAGGAGGCCGGCGATCATCGCCTCGGCCATGACGCCGGAGCCGACGGTCGCGATCGTGCGCTCGGCGAGGGGGGACATCGCGCGGAGTATAGGTCAGGCCGTCGCGCGGACGAGGAGGAGCGACCGGCCGGGCGCGGTGATGTCGACGGCCCGGAAGGCGGCCTGGGCGAGGGCCTCCCTGAGCGCCGCGCCGTCGAGCGGCGTGGGCAGGCCGGCCGGCGCCCGAGCCGCCCCCGCGTCCGGGGCGACCGGTCCGGCGATGCTCCCGACCTCGACGAGGGCCAGGGTCCCGTCCGCGCGGAGCCAGCGGCGCGCGAGCGCCGCGAACGCCGGCCAGCGGTCGGCCGGCAGGCGGCCGAACGCGAACGCCGCGAACAACGCGTCGGCGGGTGCGGCCGGCGGGGCCGGCTCGGCCCAGGCGTCGCGGACGTGGAGGTGCGCCCGCAGGCCGTGGGCGAGCAGCCGCTCCCGCGTCCGCTCGAGGTCCGCCGGCCGGCCGGCGAACGTCCAGAGCTCGGCGACGGACGAGAGCAGCGGGCTCCACCAGCCCGTCCCGTCGGCGAACTCCACGATGCGCGGTCCGAGCGCAAGTCCCTCCAGCCAGCGCCCCGCCGCGTCGAGCTCGGCCTGCCAGGCGACATCCTGGAGGGGACCGCCGGCGAACGGGCCGCGCCGCAGGTACCAGTCCTCCAGGACGGCCGAAGGGTCGCCGTCCGCTCCGGTGCGGGCGGCGGCCTCGTCGGCGTGGGCCCCCGGCTCCTGGCCGCCCCCCTCGTGGGGCGACAGGGCCGCGCCGGCGCCCTCCCGGGCCTCGGTCCCCGCCGCGGCCGCCCGCTCCACCAGGGCCCGCTTGAGCCGGAAGCGGAGGAAGGCGTTCTCGCCGGCGCGGCCCAGGCAGTCGGGACAGAGGCGGGCCCAGGCCTCCAGGTCGCCGGCGCTGCGCGCCTGCCAGCTCCGGCCGCACCACAGGCAGTCGAACGCCGCCGTCCGGCCCGCCTCCATCTCAGCGCCCGGCCGGGTCGAGCGGGATCCAGCCGGCGAGCGGCGCGGTGTCCTCGAATCCGTCGGGGTCGAGGAGCTCGGCGAGGGCCGCGACGCCGTCGACGACGCGCGGACCGCCCCGCAGCAGCAGCCCGCCCTCCACCGCGAAGACGGCGCCGCGACGGACCGCCTCGAGCTCCGGCCACCACTCCGGCCGCTCGACCCGCCAGCGTGCCGCCGCGGCGGCGAGCCCGTCGGGTGCAGCCACGACGACGATCGCCGGATCGACGTCGCGGAGATCGTCCCAGTCGATCGGCCGGGAGGGCTCTCCCTCGCCACCCAGGACGTCCCAGCCGCCGGCGCGGCGGACCTGCTCCGGGACCCAGCGGCCGGCCGCGCGTGGCGGCGTCAGCCCATCGAGCACCACCGTCCGCCGCGGCGCCGCCCCGGCCTCCCGACGCGCCCGGACCCGCTCCTCGATGCCGACCAGCCGTTCCCGCAGCAGCTCGACCAGGCCGATCGCCTCGTCCTCCGCCTCCGCCATCGCCCCGACGGTCGTGATCGCGTTGAGGATCCCCTCCACGCTCAGCGGCGCGAGCCGGAGCACGGTCGCCTCCGGCAGCTGCGCGCGCAGCGCGTCCAGGGTGAGCGGCGCTGCATCGCGGCCCGTGGGCAGCGTCTCGCCGACGAGGACGAGGTCGGGCTCGAGCAGCCCGAGCGCCGCCTGGTCCAGGATCGGACCGTCGGGGCCCACGGCCGTCATGAGCGGGACGTCGGCGGCGCGGGCCTCCGGCGGCCAGTCCGCGTCGTGACCGAGGCCGACGAGCTCGTCGCCGAGGCCGAGGGCCCAGGCGATCTCCGTCGCGGCGGGGAGCAGCGAGACGATGCGCATCGGCGTGGATGTCGGGTCGGCGGGCGGTGCGGGGCGGGTCGGCGATCCGCGGCGGGTCGACGGGGACGCACCGGCCGTTCGACCAGGCGTCGAGGCCGGGACGACCCCGCGGGCCCGGAGACGGTTCGGGCCGGTCGCCCCGAGGGACGGACCGGCCCGCCTGGCGCTGCCCGCCGTCAGGCGGGCGACGCGCGGGTCAGCGCGGCTTGAGCTCGTCGACCTGGGCGCGCGCCGCCGCTCGGTCCGTGAACCAGAGCGCGTCCACCTGCGTGTAGGCGGCCCACTCGGGCGGCAGGCTGTCCTCCGGGAAGATCGCGTTGACCGGGCACTCCGGCTCGCAGGCGCCGCAGTCGATGCACTCGTTCGGGTCGATGTACAGCTTGCGGTCGACGCCCTCTTCCTCGTGGATGCAGTCGACGGGGCAGACCGAGACGCAGGCGCGATCGAGCACGTCGACGCACGGCTCGGCGATGACGTAGGCCATCCGACTCTCACTCCTGGAGGTGCGTGTGTGGGGGGACGCCTCGTGGCTGGGTCGGCCCGCCCTGCGGGCTGCCCCGGCCGAGAGCGTACCACTCCGCGGGACGGCCAGGACTGGCCGGCCGCGAGCCCTGGCGACCCTCGTGACCTCCTGCGAATCACCGTCGCTGCAGGCGCATCGCCGACGAGATTCGTTGTCGAACCCTTGACAAGGAGACCGAACACCGCGCACAGTCGCCGCCACCCACAGCGCCGCGGGCCCCCGCCGCCCGCGCCGCGGTCGCCTGCGTTGCGCCCGAGGAGAGCGTTGGCCACCGAAACCCCGGCCTCCCCCGCCCCGGATGGGGCCGCGCTCGTCGTCCCGAGCCCGGGCCCGGAGACGACGACCCCGCCCCCGGCCCGTCCGGCGGTGGAGCTGCGCGCCGTGCGCAAGCGCTTCGGCGAGGTCGAGGCCGTGGCGGGCATCGACCTCGAGGTCCGCGACGGGGAGTTCTTCTCGATGCTCGGCCCGTCGGGCTCGGGCAAGACGACGACCCTCCGCATGATCGCCGGCTTCGAGCTGCCGACCGAGGGCTCGATCCACCTGCACGGCCAGGACGTGACCCGGCTGCCGCCGTTCGAGCGGGACGTGAACACGGTCTTCCAGGACTACGCCCTGTTCCCGCATATGAACGTCGCGGACAACGTCGCCTACGGCCTGATGATCCGCAAGGTGCCGGGCCAGGAGCGCCGGCGCCGGGTGACCGAGGCGCTCCGCATGGTCCGGCTGGAGGGCTTCGACCGACGCAAGCCCGGCCAGCTCTCGGGTGGCCAGCGCCAGCGCGTCGCCCTCGCCCGCGCGCTCGTCAACCGGCCGCGCGTGCTGCTCCTCGACGAGCCCCTCGGCGCCCTGGACCTGAAGCTCCGCCAGGAGATGCAGATCGAGCTGAAGGCCATCCAGCACGAGGTCGGCATCACGTTCATCTACGTCACCCACGACCAGGAGGAGGCGCTCACGATGAGCGACCGCCTGGCTGTCTTCAGCAACGGCCGGATCGAGCAGGTCGGCAGCCCCGCGGAGGTCTACGAACGGCCGGCGACGACGTTCGTGGCCGGCTTCGTCGGGACCTCCAACCTGCTCCGGGGGGACGTCGCGCGGGCGATCGTCGGTCAGGACGGGACCTACACCGTCCGGCCCGAGAAGATCCGCCTGCTCGACCCGGCCGACGGCGTGGCCGACGACGAGGCGACCGCCAGCGGCACGATCCGCGAGGTGGTCTACCTCGGCTCGGACACCCGCTACATCGTGGCCCTGGACGCGGGCGGGGAGCTCGTGGTCACCCAGCAGAACCTGGCGACCTCGTCCATGGAGGCCCTCGCGGCCCAGGGCCGGGCTGTCCGCCTCGCCTGGAAGCGGCAGCACAACTACCCCGTCGCCGACGACGGGGCATAGACAGGCACGGAGGAGGAGCATGAGATACCGACCGTTGGCGGCCCTTGCCGCCAGCGTCGTCCTGGTCGCGTCTGCCTGCTCGAGCGGCGCGAGCAGCCCCAGCCCGGCGGCGCCGAGCACCGCGGCGAGCGCGGCGGCCTCGGCCAGCGCGGGCGCCTCGGCCAGCCCGACCCCCAACCCGAACCTGCCGCAGTCGATCGGGCCCGGCGAGGGCGCCCTCAACATCATCATCTGGGCCGGCTACGCCGAGGACGGCTCGAACCAGAAGGCGTACGACTGGGTCCACCCGTTCGAGAAGCAGACCGGCTGCAAGGTCACCTCGAAGGTCGCCAACACCTCGGACGAGATGGTGACCCTGATGCGCCAGGGTGGCGGGGCCGTCTACGACGGCGTCTCCGCCTCGGGCGACGCGACCAACCGGCTCATCGCCGGCGGCGACGTGGCCGAGATCAACGTCTCGCTGCTCAAGAACTTCGCCGACATCGCGCCGTTCCTGCAGAGCCCGCCGCACAACACGGTGAACGGCAAGCACTACGGCATCTCCCACGGCTGGGGCGGCAACGAGCTCATGTACCGGACCGACAAGGTGAGCCCGGCGCCGACGAGCTGGAACGTCGTCTTCGACCCGACCGCCTCGCAGCCGTACCAGGGCAAGATCACCGCCTACGACAGCCCGATCTACATCGCCGACGCAGCCCTCTACCTCAAGGCTCACAACCCGAGCCTCAACATCACCGACCCCTACGAGCTGACCCAGGACCAGTTCAACGCGGCCGTCGACCTGCTGAAGCAACAGCGGCCGTGGGTCGGCAAGTACTGGTCGCTCTACACCGACGAGATCGACAACTTCACCAACGGCACGACCGTCGTCGGGACCACCTGGCCGTACCAGGTCAACACCCTGAAGGGCGCCAACCCACCGGTCCCGGTCGACGCCGTGGTCCCCTCGGAGGGCATGACCGGCTGGGCGGACACCTGGATGATGTCGGCCCACGCCAAGCACCCCAACTGCATGTACATGTGGATGGACTGGATGGCCAGCCCGCAGGTCCAGGCCCAGGTCGCCGAGTCCTTCGGCGAGGCGCCGGCCAATCCCAAGGCGTGTGACCTGCTGAACAAGGGCGTGGGCCCCTACGCCGTCAAGAACTTCTGCGACGTGTACCACGTCACCGACGAGAGCTTCTACGGCAAGATCAGCTTCTGGAAGACACCTCTCCCAGACTGCGGTGACAGCCGCGGCCAGACCTGCGTCCCGTACAACATCTGGACGCAGAAGTGGACCGAGATCAAGGGCTAGCTGCCTGACGGCCGACCGGCGCCGGGGCCATCGCCGCCCCGGCCGCCGGTGCGCCGACCCCCGTCGACCCGCACGATGACCGCCCTCCTCGAGACCGCCGCTCCGCCCGCGAGCAGCCCGCTGCGCCGGCTGCTCGCGGGCCTCTACCGCTTCCGCTGGCTCCAGCTGCTGCTGCTCCTCGCTCCGCCCGTCGGCTGGATGGGCGTCATCTACCTCGGCTCGCTGGCCGTCCTGCTGGTCGCGGCCTTCTGGTCGCTCGACCCGCTCACCTCCGCGGTCGTCCATCAGTTCAGCCTCGGGAACTTCGAGCGCCTGCTGGCCGACCCGATCTACCGCGACATCACGATCCGCACGGTCCGCATCGCGGCCCTGGTGACCGTCACGGACGGCCTGCTCGCCTTCCCCATCGCCTACTTCATGGCGCGGGTCGCGGCGCCCCGGACGCGCTCGCTGCTGCTGATGCTGGTGCTCCTGCCGCTCTGGTCGAGCTACCTCGTCCGGGTCTACGCCTGGCGGGTCATCCTGAGCCCGGGCGGCCCGCTCGACTGGTTCTTCGGGCTCTTCGGCGTCCGCTTCTCGCTCGGCTTCGGCGAGACCTCGATGTGGCTCGTCTTCAGCTACATCTGGCTGCCGTACATGATCCTGCCGCTCTTCGCGGGGCTCGAACGGATCCCGAACAGCCTGCTCGAGGCGTCCGCCGACCTGGGTGGCCGCGGCTGGACGACGTTCCGGCGGATCATCCTGCCGCTCGCCCTGCCGGCCGTCGCTGCCGGCTCGATCTTCACCTTCTCGCTGACCCTGGGCGACTACATCACGCCCCAGCTCGTCTCGAACACCCAGTTCATCGGGAACGTCGTCTACATCAGCCAGGGCGTCGCCAACGACATCCCGTTCGCGGCCGCCTTCGCGGTCGTGCCCATCGCCCTCATGGGGGTCTACCTGCTGGTCGCCCGCGCCCTCGGCGCCTTCGAGGCGCTGTAGCGATGGGCGGACGCTGGCCCCTGCGCGCCGCGACGGCCGGGGTCGTCGCCTTCCTCCACTTCCCCATCCTCGTGATCGCCCTGTACGCGTTCAACGCGGACCGGGCGCAGGCCTGGCCGATCCGCGATTGGACGACCCACTGGTTCGGCGATGCCCTGGCCAACCCCGGCGTCCGCGACGCCCTGCTGCTGTCCCTCCAGGCGGGCCTCGGCGCGACCGCGATCGCCCTGCTGCTCGGGACGCTCGCCGCCTTCGCCGTCCACCGCTTCCGGTTCTTCGGCCGCGAGACCGTCTCATTCCTGCTCGTCCTGCCGCTCGCCCTGCCGGGCATCGTGACGGGCATGGCCCTGAACGCGACGATCAACACGGCCAGCCTCGGGTTCAGCCTCTTCACGATCATCGCCGGGCACGCCACGTTCTGCGTCGTGACGGTCTACAACAACGTCCTGGCCCGCCTGCGACGCTCGTCCGGCTCGCTCGAGGAGGCGTCGATGGACCTGGGGGCCGACACATGGCAGACGTTCCGCTTCGTGACCCTGCCGGTCATCGCCACGGCCCTCCTGGCCGGCGGCCTGCTCGCCTTCGCCCTGTCGTTCGACGAGGTGATCGTGACGACCTTCACGGCCGGCACGCAGGAGACGCTGCCGCTCTGGATCTACGACCACATCCACCAGGCCAACCAGCGGCCGATCGTCAACGTCGTGGCGGTCGCGATGATCCTGCTCTCGTCGATCCCCGTGTATCTCGCGGCCCGCCTCACCGGCGAGCCGGCCGGCGTCTCCGGCGCGCGCTAAGAGTCCGGGGGCTCAGGCGAGCCGCGGCGGGTCGCCGCCCGCGGCCCAGCGGGTGCCATCGGTCCAGCGGGTGCCCGCCCAGCGCGTGCCGTCCGTCCAGCGGGTCCCCGCGGCGTCCATCCGCGCGGCCGGCGCGGCGGCCGATCCCCCCGGCAGCTCCGCCACGCCGGGCCAGGCCGCGGCGCCGCCGACGAGCGTCGCCAGGACGACCACAAGGAGCAGCAAACCTCGCCGAGCCATGGCGACCCTCCGTCGCGGGCCCGGTCCACTCGGCCGCCTGGCCGCTCCCCGGGCGGACGGAGTGTCCCTCCCGGGTCTGCACCGCCACGTAGCTGCGGCTTAGCTGCGACTCACCTGGCCGGCGGCCCGTCCGCCCCTGCGCCGGGACGCGCGTCGCCGGGGCGTGAGGGGCGCCGGACATCACTTCGCGGCGTGGTCCAGCTCGGCCGGCACTCGATCACATGTGCGGTTCGTAGTCCGGGGCCAGGTACTTCTCCGGGTCCTCCTCGAAGTCGAGCTTGCAGCCCTTGCCGCAGAAGTAGTACCGCTTGCCCTTGTACTCGGTCGTGTGCTTCGCGCCCTCGACCTCGACGTCCATCCCGCAGACCGGGTCCTTCTCCGTCTTCATCCACACCACCTCCGGGGGATGCTGGTCCCGGCCGCCCGTCGACCGCTCGCGACCGAGCATAGCGCTGTGCACAGGGTCGGGCCGTTGGTCCCTTCACAGACGTCGACGGCGACGTAGCATCACGGCATGGACGAGGCGCGGCGCACACGAGCGCGCGAGGACCTGATCGCGGAGCGGGAGCGGCTGCTCATCGAGCTGAGCGAGGCCGTCGAGGCGCCCGGCCAGATGACCTACGGCTCGCAGGCGGCGGCGGCGGCACAGGTCTTCGAGCAGCAGCGCGGGCTCGCCCTGCGCGAGCGGAACGAGCAGCATCTCCAGCAGGTCGAGTCGGCCCTCGGGCGCCTCGACGCGGGGACCTTCGGAACGTGTCGGCGATGCGGGCGGGAGATCGCGGAGGAGCGCCTCGAGGCCCTGCCCTGGGCGGCGGACTGCATCGACTGCCACCGTCTGGCGGACCGCGGCAGACCCTGACCGTCGCCCGCCCGGCCAGCCCGACGGCCCATTCCTAGCCCGGCCGTCCCCACGGCCGAGGGCCTCGCGGCCGGCCTGCGCCGGACTCGCCCCTCGTCCGCCGTTCCCGTCCGTGGAACCGACCAGGGCCACTCGGCCCCGAACGGATAGTGCTTTGGTTATGATTGCCGCCGACCTGCCGCCACCCGCCCTCGGGGCCGGACAGGACCATGGGCCCTCCGGTACCACGCAGGGGGAGGCGGGGATGCCGCGGCCGGAGTCGAGGACACCCGATGCCATCTCGCCGGTCCAGGCTGTCGCGCGCGCGGTCGCTGGGGCTCGTCGCCCTGGCGGCGCTCCTGCTCGGAGGCTGCTCGCAGATCGCGGGCCTCTACCCGCCCGCCGCCGCCACCGACCAGGGCCAGCGCATCCGCGACCTGTACGACCTGGTATTCGCCATCGCGGTGGTCATCTTCCTGTTCGTGGAAGGCCTGATCCTGTGGGCCGTCTTCCGCTACCGGCGCCGAGACCGGGTCGGCCTGCCGCCCCAGGTCCACGGCAACAACACGCTCGAGGTGGTCTGGACGGCGGTCCCCATGGCGATCGTGGCCGTCCTGTTCTTCTTCTCCTGGCAGACCCTCAACACCGTCGATGCCCGCGCCGCCGATCCGGCCCTCAAGGTCGACGTGGTCGGCTTCCAGTGGCAGTGGCAGTTCAGCTACCCCGACGCGGGGGTGACCGTCATCGGCCTGCCCGACAGCCCGCCCGAGCTGCATGTCCCGGCGGGCCAGACGGTCGAGCTCGACCTCAAGAGCCAGGACGTCATCCACGCCTTCTACGTCCCCTCGTTCCTCTTCAAGCGCGACGTCGTCCCGGGCAAGGTCAACGTCTTCGACTTCCGGATCGACCAGCCGGGCACGTACCGCGGCCAGTGCGCTGAGTTCTGCGGCCTCGGCCACGACCGGATGACCTTCAGCGTCGTGGCCCAGACGCCGGCTGACTTCGCCGCCTGGCTCGCCGCGAAGAAGGCGACGCCCGCGCCGAGCGCCCCGGCGGGTGCGGCCGCGGGCTCGGCCCCACCGTCGGCTGGCTCGGGCCAGGCCGCCAGCCTGAGCCTGAGCGCCTCGAACATCGCCTTCGGGAGCGCCAGCCTGACGGCCCCGGCGAACACCGCCTTCAGCCTCACCTTCGACAACCAGGACCAGGGCATCCCCCACAACGTCGATATCAAGGACGCCAGCGGCACCTCCGTCTTCCGTGGCGACGTGGTGACCGGCCCGGCCAGGACGAGCTACAGCGTGCCGGCCCTCAAGCCCGGCTCGTACACCTTCGTCTGCGACGTGCATCCCAACATGAGCGGCACGCTCACGGTCCAGTAAGGAGCCCCGATGGCGACGACGGTCCTCCGGCCGGCCACCACCACCTACCGGACCGGCCTCTACGAGTGGCTGACGACGACCGATCACAAGAAGATCGGGATCCTGTACGTCCTCAACTCGTTCCTGTTCTTCCTCCTCGCCGGCCTGCTTGCGCTGGGGGTCCGCACGGAGCTCGCCCGGCCGGGCATCCAGTTCTTCGACGAGAAGCTGTACAACCAGCTGTTCACGATGCACGGCACGGTGATGATCTTCCTGTTCATCATCCCGATGCTGGCGGGCTTCGGGAACTATGTCGTGCCGCTCATGATCGGGGCGGCCGACATGGCCTTCCCGCGGATCAACGCCCTCTCGTTCTGGATGCTGCCGCTGGGCGGGCTGCTGCTCTTCAGCGGCTTCCTGACGGGGGGCGCGGCGGCCGAGGGCTGGACGTCCTACAGCCCGCTCGCCCAGGCGAAGTACGCCGGGATGGGGACCGACCTGTGGCTGGTCGGCCTGACCCTCATCGGGACCAGCTCGATCCTCGGCGCGGTGAACTTCCTGGTCACGATCTTCAAGCTCCGCGCGCCCGGGATGACCCTCTTCCGGATGCCGATCCTCGTCTGGACCGTGCTCGTGACGAGCGTCCTGGTGCTGATGGCGACGCCCGTCTTCACGAGCGCCCTGATCATGCTCTTCATCGACCGCAACTACGGCGGCCACTTCTTCGACCCGGCCACGGGCGGTAACGCCATCCTCTGGCAGAACGTGTTCTGGTTCTACTCGCACCCCGCCGTGTACGTGATGATCCTGCCGGCGATGGGCATCATCAGCGAGGTCCTGCCGGTCTTCAGCCGCAAGCCCCTCTTCGGGTACCGGGCCTTCGTCTTCGCGACGAGCGCCATCGGCGCCCTCGGCTTCAGCGTCTGGGCCCACCACATGTTCACCACCGGCTCTGTCTTCCTGCCGTTCTTCAGCCTGATGACGTTCCTCATCGCAGTGCCGACCGGGGTCAAGATGTTCAACTGGATCGCGACGCTCTGGGGCGGCCACATCCGGCTGGCGAGCCCGATGCTCTTCGCGATCGGCTTCCTGACGATGTTCCTTATCGGCGGCATCAACGGCGCGTTCAGCGCCGCCGTGCCCGTCGACTTCGCCCTGCACGACACCTACTGGGTGGTCGCCCACATCCACTACGTCCTGTTCGGCGGCTCCGTCTTCGGCGTCTTCGCGGGGATCTACTACTGGTTCCCCAAGATGACCGGCCGCTTCCTCGACGAACGACTGGCCAAGGTCCACTTCGTCCTGATGTTCGTGGGCATGAACCTGACCTTCTTCCCGATGCACCTGCTCGGCCTGGCCGGGATGCCGCGCCGGATCGCCGACTACAGCCCGGCGGCCGGCTGGTCGGAGCTCAACCTGCTGGCGACCATCGGCGGCTTCACGATCGCGGCCTCGATGCTGCCCTTCATCTGGAACGTCCTCGTCTCCCTCCGCAGCGGCGTCGAGGCTGGCGACGACCCCTGGGAGGGGAACACCCTCGAGTGGGCGACGAGCTCCCCGCCGCCGCCCTACAACTTCGACCACCTGCCCGAGATCCGCTCCGAGCGCCCGCTGTTCGACCAGCGCCACGGCCTCCTGGGCAGCGGACACTAGGCGCGGGCCAGCGTCCCCAGCACGAGGAACGAGATCGGTGACAGCGCAGAGCCGCTCCCTGCCGGCCCCGCGGGGCGGCCATCCCGCCGGGCACGCCAGGCCCGGCATCAGCAACCCCGTCCTGGGGATGATCCTGTTCATCACCTCCGAGGTGATGTTCTTCGCCGGCCTGTTCGCGGCCTACTTCAACGTCCGGGCCGCGGCGCCGGTCTGGCCACCGGCCGGCAACGAGCACTTCCAGATCCACCACGACGTCTGGCCGCTCGTCGGGGCGCTGACCCTGATCCTGATCGTCAGCTCGCTGACCTGTCAGCTCGGCGTCTGGGCGATCCAGCGCGACGACCGGCGAGGCCTGGTCCGCGCCCTGGCCGTCACACTCGCCCTCGGCATCACCTTCCTCGTCGGCCAGGCCTACGACTACAGCCAGCTCGGCTTCGGGCTGTCCGACGGGACGTTCGGGACGACCTTCTACACCCTGACGGGGTTCCACGGCGCACACGTCCTGGCCGGCACGATCATGCTCGGAGTGATGCTCTTCCGGGCGACGGCGGGCCAGTTCTCGGCCCGCCACCACGACGCCGTCGAGGCGGTCTCGCTGTACTGGCACTTCGTCGACGTCGTGTGGGTCTGCCTCTTCTCGATCCTGTACCTGCTGTAGGAGCGAGCCGATGCGCACCGTCCGCAACGCCGGCCTCATCGCCCTGCTCTTCATCGCGGTCTCGGCGATCTACTTCGCGGTCAGCCACGAGATCGCCGGCACGGCCACTCTGGCCCTGCTGGGCGTCGCGATGGGCGTGATGGCCTACGCCCTGCTGGCCGGCAGCGCCGGCGAGCCGTAGGCTGGGGGCACGATGCTGCAGCTCTGGGACCAGGTCCTGCACCTCCTCTCGTTCGTCGTCACCCCGGACTGGGGCTCGCTCATCGGCGTGCTGCCCATCGGCCTCGCCCTCATCGTCCTGGCCTACCTCGCCTGGACGGTCGGCCGCCTGTTCACGGCGCCCCCCACCCGTCGCGGCCGGCGCCGCTTGCCGCCGCGCGTCCCCGAGGGCGTGCACATGGGGCCGCCCAGCCTCGCCCCGCTGCTCGTCTCGGCCTCCGCGGCGATCCTCTTCTTCGGCATCGTCTTCCGCGGCCCGGTCCTCGTCGCCGGGCTCGTGGCCATCGTCCTGTCGCTGCTGTACTGGGGCGGCGAGGCGATGCGCGACTACGACCGGCTCGTCCACCACGAGCTCGTCCCGCTCGGCGCCGGCGAGGCGGCCGTCCTGGCCCCGCCGCCCGGCGTCCACCTGCCCGGCCCGTCGTTCCGGCCGCTGCTCGTCTCGCTCGCCGCGGCGGTCCTCTTCTTCGGCCTGGTCATGGGCCCGGCGATCCTCGTCGCCGGCGTGCTGATGCTCGTCACCGCGCTGCTCGGCTGGCTGACCGACGCCCGCCGCGAGTATCGCGCCGTGGAGCTGGCCGACCGGAGCGGGCAGCTCGAGAGCGAGCAGGCACCGCGCTATCCGGTGGGAACCCTCGTCGTCTTCGGCGTCTTCCTGGCGGCCGCCCTCGTCGTCCAGGCCGGCATCTTCCCGCCGCGCGAGGCGGCCTCAAGCGCCGGCGGGCCGACCGCCTCCACGGCGGCCGGTGGCGGTGCGGCCAGCCCGGCTGCATCGGGCGCCAGCGGCGGCGGGGGCGGCCTGACCATCACCGCCCAGAACATCGCCTTCGACCCGACCTCGGCGACCGCTCCGGCCAACGCCGCCTTCACCCTCACCTTCGACAACAAGGACCAGGGCGTCCCCCACAACATCGAGATCAAGAGCGCGTCCGGCACGTCGGCCTTCAAGGGCGACCTCGTCACCGGTCCGGCGACGGCGGCCTACCATGTGCCCGCCCTGCCTGCCGGCAGCTACACGTTCGTCTGCGACGTGCACCCGAACATGACCGGGACGCTCACCGTCAAGTAGGACCCCGCAGCTCGCCGCCCACCGGCGGCCGCCCGACCGACCGAGACTCCCCACGTCACACCCCAAGCCCCGCCACCGCCTCCTCAGCGTCCTCGTCGCCGTCGTCCTCGCCAGCGGCCTGGCCGTCGCCGCCTGCGGCGGCGGAGGCGGCACGCCCGGCCCGTCGGTCATCGTCGTCGATGTCGGCGTCGACCGGCCGGCGCCCCCCCTGACCGGCACCGCCCTCGACGGCACCTCCGTCAGCCTGGCCGACCTGCGCGGTCGACCCGTCATCGTCAACTTCTGGGCGTCATGGTGCGTCCCCTGTCGCCAGGAGTTCCCGCTCTTCAAGACCGCGCTCGCCAGGCACGCCTCGGACCGCCTGGCGATCGTCGGCGTCCTGTTCAACGACTCGGCCGACGCGGCGCGCGCCTTCGCCGCCTCCGAGGGTGCGGGCTGGCCGAGCCTGCCCGACCCGACCGGCGCGGCCGCTCACGCCTACCGCGTCCCGGCCCCGCCCCAGACGTTCTTCGTGGACCGCGAGGGCGTCATCCGGGCCGCCCAGCTCGGCCAGATCGCGGACGAGGCGGAGCTGGAGTCGCTCCTCGCCAAGGCGCTCCGATGAGCGAGACGCGCGCCGGCCCGATCGCCGCCGGGACGCCGTCCGGTACGCCCGCCGTCGTCGTCCGCGACCTGCGCAAGACATACGGGTCGCGGGCGGCCGTCGACGGCCTCTCGTTCGAGGTCGCCCGGGGCGAGCTGTTCGCCGTGCTCGGGCCCAACGGGGCGGGCAAGACCACCACGGTCGAGATCCTCGAGGGCTACCGGCGAGCCGACGGCGGCGAGGTCCACGTCCTCGGCCTCGACCCCGCGCGCGACGGAGCGGCGCTCCGGGCCCGCCTCGGGCTCATGCTCCAGCAGGGCGGCGTCTACCCGCAGGCCCGGCCGCGCGAGATCCTTCGCCTCTTCGCCCGGTTCTATGCTGACCCGCTCGACCCGGACGCTGTGCTCGAGCTGGTCGGCCTGGCCGACGCCGCGACGACGCGCTACAAGGTCCTCTCCGGCGGCCAGAAGCAGCGCCTGGGGCTCGGCCTCGCCATCGTCGGGCGGCCGGAGCTGGTCGTCCTCGACGAGCCGACCGCGGGCATGGACCCCCACGCCAAGGCGGCGACCCGAGAGCTCGTCGCCACGCTTCGCTCCACGGGCGTCACGGTCCTCCTGACCACCCACGAGCTGGCCGACGTCGAGCGCCTGGCGGACCGCATCGCGGTCATCGACCGTGGCCGCCTCGTCGCCCTGGGCAGCGCGGCCGAACTGACCGGGCGCACCGCGCCGCGGCTGCGGGTCCGCTTCGCCCGACCGCTGGAGGCGACCGACCGGGCCGCGCTCGAGGGAGCCCTGCTGGATGCTGCACCCGGCACCCGGGCGCGCACCGGGCGGCTGGCGGAGGACGGCGCGCCAGGGCGATACCGCCTCGATGGCGTCGCCCCCGATCCGCGAACGGTCCTCCTGCTCGCGGCCTGGTGCGCGGAGCGCGGGCTGCTCGTCGAGGACGTCCGCACCGGCGGCGGGACACTCGAGGAGGCCTTCCTCGAGCTGACGTCAGGCTCGGCCACCGAGGCCGGCGAACAGGCCGGGTCCGCCGAGAACGCCGACACGCTCCGGGAGGGGCCAGCGGCCCCTGCCGAGCCCGCGCCTCTGACGCGGTCGGCCGCGGATGGCGACATCGCGGTCGGCGGCGCCCCGCGAGGCGGCCGATGAGCGGCCGCGACCTGGCGGCCCTGCTCGGGCCCGCCCGGACTCCGGTCGCCGCACCGCTCGTCCGGTCGACGCTGGCCCAGGCGGCGATGGAGCTGCGGCTGACCGCCCGGCGCGGCGAGAACCTCCTCGTGACCCTCGTCATCCCGGTCGGGCTGCTGCTCTTTCTCGCTTCGGTCGCCCTGCTGCCGACCGGCGGCCAGGCCCCGGTCGACTTCCTGCTGCCCGGCGTCCTGGCCCTCGCCGTGATCTCGACGAGCCTCGTCAACCTCGGCATCGCCACGGCATACGAGCGGGCCTATGGGGTCCTGAAGCGGCTCGGCGGCTCGCCGCTCCCCAGGACGGGCCTCCTGACCGCCAAGATGCTCGCCGTCCTCGGCGTCGAGGCGCTGCAGGTCATCCTGCTCGTCGGCATCGCCGCGGTCGGCTACGGCTGGCGGCCGGGACCGTCGGCCGCCCTGCCCCTCGCCCTGCTGGCTTTGCTGTTGGGCACGCTCGCCTTCGCCGGGCTCGGCCTGCTCCTCGCCGGGACGGTCCGGGCCGAGGCGACGCTGGCCGGGGCGAACGGGCTGTACCTCGTCCTGCTCCTGCTGGGGGGCGTCGTGCTGCCGGTCGACCACCTGCCGCCGCTGCTCGCCGACCTCGCCCGCGTCCTGCCGGCCGCAGCGCTCTCCGACGCGCTCCGCATCGGCCTCGGGTCGCAGGCGGGCGACGCGCTGCCGAGCCTGCTCCTGCTCGCGGCCTGGGGCGCGCTGACCGCCGGCCTCGCGAGCCGCTGGTTCCGCTGGGAGTAGCCGCGGACGGCGGACGCCGGCCTATCCTTGCGGCGTGGGCGAGCGTGACGAGCTGCGGACCGACGGCGACGGGGCCGTCCTGGCCCTGATCCCGGCGCACGACGAGGCGCCCCGGATCGGGGCGGTCGTCCGGGCGGCCGCGGCACACCTGCCGGTCCTCGTCATCGACGACGGCTCCTCGGACGACACCGCTGCCGTCGCCGAGGCGGCCGGTGCCCACGTCCTCGTCCAGCGCCCGAACCAGGGCAAGGGCGCCGCGCTCCGGGCGGGCTTCCGCTGGGCCCTGGCGGCCGGCTGCGACGCGGTCGTCACCCTCGACGCGGACGGCCAGCACGACCCCACGGAGATCCCTGCCTTCCTCGCCGCCTGGCGAGGGTGGGGGCCCGCGCCCCGCACTGCCCCGCTCGAGCTCGTGGTGGGCCGGCGCGACTTCCGTCGGATGCCCGTCGCGCGCCGCCTGGCGAACACCTTCGGCGGGCTGACCCTGTCGCTGGCCCTCGGTCGGCAGGTGCCCGACAACCAGTCGGGCTATCGCCTCGTCGGTCGGGCCCTGATGACGGCCCTCCTCGACAGCCGCGAGCCCGGCTTCGAGTTCGAGGTCGAGATGCTGGCGACCTGCCTCGCCCGCGGCTTCGGCCTGGCCTGGGTCCCGATCCGGACGATCTACGCCGGCGAGCCGAGCCACGTCCGGCCGCTCCACCACGTGGCCCACTTCCTGCGGGCGGCCTGGGCCGCGCGGCGGACGGTCCGGGGGCGGCCCGTCGAGAGCCGGGAATCGCAAGACCCCGGCTGACGCCGGGGTCCATCAGGGTCGCCCTTGGTTGCGGGGGGCGGATTCGAACCGCCGACCTTCGGGTTATGAGCCCGACGAGCTGCCGCTGCTCCACCCCGCGCCGGAAGTCTAGGCGGGACCGGCCGCCTCGTCAAACGCGGAGGTGGTCGGCGCGGCTGCCGCAGGCGTCGCGCTGGCGGCATCGGCCGCGGTGCCGGGATCGGCCGCGGCGGGAGGAGCGGCCTCCGTCGGCGCGTCCCGCCACCACGCCTCGGGCTGGGCCTCCTCTGCCAGCACGATGCCGTCCCGGAGGCCCGCCGGCAGGACGGTGCACCACTCCAGCTCGTAGCGGCGCAGGAACGCCGCGAGGATGAGGGCGGCGGGCGCGAGCTGGCCGACGCGCCGGGGTTCCTCGCCGCTCCGTCGGGCGAGCTTGCGGGCCGAGGTGTGGAGGAGCTCGTCGGCGATCCGCCCGAGATCCGCCAGGCTCAGCCGCGTCGCCAGGCCGGGCTCGCGCTGGCCCTCCAGGCCGACGAGGGTGTGGGCGCTGGCGCCGGTCGCCCAGGCAAGGGCAGGCGTCGCCTCGGGCAGCGCGGCGAGGAGTCGTCCGAGGCTGATCGCCTCGAGCGCCCACTCCAGGACGCTCGGCGGATCGCCGGGCAGGGCCGCGGCGAGTCCCGCGGCGCCGACGGGCACGCTCGCCAGCGTCTCGCGTTCGCGCCCGTCGCAGATGATGAGGTGGGTGGCCGTCTCACCGGCGTCGATGATGAGCTGCGGCCCGCGCGGCTCGAGGCTGCCCCGGACGCCGAGGAACGCCAGCTCGGCCTGGCGACGGGCCGTCAGGACGCGGGCAGGCAGCCCGACGGCCTCCTCGAGGGCGTCGGCCAGCTCGGCGACCGGCCCGGCCGGCGCGCCCGCCGGGCCGGCGTCGACGGAGGACGTGCCGAGCGGACCGGCCAGGGCGATGAGCGGGCCTGCACCCGCCCGCATCGCCGCGGCGACGTACTTGACGACCTGGGCGACGAGGGCCGCGATGCTCGCCTCGTCGAGGGCCGGGACGCGGCCTGGCGGCTCTCCGGGCATCGAGCCGGGGATGGCGTCGAGGAGCTTGACCCGCTGCTCGAGCTGGCGGAGGGCGAGGCGGCCATCGCGGCCCGTCCGGAACTCCGCGACGAGGAGCCTGACGACGTTCGGGCCGACCTCGATCGCCGCGCTCCGGCGCCGCTCCGCCTTCGGCATCAGGAGGCCCTCGCGGCAGCGACCATCGTGACTCCCCTCCTGCGGACCCCGACTCTAGCCGCTCCGCTCAGGCGCTGCGGGGCAACGGCCGCGCCGCCATCCGCGCCTCGAGCGCCTCGTGCCACGTCTCGAGTGCCAGCGGCCACCAGTGGTCGAGCTCGGGCTCGACCCCGTACCACGGCCGACCGGCGCCCTGGCCGTGGGCGGCGTCGTCGAGGACCAGCTGGCGGGCCCCGGGCAGCAGGGCGGACTGGACGGGCACGAGTCCGTCGCCCTCGATGGGCCCGGCCATCGGCTCGGGGACCAGGCCTCGGTAGACCCGCCAGGCCATCCGCTCCTGGCCGTCGCCCGCGGCCCGCCCGACGACCGACCGGGACGAGACGCTGAGGTAGCCGACGAGCGGCGCATGGAAGGCGCCCGGCGAGACGGTCTCGGCGAATCGGGCCGCGGCCGTCCCGGCCCGGCCCAGGAATCGCGGGCCGGGCCGCAGCGGGCTGCCCAGGGTGACGAGTGCGCCGATGCGGCCGGCGGCGCGACACGGTCGCCCGTCGAAGGGCTCGGGGGCGAGCAGCAGGCGCCCGACGACACCCCCCGCCGAGTGGCCGACGACGAGCACGGGCGCCGCGCGGCTCTCGCGCGACGCCGCCGCGGCGATCCCGGCTGCGAGCAGGCCCCGTGCGCCACGGCTGACGATGGGGCCCAGTCCGCGGCTCGCCGCGAGCAGCCAGTCGGGCAGCCAGACCGGGGCGACCACGACGTCGGCGGCGCCCCGCTCGAGGAGGCGGCGGCGGAACGGTCGGTAGATCGGCGGCGAGGTCAGGAAGCCGCCGAGGACCAGGACGACGGGCCGCACGGTGCGCGGGTCGTCCCGCCAGTCGGGCCCCGCACGATCGACCGTCCATCCGATCGTGTTCGGTGGCGTCGACCGGGTCGCCGGGCGCAGGAACGCGCGCATGCAGCCATGCTAGCGTGCCAGCGCGGGCGCCCGGTCCCGCGGATGACGCAGGAGGCGAGAGGGACGATGGGCCTCGCCTGGGCGCTGCCCTCGCTGGCGACGATCACGGCGTTCGCGGTCGTCGGGCTCGTCGCGCTGCTGCCCACCCGTCGGCTCTTCCTCGCCGGGCTCGGCCCGCGGACCCTCCTGGCCTACCTCGTCCTGTTGATCGGCCTGTCCCTGCTCGGCCTCGAGGCCCGCGCGGGGGCACGGTTCCTGCTGCCCCTCCTCGTCGGGCTCTATCTCGCCCCGTTCGTCATACCCGCGGGCCTGCTCGCCCGCCTTGCCGGGCCCCGCCCCCGACGGCCGCCGCCGAAGGACGTCACGCCCCGACCGCCGGGGCTCGGGCCGGGCAGGGAGGGGTGAGCGGGCCGATCGGGCTTCACGGCGGCGGAGAGTGCCTGTCGGGAGACGAGCCGTTCCTGGCCTCCCTCCTCGCGGCCGCCAGGCCCGCGGTCACCGAGCGGCTGGGGACGTGCCTGCCCGGTACGAGCAGCGATCCCGGCCGCCTCCGCGTCGCGATCGTCCCGACCGCCGCAGCCCGCCAGGACGCCGGGCGCGCCGCCGCCACGTGTGGCACAGCGATCGAGCGGACCGCGGCTCGCGCCGGCGTCGAGGCGTGGATCTCGACCGTGCCCATCGTGGACATCGCGAGCGCCGCGTCGCCGACCCTCGCGGCCGTGCTCGCCGGCGCGGACGTCGTCTACCTGCCGGGCGGTGACCCGGACCTCATCCCGACGCTGTTCGCCGGCTCGGCCGCCTGGCGGGCCATCCTCGCCGCCCACGCCCGCGGCGCTGTCGTGGCGGGCGCCAGCGCCGGGGCGATGGCCCTCGGCGGCTGGACGTGGACGCCCGCCGGCGGTCAGCCCGGCCTGGGCCTCGTGCCCGGCCTGGTCGTCGCGCCGCACCTCGACCCGCGCCGACCGGAGTCGGTCGCCTCCCGCGTCGCCGTGGCCGTGCCGCCGGACGCGGCGCTGCGTGGCATCGTCGGCCTCGCGGAACGGACCGGGTTGATCGGCGAGCGGCAGCCCGGCGGCGAGCGCCGCTGGCGCGTCCACGGCGAGGGGCTCGCCCGCTGGGAGGGCCGCGACGGGACGGTGCTCGAGGGTCGCGACGGCGACGTCCTCGCCCTCCCGATCTGAGTCGGCGCGGCGCGGGCCTTACGCCGTCCTTACGTTCGCCTCGATCGACGCAGCGCGGCGCCGCGCCATCCTGCGTTCGAGAGCCGTCCCCACCGGGAGGCAGCAACCCATCCGACTGCACGTGGAGTACCGACCATGCGATCGCCCTCGATCCCCCACTGGCGGCTCGCCCTCCTCGGCGGCGCCGTCGTCGTCCTCGCCGCCCTGGGCGTCGGGCTCGTCTCGGCCGCGCCCTGGTCGGGCGCCAGCACCCCGAACGGCCCCGCGGTCGGGGATGGCGGCGGCGCCCAGGGCGTCGTCGACCAGCTCGCCGGCCAGGCCGCCGGCGACCAGGCCCTCCCGGCGCGGCTCGTCCGACACCTCCTCGCCCGGGACCTCGTCCACGCCGTCGCGACGTTCGACCGGCCGCGCACGGGGCTCGTCACCGTCCAGCTCGACCATGGCACGATCGGCGCCGTCGGCAGCGGCACCCTCACCGTCACCGAGGCCGGCGGAGCGAGCGTGACGGTCCGGACCGACACGGAGACGCGTGTCCGGATCGACCGCCAGCGGGCCCAGCTCGGCGACCTGAAGGTCGGCCAGCAGGTCTACGTCGCGAGCCTCGTCCAGAGCGGCGAGGCAGAGGGCCTGGCCAGGCTCGTCGTCGTCCCGCCAGCCACGGCCAAGTCCGCCAACCCCGCGGCCAGCCCGTCGACGGCCGTGCCGACCCAGGGCCAGTAGGCCGAGGCCGGATCGACCCCGTCCGCGCGGTGGGAGCTCAGGCCTCCGGCCGCGCGCTCGGCTGGGCGCCGCCCGACCGGAGCCAGTCGGTCTCGTCCTCGACGTCGGGCTCACCGCTCCGGCCGTCGCCCGAGCCGCCGCTCGAGTCGAGGCCACTGCCGACGCCGTAGCCCCCGCTCGAGCCCGTGGCCTGATCGGTGCCGGGCTCGTCTCCGGCGACGACCCGGTCGGCGGCGTCCGGGCTCGGGTCCGCCCCGCTCTGATCCTGCTGCGCCATGTCGCCGCCCGTGTCCGGCTGGTCCGCCGAGATCGGGGCCGCGTTCGGCCGTCGCGGGTGGTCCATCTCGCCTCCTGTCGCGCGTGCTGGTCCGACCGACCCTAGGCCGGCGCGGTTTGCAGACGGGCGGGGCCGAGCGGCGCCACCGTTACGGGAGGCTTCGAGCCGACCGGACCGCGAAGGGCCGTCCCGCGGACCGGCAGTGGCGTCGGGTGTCGGCCCAGCGACAGGCGCGCTTGTCGTCCCGCCATGGCGATGTCGTCATCCGTCCAGCCCGCGGAGGCGACCGAGGGCCGATGGCCGGCACTTGCACGGGGCGCATGCTCCCCCTGTCGGTCGGGCAGCCGCAGCCCGGTCGAGGGAGTCGAGCGATGATCCGAAGTCCGTACCTTGATCGAGTCCTGATCCAGGCCCGCCAGCAGGAGCTGCGCCGCGAGGCCGACGAGGCCCGCCTGGCCCGATCGGTCGAGACGGTCCGGCCCGCCGCCCCGCAGACCCGCGCACCGCGCCGCCAGGCGCTCCGGCTGTTCGTCCGCCTCGCGCCCCGCTGAGGGGCGATGGCGCGATCGAGGGCCGTGTGGGATTCGAACCCACGACCAGAGGATTAAAAGTCCCCCGCTCTACCACTGAGCTAACGGCCCGTCGGCGAGTCTAGCATCGGGCCCGGGCGGCACCGCCCGGGCCCGACTGCGTGCCCGGCGAGCCTCAGCCGCCGCCGAGGAGGCGGAGCGCGGCTCGGGCGGTCGGCTCATCGGTCACGAGCAGGTGCAGCAGGCCCGTCCGCGCGCCGCCGACGATCGTCTCCACCTTGTTCGCCCCGGCCGCGATCCCGACCACTCGCCGCGCCCGGCCGAGGGCGGCCAGCGGGATGGAGATCGTCCGGCGCTCCCACTCGTCCTCGACGAAGGACCCGTCGAGGCGGACGAGGTGCCCGGCGACGTCGCCGACCGCGCCCTTGGCTGCGAGTCGCTGGCGGCCGGCCGCGTCCAGGCGGTCCATGACCGTGCCATACCCCGGCCGCAGGATGGGTCCGCCGCTCATCCCGAGCAGGGCGACGTCGAGATGGTCCCAGAAGGCCGTCGTCGCGGTGATCGCGCTGTCGCCGAGGAGGGCGCGGGTCGTCTCCTCGGCGTCGAGCAGGCCCGGCGCGTGGAGCAGGCGGACGGTCGCGCCGAGTCGCTCGGCCAGCCGGCGGGCGATCTCGTTGCTGTTGAGGTGCGGGTTGCTGGTATCCCAGCCCCCGACGAGGGGGACGACGACCAGGTCGGGCCGGTGGACGGTCGACAGGGCGCCGGTCAATGCCTCGACGGTGTAGCCCCCGGTCAGCCCGAGGACGCCGCGCCCGGGCAGCTCGTCCGCGAGCCGCGCAGCCGCGGCGATGCCGCACAGGCGGGCGGCGACGGGTGGGTCCGTCTCGCGGCCGGCCGTCAGGTGGACGTCGACGCCGAGCGCGTCGCCGAGCTCGCGGGCCAAGGGTGACGGAAGAGCTCGGTCTCCCTCGACTGAGATCCGGACGATGCCGCGTGCCCGAGCCGCGGCCAGGAGGCGGGAGATCGTGGCCACCGAGAAGCCGGTGAGGTCGGCGATCTCCGGCTGCGAACGCTCCTGGAGGTAGTAGAGCTCGGCGATGAGGCGGAGCATGCCGACATCGCCGGCGGAGGCATCCTGGGGAGCGGGACGACGGCGAGAGACTGGGCTCAGGGCGCTGCCTCCGGCCGCTGCGAGGCCCGCTTGACAGGGAGCGGGACCCGCCCGAGTATACGGCGCAGCGTAGCCGCTGCAAGGTCTTTCGTGCAAATCCTTGCAACTCGACTTCTCGGCTCGTCCGTCGCAGCCTCGGGAGACACGTGCGACCGTTCCGGATCCTGCTCGTCGGTCACGGCAAGCTGCCCGCGGCGCTGCTGGCCAGCGCCGAGCTGATCGCGGGGCCGATCGAGGACATCTCGGCGATCAGCCTCCACGCGCACGAGACCCCGGACCATCTCGCGGCCGCCGTCGCCGACGCGGCCGGGCGCGACCGGAGACCCGTCCTCGTCCTGACCGATCTGCAGGGCGGCACGCCCCACAACGTGGCGACCGCGCTCGGACTCCGCGACCCGCGACTCGCCTGCGTCTCCGGGGTGAACCTGGCGATGCTCCTCGAGGCGGCCCTCGGCCTCGACCGGCTCGACGGCGAGGCCCTCGCTCGACTCGTCGAGGTGGGCCGGGCAGCGATCTGGGCGTCGTCGTGGAGGGCCGCGTCGACGGCCCCCATGGCTGACGGCGCGGAGGCCGCCGCGCCGCGACGCCGCCCCGACCGACCCGACCTCGCCCGCCGCGCCTCCTGAGGATGCCGCTCAAGCTCGTCCGCGTCGACGACCGGCTCATCCACGGCCAGGTCGTCGCCGTCTGGCTGCGGGCCGTCGGGGCGGATCGCATCCTCGTCGTCGACGACGCGGTGGCGGCCGACCCGTTCCTCTCGGACGTGCTCCGCCTGGCCGCGCCGCCCGACGTGCCGGTCGAGGTCCACGGGCTCGCCGGCGGTGCGGCGCGGGCCCGGGAGCTCGCCGCCTCCCCCGAGGCGGCCTTCGTCCTGCTCCGCTCCCCCGTCAGCGCCCTCCGCCTGCGCGAGGCGGGCGTCCGCTTCGACGTCCTCAACCTTGGCGGCCTGGGCGCCGGCCCCGGCCGTCACCCGCTCCACCGCAGCATCCACGCCAGCGACGAGGAGCTCGCCGCCCTGCGCCGCCTCGAGGCGCTCGGAACCCGGGTGGAGCTCCGCCTCGTCGCCGACGAGCGACCCGTCCCGCTGCGCTCCGTGGACCGCGCCGGCGGTCCGGCGCCCGACGTCCCCGACGCCACGAGGTAGACGATGGCTCCCGACCGGCCCGCCCGCGTCCCCGTCCGCGCCCGACCGCGCACGCTGCTGCCCGCCGCCGCGCTCGCGGCCGCGGCCGCCGCGCTGCTCGTCCTCGCGCCCGCGCCCGTCCTGGCCGCCGCGCGCCTCCCCCTCGCTCCGGCGTCCCCCGGCGCGGCCGCGGCGAGCGCGATCACGATCGGCCCACTGCAGGCCTTCCTCGTCGCCTTCGGCTACTACCTCTCCAACAGCCCCTGGCTCTTCGGCCTGGCCTACTTCACCCTCTTCCGACCGCTCGTCGCGGGACTGTTCGTCGGGCTGATCCTCGGGGACCCGGCGCAGGGGACGCTCGTCGGGGCGACGATCAACCTGGCCTACCTCGGCTTCATCTCGGCCGGCGGCACGCTCCCCAGCGACCCTGGGCTGGCGGGCTGGGTGGGCACGACCCTCGCCCTCGCCGGTCGGCTCGACCCTGCCCAGGCGCTCGCCCTGGCCGTCCCCATCGGCCTGCTCGGGACGGTCATCTTCAACCTGAGAATGACCGCCGATTCGGTCTTCGCCCACTGGGCGGACGCGCGAGCGGAGGCGGGCGACATCGACGGCGTCGCCCGAATGAACTGGCTGCCCGGCCAGGCCTGGCTCTTCCTGATCAGCGTGCTGCCCGTCTTCGTGCTGGCCTACCAGGGTACGGACGTCGTCCTGCGCGTCCTCGACGCCCTGCCCGCCTGGGTCCTCAACGGGCTGGCCGTCGCCGGCGGGATCCTGCCGGCCATCGGCATCGCCCTGAACATGCGCTTCATCTTCCGGGGCGCGGTGGTGCCCTACTTCTTCCTGGGCTACCTGGTGATGGTCGCCAGCGACCTCAAGCTGCAGATCGTCCTGGTCGCGGCGATCGGCCTGGTCCTGGCCTACCTGCACGTCACGTTCGTGACCGATGCCCGGCGTCGGGAGGTCGGGCCGTCGGAGGCTGCGCCGGCGGGACTGCGGCCCGGGAGCGAGGTCAGCGCAGCGAGCGCAGGCGGGAGCGCCGCCGTCGCGGCGGCGTCGGCGTCGGCGACGCCGACGGGGAGCGACGCTGCGCCGCCCAGGCTCACCCGCGGCGACGTCCTCCGCTCGTGGGTCCTGTGGACGTTCTTCTCGCACGCCAACTACAACTACGAGCGCCTCCAGGGGACGGGCTTCGCCCACGCCATGACCCCGATCATCCGCCGCCTGTACCGGACCGAGGACGAGATCCGGGCGGCCCTCCGGCGCCACCTCGTCTTCTTCAACACCGAGCCCAACGTCGGCAACGTCATCCACGGCGCGGTCATCGCCATGGAGGAGCAGCGGGCGGCCGGCGCGCCGATCGACGACGACGCCATCAACTCGGTGAAGTCGGGCCTGATGGGGCCGCTGGCGGGCATCGGCGACACGATCAGCCAGGGGACCCTGACCCCGATCTTCCTGGCGGTCGGCATCGGCATCGCCGGCGCGAGCGCTGCCGCCGGGACGAGCGTCGCCGGGCGGACTGGGAACCCGCTCGGCGCGGCCGTCTACCTGCTGCTCATCGGCGTCTCGGTGGTGCTCATCGGCTACCTCGCCTGGACGCAGGGCTATGCGCGGGGCCGGACGTTCGTGACCGATGTGCTCCGCTCGGGGGCGATGGAGCGGCTGCTGACGGGTGCCGGCGTCCTGGGCAACCTCGTCCTGGGGGCGTTGGCCGCCCAGGCGGTGATCGTCTTCCTGGCGCCGACCGTGAGCCTGTACGAGACGCGGCTCAACCTCCAGACGGACATCCTCGACAAGCTCTTCCCGGGCCTCCTGCCGCTCCTCCTGGTCGTCGGGACGTGGTATCTCCTGCGGCGCGTGAGTCCGCTCCGGCTGCTCGCGCTGTACCTCGCCATCTCCCTCGTCGGCGCCTTCCCGTTCTTCGGCCCGGGGCCGACGAACGCCACCGACTTCTCCTACTCCGCCTGCACCGCCGCGCTCCTCCACCCCTACACGGCCTGCACGCCACCCTCCCCGGCCCCGGCCGCGTCGCCGTCGCCCCCGCCCTCGCCGCTGGCCTCGGGCGCGGCCTCTCCCGCCGCGAGCCCGTCCCCGACCTCGAGCGCGGCCCCGAGCTGACGCCCGAGCCGCGAGGGCCGCGGCGCTCCACTACCATGGCCGCGACCGCCGGTCCGCCAGTCGGCGCGGCGCGGCGCGGCGCGGCGAGCGCCGCCTTGGGTGGAGGTCGATGGTGGACACGCTGGAGCGCCCGTCGGTGGACGAGCTGTACGCCGCGGCGGCCGCGGACTTCGCGCGCTACGAGGTCCTCAAGGACGTCATCGACGAGTGCCTCGACCTGGCCCTGAACTACCGCCAGTCCGGGCACCCCGGCGGCTCGCGCTCGAAGGTCCACCTGTTCCTGTCGCTCCTCCTGAGCGGGGCGATGCGCTGGGACATCCGGCGGCCCTGGCGGCGCTTCGGCGACCGCTTCGTCCTCTCCGCGGGCCACACCGTGCCCCTCGTCTACGCCACGCTGGCCGTCCTCGACGAGGGCCTCCGCGCCCGCCACGAGCGCGACCGCGACGAACGCTTCGCCTTTCCGGACGGCGGCCGCTGGGCCTTGACCTGGGAGGACCTGCTCCGGCTCCGCCGGCGGGGCGGCCTGCCCGGTCACGCCGAGATGGAGGGCAAGACGCTCTTCCTCAAGTCGAACACGGGCCCGTCGGGCCACGGCATGCCGCCGGCGGCCGGCGAGGCGATGGCCCTCAAGCGGGCCGGGGCCGGCGAGGTCAAGGTCTTCGTCGTCGAGGGCGAAGGAGGGCTGACGCCCGGGGCCGCCCACGAGACGAAGAACTCGGCCTGGGGCCTCGGCCTCGACAACCTCGTCTTCCTCGTCGACTGGAACGACTTCGGCATCGACGAGCGCTCCGCCAGCTCCGTCGTCGCGGGGACGCCCGAGGACTGGTTCCGGCCCGCCGGCTGGCGGATCCTCGGGACGGAGCGCGGGATGGAGTGGGCGCCCGTCGCCCGGGCCGTGCTCGAGGCGGCCCGCGGCGAGCGGTCCCCCGGCGAGGAGCTCGCCCCGACGATGGCCTGGTTCCGCACCCGGAAGGGGCGCGGCTACGGCAAGTACGACGCCAAGAGCCACGGCACGCCGCACCCCATGAACAGCCCGGAGTTCTGGGCCGTCCGGCACGACTTCATCGAGCGCTACGGGATCCGCTACGAGGGCGTCGACGAGGCGGCCCCGGCCGAGCCGGCAGCGCGGGCGGCCCAGGCCGAGGCCAACCTGCGCGCGGCCATGTCGGTCCTGCGCGACGACGAGGGCCTCGTCCGCTGGCTGTCGGACCGCCTCGTCGCCATCGCCGAGACCGTGCCCGACGAGGTGGCCGGCTTCCGCCTCGGGGGCCAGCGGAGCGGTGTCTTCCGCGACCGTCGCCTCTTCGACTTCCGGGCCTACCCCGAAGGCCTGTATCGCGCCCCCGGCGAGAAGCAGCCCAACCGGGCCGCCCTCGGCGCCTGGGGCTCCTGGGTCAACGCCTTCGCCCGGGCCGAGTACGGCCGACCGCTCTTCATCGTCTGTTCGGCCGACCTGGCCGACTCGACGAACATCTCCGGCTTCGGCAAGGACTTCGGCGAGCTGCCGGGCTACGGTTGGTACGAGCGCTCGACGAACCCCGAAGGCGTCGTCCTGCCCCAGGAGATCACCGAGTTCACGAACGCCGGCCTGGTGGCCGGCCTCGCCAGCGTGAACCTCGCCCCGGACCCGATGACCGGCTTCGACGGCTTCTGGGGCGCCTGCTCGACGTACGCCTCGTTCAGCTACCTCAAGTACGGCCCGCTCCGCCTCTTCAGCCAGCTCGCCCAGGACTCGGAGCTGCAGGTCGGCAAGGTGCTCTGGGTGGCCGGCCACTCGGGACCCGAGACGGCCGAGGACTCGCGGACCCATTTCGGGATCTTCGAGACGGGCGTGACGCAGCTGTTCCCCGAGGGCGCCGTCATCGACCTCCACCCCTGGGAGTACAACGAGGTGCCGGTCATGCTCGCGGCCGCCCTCGCCCAGGCTGCGCCGATCGTCGCCCTCCACGTGACCCGGCCGGCCATCGAGATCCCCGACCGGGCGGCCCTCGGCATCCCGTCGCACTTCGAGGCGGCCCGGGGCGCCTACGTCATGCGGCCGTTCCGGCCGGATGCGCCGCGCCAGGGTACCGTCTTCGTCCGGGGCACGGCCTCGACCGCGAACCTGGTCAAGGTCCTCCCTGAGCTGGACCGCCGCGGCCTCAACGTCAAGGTGGTGGCCGCCCTCAGCCCCCAGCTCTTCCGGCTCCAGGACGCCGCGTACCGCGAGGCGACCGTCGGCGCCGCGGACCGCTGGGACGGCATGGTCGTCACGAACGGCGCCTTCAAGCTCATGGCCGACTGGGTGGCGGGCCCGCTCGCTCGCGGATACTCCCTGTCGGCCGACTGGGACGACCGCTGGCGGACGGGCGGAACGGTCGACGAGGTCATCGAGGAGGCGCACCTCGACCCCGACCACATCCTGGCCGCGATCGAGCGCTTCGCCGGCGAGCGGGAGCGGCGCTTGGCGGCGCTGCGCGAGGCGGTCGAGGCGGTCGCCGCGCGCTGACGCGACGCGCCTGGTCGGCCTCGCCCGGCGGCCCCTCCGGGCGAGGCTAGACCGCTGCGACCAGCGGCTCCAGGACGGTCCGCATCTGCTCGAGGGCGCGGGCGATGTTCTCGCGCGAGTTGGCGTAGCTGAGGCGGATGTGGTCGACCCCGACACCGCCGAAGGCCGTCCCGGCGAGGACCGAGACGCCGGCCTCGGCGAGCAGGAGGTCGGCCAGCTCCTTGCCGCTCTTGCCCGTCCCGGCGACGCGGGGGAAGACGTAGAACGCGCCCGCCGGGCGGAGGCACTCGACACCGGGCAGGGCGTTGAGGCCATCGACGATGAGGTCGCGCCGGGCGCGGAACTCGGCGACCATCGCCTCGATCGGGGCCTGCGAGCCCTGCAGCGCCTCGACCGCTCCGACCTGGGCGAACGTCGGGGCGCAGCTGATCGAGTTGATGATGAGGCGCCCGAAGCCGAAGACGAGCGACTCCGGGACGATGGCGTAGCCGAGGCGCCAGCCGGTCATGGCGTAGGTCTTGCTGAACCCGTCCAGCACGATCGTCCGCTCGGCCATCCCGGGCAGGGCGGCGATCGAGCGGAACTCGCCCTCGTACAGGATCCGCGAGTAGATCTCGTCGGAGAGGACCATCAGGTCGTGCTCGCGGGCGACGGCGGCGATCCGCTCGAGGTCGTCGGCGGTCAGGACGCCGCCGGTCGGGTTCGCCGGCGAGTTGATGACGAGGAGCTTCGTGCGGGGCGTGACCAGCGAGGCGAGCTCGTCGGGGTCGAGCCGGAAGCCCTGCTCCTGGCGGATCGGGATGGGCACCGGCGTGCCGCCGACGAAGCGGGTGACCGACTCGTAGATCGGGTAGCCCGGATCGGGCACGATCACCTCGTCGCCGGGGTCGACCAGGGCGAGGATCGCGTAGTACATCACGCCCTTGCCGCCGACCGTGACGAAGACCCGCTCGGGGTCGACGGCGAAGCCCTTGCGCGCGGTCGCGTCGGCGGCGATCGCCCGACGCAGTTCGGGGATCCCGGGGAAGGGCGCGTAGTGCGTCGCGCCGGCGTCGAGCGCCCGCTTGGCCGCCTCGCGGACGTTGGCCGGCGTATCGAAGTCGGGCTCGCCGATCTCGAGGTGGATGACGTGGCGGCCCGTCGCCTCGAGCGCCCTCGCCCGAGCGGCCGCCTCGAAAGCGGTCTCGGTGCCGATGCCGTCCATGCGCGACGCGAGCTTCATGACGACCTCCTTGGTGCCCGGGACGGCATCCTAGCACCGCCCGGACTACCATTCGGCGACGATGGCGACGTTCTACGACCTCGATCGCGCGAACGCCCGGCTCGCCGAGCTGCGGCCACTGCTGGAGACCCTGCAGGCGCAGCGGCTCGAGCTCATCCGGCTGCGCGAGGCGGCGGTCGGGGTCCACGAGGCGCAGGGCGGCCGGGAGCGCGAAGGTGGCGGCTCCGCCGATCCGGAGGCCCGCCGCCTCGAGCTGCGGATGCAGGCCCTCATCGACCAGATGCAGGCCGCCGTCAGCCGGCTCGACGAGTGGAGCATCCAGCTGCGTGACATCGAGTCGGGCCTGATCGACTTCCCGGCCCTCGTCGCGGGGCGCCAGGTCTGGCTCTGCTGGCGGCTCGGTGAGGAACAGGTCGACTGGTGGCACGAGCTCTCGGCCGGGGTGGCCGGTCGCCAGCGGCTGGAGGACCTCGCCTGACGCCTGACGCCGGACGCGCGCGTTGGCACGACCGCACCGGCGGGAGCGAGGGCGGAGCCGGCCGCCGAGCAGGGGCGAGCCGTTGACGCCGGCCAGCGCGTCGGGCGGGCCCGGGCGCCGGACGGTCGACCAGGGCGGCGGTCGACGGAAGGCGTACCGGCCGCTCGCGGCGGCGGCGCGTCGGGCGGCCTTCGAGGCGGCCGTGGCGGCCTGGGAGGCGGGCGACTTCTTCGCCGCCCACGAGCTGCTCGAGCCGGCCTGGATGGGCACCGACGACCTCGGCGAGCGGGCGCTCTACCAGGGCCTCATCAAGCTCGCCGCGGGCTACGTCCATGCCGTGCGCGGCAACCCGGCGGGAGTGGAGCGGAACCTCGCCGCGGCCCGGGGCCATCTCGACCGCGCCCGCCAGGCCGGCACGGATGGCGGCCTCGACCTCGCCGCGCTGCTCGAGGAGCTCGGCGAGCGGCTGGGGATCCTGGCGACCCTGCCGCCGGTGGCGCCGCGGGTGCCTGGCTCGCCGCGCTTCGTCGCCCGGCCGCCGGTGCCACTGAGCGCCCCATCGCTCCGTCGGCTCGACCGCTGACGGCGCATGTCGCCGACGCGGCCGGCCACATGGCGGCCACATGCCGCCGCGACGGGCCGACGAAGATGACGCGATCCGCCGGCGATGCCAGGAAACGCGCGTCGACCACACATTTCGACGTGACCTCGCGCGTGGAGGCGCGTATATTCCGCAGGGCGGCGCGCCCGACGCCGCGACATATAAGGGGATACGTCAGATGGTCAAGATCCGGCGTGTCGCTGATCCGGCCGTGATGGACGCCCGCAAGCGACCGGTGAAAGAACTGAGCCCCGCCGCGCGGGAGCGCCAGCAGCAACAGCGCCAGTTCAAGAAGCTCATCGGCCAGCTGTCCGGGCCGGACGACGTGTTCGAGGTGAGCCTCGGCGCCGACGAGAAGCCGATCACGATCCGCCAGCGCCTCCTGCGCGTCGCCGCCGAGGAAGGCCGGGAGATCGCCGTCCGCAAGCACGGCGACGGGTTCCTGGTCGGGCTCATGACCCCCGAACGCCGGACGAACCGCGGCCGCCGACGCGCCGAGGCCTGATGTAGGCCGCTCGGTCCGGTCGGAAACGGTGGTCCGGCGGGCCCGGACCACCTGACCGTCAGGCCGTTCGCCCCCGGCGCCGGAGACGGGCGAGGAACTCGCGGGTCCGCTCTCGGTGCGCGAGCGCCGCGCCGATGAGGACCAGCAGGGCGAAGTCGATCGTGCCCACGCCGGCCGCCGCCAGGTAGCCCAGCTGCTGGCCGATCTCGCCCTGGATCGAGAGAGCGGGGATCGTCGCCCCGACGAGGCCGAGCTGGAAGAACGGCGGCTGCGGGGCGAGGTTCGAGCGAGCGGTCCCGTCGGTCACGCCCTGGCGGGTCGTGCCGCCGATGAGGAACGCGTGCGAACCGCTGGGGACGGCGGCCGCGCCGGCGAGGCCCAGGGAGGCCGGGAGGTCGTCGGCGGTCAGGTGGTGCCAGACGTCGATGACGCCCTGGGCCGACGGCGTCGTCCAGTACGTCTCCGACTGCGGCGCCTGGCCATCCGTGCCGCCGACCACGTAGAGCGTGCCGTTGGCCACGAAGGTCTCGGCCCGTGTCCGCGGCGCAGGCAGGTTCGCGTCCGCGCTCGTCGCCCACTTGCCGTCGGCGATCGTCGTCGCCCCGTTGGACGTGCTGACGTCGGCGCGGAGGACCGTCGCGGTCGGGCCGCTGGCGCCGCTGCCGCCATACACGAACAGGTAGTTCCCCAGGAGCGCGGCGCCGGCATCGGTCCGCGGCTCGGCCGCCGGCAGCGGCCCGACCGGCTTCCAGGCGCCCAGCGCGCCCTTCGTGTCGAGCGTCGCCTTCCAGACCGTCGTCGTCGGGCCCTTGGCGTCCGAACCGCCGACGACGAACAGGCCGTCGCCCGCGACGACGACGGCGGCCCCGGCCCGCGGGGCCGGCAGCTTGAGGGTGTCGTCCGTCTTCCAGCTCGAGATCGCGCCGGTCGAGGCACCCGGCGTCCCGACGAACACCGTGTCGGTCGGCGCGCCGCTGTCGTCCGCCCCACCGACGACATACACCGAGCCGCCGAGGAAGACCGCGGCGACGCGCGCCCGTGGGGCGGGCAGCGAACCGGCGGGCTGCCAGGGGGCGAAGTTGCCGTCCGCCGTCGGCGTCGTCGCGTAGACGTCGGCCTTCGCGGTCGTGCCGTCGCTGCCGCCGACGTAGAACAGCCGGTTGCCGGCGAGGACGGCTGCGCCGTCGGTCCGCTTGGAGGGCAGGGCGAGCTGGCCCGGCGAGGGTTCCCAGGCGAGGATCGCTCCCGCCGGGGCGGGGCAGGGGAAGTCGGAGCCGTTCGAGGCCGGGCAGAGGTTCACCGGCGACCAGGCGTTGATGCCGAGATCGATCGTCGGGAAGACCGTGAAGTAGTACGCCCGGTCAGGCAGGTAGCCGAGCAGCAGGATGATGACGACGAACCAGAAGAGCGCCTTGACGCTGGCCCACGACCAGCCGTCGGCGTCGAACAGCCCGAAAGCGACCCGCCGCCGTTCGAGGCTCCCCCCGGGGCGCAGCGCCCGCTCCGTCATCGTCCCTCCATCGCCGCCGCGGTCGAGCCGCCGGCGGCCCTCCTCACTTGACCGTCAGTGTCCCCGTCATGTTGGGGTGGACCGAGCAGACGAACCCGTACGTCCCCGCCGGCAGGGCCGGGACCTGGTAGGTCCGCGAGCCGACCCCCGGGAAGATCTCGCCCGACCAGAGCTCGGCGCCGGTCGGCGAATCCTTGTGGATGGAGACGTTGTGGGGGATGCCCGCGTCGTTGTTCGTGAACTGGATGGTGAACGGCTGGTTGGCCGGCGCCTCGAGGCTCGTCTTGTCGTAGGCGATGTTCTGGGCCGTCAGGGTGAGGGTCGTCGCCGCCGCGCCGCTCCCCTGCGGTGAGCCGCTGGTCGAGGGCGAGCCGCTCGCGCCCGGCGACGCGCCGGCGTTCTTGAAGGCGTCGGTCCAGCAGGCCGGGAACGGCGTCGCGCCCGGAGCCAGGGCGAAGTTCGGGTCGCGCCAGCCGTGGACCGCGGCGGTCTGGCCCGTCGCCGGGTCGGTCGCCTGGAAGCTGACGTCGGTCGTCGCGCGGATCCAGGCGATGAGATCGTTGATCTGCTGGTAATTCAGCGGCCCGCCGTTCGTATCGGCCCAGACGGGCATCAGGCTGTTGGCGTTGCCGCAGACGTAGCGGCCGCCGACCGTCAGGACGTTCTTGATGTAGGCGGGCGTGAGATGGGTGAGCAGCTTGGCCTGGTCGTCGAGGGCGGGGCCGATGCCCCCCTGACCCTGGGCCCCGTGGCAGCGGGCGCAGTTCGCTTCGAACAGCTTGTAGCCCCGCTGGACCGAGGCGACCTGCTGGTCGGCGACCTCCTTGGTCAACCGGCTGCTCCCGGCGATCCCCGGCAGCCCCAGGTCGTAGAAGTAGTAGACGATGACCAAGACGACGACGGCCAGCACAGCCAGGAACGCGACCCACCGGGCATTGGCGCTCTGGCGCACGATCGCCGCGGCGCGCTCGCTCGAGAGGCCGAAGGTGTGGGCGGCCGGCGGTGCCGAGAATCGCTCGACCGCTCCGCCGGCGGGGGTCGGCCGCGGGACGGGGAGCGGGCGCTCGGACCCGGGCCCTGGCTGGTCGGTCATCGGGCTCCTCGATGCTGGGTCGGTGACGGGTGGTGCTGCATGGGCTCAGATGCAGCCGGTGGGGGACTTGGGCGGGATGAGGCCCGGCTGGCCGAGCGCGACGGGCAGCGGGCCGAGCGTGATCTTGCTGGTGTCGACGGTCAGCACGCCACTGCCGTCGACGCTCGAGGCGAAGCGGTCGAGGCTCCGCGGGGCCGGCCCGAGCTCCTTCACCTTGATCCCGAGACGGTCGTAGCGGGAGCCATGGCAGGGGCACTCGAACCAGTAGTTCTTGGTGCAGAAGTTGGGCTTGCAGCCGAGGTGCGTGCAGCGCTGGTAGAGGGTCCGCACGTTCGTCTCCTGGCCGCTGCCCTGGGGGCTCGTCCCGGGCGAGAACTCGGGGCGGCTCGGGTCGACCAGGACGACGAAGGTCCGGGCGTCCTGGAAGTAGGCCGGCGCGCCGTTCTTGAACTCGCCGCCCGCCCCCTGCACCGCCGGGCTGTTCGAGACGGCCTGGAACGTGCCGAGGCTGACCTTGCCCCCGAACCCGCCCGCCAGGTTCGGCCAGAGGAAGCCGAGCGTGCCCCCGACGAGCTCGACCAGCCAGACCAGGATGCCCGTGCCGAGCGACGTCCGCAGCAGCCGCCGCCGGGACATGCCCTCGACCTGGCCATGCCGGAGCTGCCGGATCGCCTCGGTCGTCAGCGCGCCCGGCCGCGAGGCGGGCTCGACCTGCCAGTTACCCATGCCTGCTCGATCCAGTCCCTTTCATCCGATGCCGACGGTCGCTTCGGTCGCCGCGTCCCTCCGGGGCGGCGCCGTCAGAGGCTGAAGTGGAGCCCGTTCACCCAGGGCAGGGTGTAGGCGTAGCCGGGCCCCCGGAAGAAGATGCCGATGAACGTCACGACGAGACCGAGGACGGCCAGGAGGCTGAACAGCACGACAGCCGTCTTGCGCTCCGAGGGGCGGGTCGCCAGGATGTCGCCCCGGTCCACGTACGGGACGAGGGCGGCCCCGACCAGCAGGAACGTCGGGACGAGCACGCCCGCGACGACGGGGTGGAAGTACGAGAGCAGCTCCTGGAGGCCGAGGAAGTACCAGGGTGCCTTGGCCACCTCGGGCGTGACGTTGCCGTTCGCGAGGTCCTCGAGGGGCGCGTTGACGAAGAGGCCCATGAGCAGCAGGAAGACGCTCATCATCGCCGCGGCGAGGAACTCGATGGCCACCAGGTGCGGCCACGTCATGACGGTGTCGTCGGGCTCCTTCTGGACCCGCACCACCGCATCCTGCTTGACGAGGGCGAGGAGGCGGTACGGCCGCGCCGCCATGGGCACGCGCTGCTTGTCGATCTCCGTCCGGCGGGACGGGTCGACCGGGGTGACCCGGCGCTCCGGGGGGGTCTGGGTCTCGGCCATGCAGGGACGCCTCCCGGTCTAGAGCGGCCCGCTGATGCCGCCGTCCTTCCGGATCCGCCAGAAGTGGACGGCCAGGAAGATCGCGGCGACCAGCGGGAAGACCATGATGTGGAGCACGTAGAAGCGCAGCAGGGTGTTCTGGCCGACCTCCAGGCCACCAAGGAGCAGGAACTTGCTCGGGGTGTTGAAGAGCGGCGCATAGCCGGCCATGTTGGTGCCGATGGTGATGGCCCAGTAGGCGATCTGGTCCCACGGCAGCAGGTAGCCGGTGAAGCTCAGCATGATGGTCAGGAAGAGCAGCACGACGCCGACCACCCAGTTGAACTCGCGGGGCGGCTTGTAGGCGCCGTGGTAGAAGACCCGCATCATGTGCAGGAAGACGAAGAAGACCATCAGGTGGGCGGCCCAGCGATGGACGTTGCGGGTCAGCAGGCCGAAGGCCACCTGGCTCTGGATCTGCAGGATGTCGGTGTAGGCCTGGGTCGCCGACGGGACGTAGAAGAACATCAGGTAGACGCCCGTCACCGTCAGGACGAGGAACAGGAAGAACGACAGGCCGCCGAGGCAGAAGGTGTAGGCGAAGCGGACCGCGTGCTGCCGGACCCGCACGGGGTGCAGGTGCAGGAACACGTTGTTCATGATCGCGTAGGCTCGCGACCGCTCGTCGTTGGGGTACGGCTGGCGGAAGAGCGAGCGCCACACGACGCTCCGGCGGATCCCCTGGTCGACCCGCTCGAGGAAACTCACCTGGCCCCTCCTGCGACGCCGGGCGTCCCGGCCAGCTGGGCGTCACGGTACGACTCCTTGTAGAGCCGCCCGTCGCTCGAGACCTCCTGCAACTCGAACCGTTCCATCGTAATGGCGTCGAACGGGCACCGTTTCACACACAGGGCGCAGCGGATGCAGCGCTCCTCGTCGAGGAGCATGGCTGCTCCCTGCTGCCAGCCGTACGCCTCCTCGAGCTCGGGCAGATAGCCCTCGCTCTTGAGTTGATTGATGTCGACCATGTGGATGACGCCTTCGGGGCAGACGTCCGCGCAGGCGCCGCACAGGACGCAGCGGAACGGGTCGAACCAGATGTTGTAGTTGCACATCAGGCAGCGGGTCGACTCGGCGACGGCCTGGCTGGCGGTGTAGCCGTACTCGACCGGGGTGGTGAAGTTGTCGGCCGGATCGGTCGAGGGCATGCGCAGCTCGACCGGTGCCATCGGGATGTGCTGGCGGGGCAGCATGTCGTACAGCTCCGGCATGTCGTGCCGCCAGGAGCTGGTGATCTTGACGTTCGCCGCGACCGTCACGTCGGTCCGGTCGGCGAGGTAGCGGTCGATGGCGTAGGCGCACTTCTTGCCGTGGCCGGCGGCCTCGATGAGCGTCGTCGGGCCGGTCACGAAGTCGCCGCAGGCGAAGACGCCGCGGACGTTGGTCGCATACGTCGCCGGGTCCACCTTGACCCGCCCCCGGGCGACCTCGAAGGAGGATTCGACCGGCAGGAAGGCGAGGTCGGCCGCCTGGGAGACGGCGGGGATGACCGTGTCGGCCTTGATGACGAACTCCGAGCCCGGGATCGGCACCGGCGAGCGGCGGCCGGACGCGTCCGGCTCGCCGAGCTTGTTGCGGATGAAGCGGACGCCAGTGACGTGGCCGTCCTCGCCGAGCACCTCGAGCGGGCTGGCCAGGAACTCGAGCCGGACGCCCTCGCGCTCGGTCTCGCCGAGCTCCTCCTCGTCCACCACGAGCTCGGAGCGCGTCCGGCGGTAGACGATGGCGACGTGCTCGGCGCCGTAGCGCAGGCTCGTCCGCGAGCAGTCCATCGCGGTGTAGCCGCCACCGATGACGACCACGTCCCGACCGACCTCGAGCGGCTCGCCCAGGTTGGCCTTGCGCATGTAGTCGACGCCGTACTGGACGCCCGTCAGGTCGCTGCCGGGGACGTCGAGCACGACCGGCTCCATCGCGCCTGCACAGATGGCCACGGCATCGTACTGGCGCTGGAGATCCTCGAAGCTGACGTCCCGCCCGACCCGGGTGTCATAGACGAACCGGACGCCGAGCCGCTCGACCAGCCGGACGTCCATCTCGATCGCCTCGCGCGGCAGGCGGAAGGCGGGCACGCCGATGAGCATCGTCCCCCCGCCGTACGGCAGCTCGTCGTAGACCGTCACGCGGTAGCCCTTCAGGGCGAGCTCGCGGGCGACGGCGAGGCCCGACGGGCCGGCGCCCACGACCGCGACCCGCTCCTCGCGCGGCTCGACCGCCGGGATGACGTCGGGGATCCCGGAGGCCTCGTGCCACTCGACGAGGAAGCGCTTCATGGCCCGGATGGCCAGCGGCCGGTCGATGTCCCCGCGGCGGCACGCCCGCTCGCAGGGCGCCGAGCAGACGTACGAGCACATCGCCGCGACGGGGTTCGGCTCGCGGCTGAGGATGTAGCCCTCCTCGAACCGGCCCTCGGCCGCCAAGTTCAGATAGCCGCGGCAGTTCGTCCCGACCGGGCACGCCTCCTGGCACTCGATGTTGCACTGCAGCCAGGACGCGTCGACAGGCTGGACGAGGAACTCCTGGACAGGGTCGATGGCCACAGGGACGGCGTGCCTTTCCAGAGTCGGGGACTGCGAGAAGGGCCTGGGGCATCCGCGCGGGGCAGGCGCCTTCCGAATGTACCAAAGGACCATGCCGCGTGCACGAAGCTCGGCCGTCGCTGGCTCGCAGGGCGCACCACCCCGCGCCGGCGCGAGTTTGACGCTGGCCCGTCTCGCAGCTACGCTGCACCGGGGGACCCGGGCCGCGAGGGGCGGACCGGGGCCGGGCGAGGTCCGCGCAGGAGGCTCTGGTGAGCGCGAACGAGTTCGCCTTCCTGGCGCTCGGGCTGCTGCTGGGCCTCGCCGTCGGCGCGGCCGTCGTCGAGGTCGTCCGTTCGCGACCGTCGTCGCCGCACCAGGTGCGAGTCACGGTGACGGCCGACAGCCTGCCCCGGCGCGTGCCCTCGACCCTGTCCGGCCTCGGGGCGGGATCGGCGGACGCGGCTGCCAACGGCCCCGCGGATCCCGCGACGCTGGGTTCGTCGCGCGTCGCCGGGAAGGGAACGGGCGTTCCGATGCTCCCCGGGGCGCGGCGGACCTCGATCGGCGTGCCGATCCGACCCGAGCCCGACGCGGACCTTCGCTCGATGCTCGAGCGGGGCGGTGCCGGCGGGGCATTGGCCGCGCGGCTGGGAACGGCGACGGCGATGCCCGGGGGACTATCCGCCCGGCTCGGCTCGCCCGTCGCCGCCATGGCGGGTGGCGCTGCCGGGGCCTCCGGCGCGATCCCCGCGCTCGCCCTGGCCCGGGCCCCGAGCGCGGCGCTCGGCGACCGGGCCCGCTCCATGGGCAGTGCCGCGTCAACGGCCGTGGTCAGCGCCGACGCGGACGCCGGCACGGCGGAAGCAGCCGCGCCGTCGCCGGTCGATCGCGTGGCCCCGCTCATGAGCGACGGCCCGTGCCTCGAGGCGCGGCGCCTCGTCGATGAGCGCTGCGGCCTGGCGGAACGGCTGCGGATGCTGGCGGACGAAGCCGAGACGGGCCTGCGGGAACAACAGCGTGTCTACGACGATCACGTCCAGCGCGCCGAGGCAGCCGAGCGGACGCTCGACCCTCGTGCGCTGCGGGCCGCCAAGGAAGGCGCCCAGCGGGAGTTCCGGCGCGCCCGCGAGCAGGCCCGCGACCGCGTGGATCTCGAGGCGGCGGCCCGCACCTGGCTGGCCGAGATCAACCGCGTCAACGGGGCCGCGCGCACCGCCGCGACGGAGCTGCAGCGCGAACGGCAGGCCGTGGGCCGTCTCGGGCCGCAGCTCGAGCGTCTCGTCGTCGAGGTCGACGCCGCGCGTATCAACGCCGAGGCGGCCGGGCAGGCCTGCCTCGAGGCGCGCGAGGCGCTCGCTGCATGCGAGGAGGCCGGGCTCCCGCCCGACCCGGCGGCCGTTGCGTCGCCCGACGCGCCGCCCGCGCCCGAGCCGGCAGCCGCCCCCACAGGCTCAGCATGGCCCGGCCGACGACTCACCCCCGCCGACGAGCCTGCCGCGGACGCACTCGGCTCCGCCGACGAGCGTCCCCCCGTCATCGTCCGACTCCTCCGCGGCGACCGGGCGACGCTGCTTACGCTCGTCGCGACGCTCGCCGGCGACGATGTCGCGGGCCAGCGCCACTGGCAGCTCCTGCTGACCGATCTGGTCGACGCGATCCTCGCCCGCGCCATCGAGGCTGGCTGGCTCGAGTACCCCGAGAACCATCCGTTCTGGGGGCTGTTCGCGTCCGAGCAGGACCGCGAGATCGGGCTCGCCCTCGCCTCGCTTGGCTACCGCTTCGATGGCCTCGGCGGGTTCGCCGACGGCCGCGTGCCGGGGCAGCGCGACCTCTCCCTCGCGGTCGGCTACGCCGGCCAGGACCCGATGCGGATCCGGCAGTGGCCGACCGAGGCCGAGCTGCCCGATCTGCTGCGGGACGTGACCGTCGCCGCCGACTCGTACCTCGCTGCGGAGGCTGGCGGGCTCACCCTCGGCGAGCTGGTCGGCCTGCTGGGCCGACGAGCCGACGGCCTGGCCGACCTCTGGAACGCCTGGGGCCGCGTCCGACCGCTGCTGCTCGACACGCTCTGACCCGGGGCGCGCTCCGACCCGCCGCGCGGTCGGGGACCCGGGCCGGGGCGATCGCCCGCGCCGCCTCGCCTCAGGCGTCGGGCGCCTCGCCTCAGGCCTCGGGCGTCTCCGCTCCCGTCGGGCCCTCGGCCTCCTCGAGGGCGACGGTGGGTTCGTCCGGCTCGATGACGACGAGGCGGAAGGCCTCGGCCGCGGCCGCACCGATCGCCGCGCCCTCCTCGGCACCCCACGCGCGGATCCTCTCCTCGAGTCGCTCGGGCTCGTGGATCTGGCTGCCGTGGGCCCGCAGCGCCTCGACCTTGCGGCCGAGGGTCATCGAGACGTCCACCCGGACCTCGGGCTCGTTCGGCCAGAAGAGGTACAGCCGGCGGACCTTGTGGAGGGCCAGGCCGGACCGGGCGAGCCACGGAAAGGCCATGGGGTTACGGGCGGCCGGGTAGACAGCGTCGACGGCGGCCAGGCCCGCCGTCCGATGGTCGACGTGGTTCACCCCGCCGCCGCGATAGACGACGACCTCGGGGTCGTGGGTCAGCACCGCGTCCGGCCGGAACGTCCGGATCTCGCGGACGAGCATCTCGCGCAGGGCGAGGTCGTTGGCGAGGCCGCCGTCGGGCTGGTGGAGGAACGAGACCCCGGCATAGCCGACGATGTCGGCCGCCGCCCGCTGCTCCGCCTCGCGCGTCGCGGCGAGCTCCAGCGGGTCGAGGTCGGGGTCCTCGCCCCCCGCATCGCCCGAGGTGCAGCAGACCAGCCATCCGAGAGCGCCCTGGTCGATCCAGCGGGCGGCCGTCGCGGCCGGACCGAAGTCGGCGTCGTCCGGGTGGGCGACGATCACCATGAACCGCTCCGGGCGCCAGGCATGCGCGGCGGCTGCATCCGACTCCGCGACGGCCCGCCCTCGCCGCGTCCGAGGCGCGCGGTCGTCCGGACTCGTCGCTGCGCTCGCCCCGCCCGGCCCGGGCGTCGTGCCCTCCGTCGTCACTGCAGCCGATCGCCTCGCTCGTGCGCGTGGAGCCCGCAAGGGCTCGACTCGCGCGCTATGATGTGGTACGAGGCTTCGCTCGTCTCCCCCCACGGGCGAAGCCTCACGCTATGCCTGCGACCCGTCTCCGGCTCGCGGTCGTGCTCAGGCCGGAGCGCCGGCCTTGGCCTCGCGGATGGCAGCGAGCACCTCCGCGGGATGGCCCTCCGGAGTGACCTTGGGCCAGACGCGGGCGATGCGGCCGTCGGGGTCGACCAGGAACGTCGCCCGCTGGACCCCCCAGTACGTTCGACCGTAGTTGTGCTTCTCGACCCACGTCCCGTACGTGTCCGCGACGTGGTGGCCCTCGTCGGCGAGGAGCGGGAACGAGAGCCCGTACTTCTCCCGGAACCGGGCCTTGCTTTCGGGCCCCTGGGGGCTGACGCCCCAAACGGCGGCGCCCTCGGCCTCGAGGTCGCCGTTCGCGTCGCGGAAGCCGCAGGCCTCCTTGGTGCAGCCGGGCGTGTCGTCCTCGGGGTAGAAGTAGAGGACCACCCACCGTCCGCGCTGGTCGGCGAGCCGATGGACGGTGCCGGTGTGGTCGGGGAGCGCGACGTCGGGTGCGATGTCGCCAGCCGGTGGCATGCCCATGCGGCGAGCCTAGCAGGCATGCGCCGAGCCGTCAGCCGAACGGGTCGACCGCGATCGGAGGGGACGCGGCCGATGCGGGGCCGCGATCCAGGCCCGCTCGCGTCAGCGCGGCAGCACCAGCGCGAGCACGGCCACGGCGACCCCGGCGGCGATCGTCAGCCAATCGCGCCAGCCCACCTGGAGGAGGCGGTAGTGGCTGCGCGGGAGGCCGCTGTCGAAGCCGCGGGCGTCCATCGCCAGCGCCATCCGCTCCGCCCGGCGGACGGCCGAGACCAGGAGCACGAGGAGACGGGCGCCGGCCTCTGCGGCCCGCTCCCGGGGACCGCCGCCGCCGAGGCCGCGCAGCCGCCGCGCGGCACCGACGGTCGCCCAGTCGCCGGCCATGAACGGGGCGATGCGGAGCGCCGCGAGCGTGCTGTAGGCGAAGCGATCGGGCAGCCGCCACTGCTGGACCAGCGAGTCTGCGACGCTCGTCGGGTCCGACGGGGCGACGGCGAGGAGCGAGGTCAGGCCGATCACCAGGACGCGGAGGCCGATGGCGAGGCCGCCGAGCAGGGCCGGTCCGGTCACCCTGAGGGGGCCCACGGCGACGAGCGTGGGTAGATCCAGGTCTGCGTTCGCGGGCGAGAGCAGGACCGAGAAGACGACGAGGCCGGCGATGGCCAGCGAGAGCGGGGCGAGCCTGGCCGGCACGCGTCGAAGCGGCAGGCCGGACCAGAGGACCAGGACGACGAGGCCGGCCGCCAGCAGCCGGAGCGGCACGACGGGGTCGAGGGTGAGGATGGCGACCAGGAGCCAGGCGAAGCCCCCGGCCAGGCGCGCGGCCGGCGTGACGCGGGTCAGGAAGGCGGGCCGGACGGGCTCCAGAGGCGCGGGCAGGAGGCTCACAGGAGCTCCGGCGTCGGCGTCGCGTGCCGCGCATCCAGCATCGCGGCCGTCGCCGGCGCCGGCATCGCCCTCGTCGCCGTCGTCGCCGCCTCCTGCCATGGCGCGGCGGGCCGGTACGGTGGGTCGGCCAGGAACGCGGCCGGCGACCCGTCGAAGACGAGCCGGCCGTCCGCCAGGGCGAGGACGCGGTCGCAGGCGGGCAGCAGGCGCGGGTCATGCGTCGCGAGGAGCTGGGCCTGGCCGTGCGCTCGATGCTCGTCGAGCAGGTCCAGGACCGCGGCCGTGCCGCGGCGATCGAGGCCGAACGTCGGCTCGTCGAGGAGCAGCACGGCGGGCGGCCGCAGGGCGAGGCCGGCCAGGCTGAGCCGTCGCTGCTCGCCCTGGCTGAGGCGGAAAGGGTCGACGTCGGCCAGGGCCGCCAGGCCGAAGCGACCCAGGACGGCGTCCGCTGACGTCAGATGGGCCAGCCCGCCGTCGCTGCGGCCCTTCGGCCCGGGTCCGCCCCTGACGCGCTGGCCCGAGGCGAGCACTTCCTCGCGGACGGTCCGGCCGACGAAGCCCAGCTCCGGGTCCTGGAAGACGAGGCCGACGAGCTCGGCCAGCGGCCTCGGCGCGAGGCGGGCCGGGTCGAGCAACGCGTCGCGCTCGCCCGGCGGCCGGAGTCGGACCTGGCCCGCCGCCGGCCGGAGCAGGCCGGCCACGGCCAGGAGCAACGTCGACTTGCCCGCCCCGTTCGGCCCGACGAGGCCCACCCGCTCGCCCGCCCGGACCTCGAACGTGAGCCCGGCGACGGCCTGGCGTCGGCCCCCGAGCGCCGGGTGAGCGACCGCGAGGTCGATCACCGAGACAACGACCTCAGCGGCGCCGGACAGCTGCGCGCCGGCTGCGGAGGCGCGCGTGCCGTCCCCCGGCGCGCGGCCCGCCTCGCCGGCGGTCCAGCCCGCCCAGGCGGCGGGCACCCAGGCCCCGGTCCCGGCCAGCAGGGCCGCGGTCCGGGGACCGACCTGATCCGCCGCGGCGAAGGCGAGCTGCCGACCCGCGCCGTCCAGGACCAGGACGTCGTCGGCGAGCGGCAAAGCCGCCTCGAGGCGGTGCTCCACCAGGACGACGGTGTGCCGCCGGGCGGACGCGAGCTCGCCGATGCGGGCGAGCGTCGCATACATCCCGGGCGGGTCGAGGTTGGCCGTGGGCTCGTCGAAGACGAGCAGCCGGGGGGCGGGGGCGAGGACATCGGCGATGGCGAGCCGCTGCTGCTCGCCGCCCGACAGGGTCGCGGTCGCGCGACGCTCGAAGCCGGCCAGTCCCACCGCCTCGAGGGCATCGGGGACGGCGCGCCGCATCTCGGCTGTCGGCCAGCCCCGGTTCTCCAGGCCGAACGCCACGTCGTCCTCGACCCTGGCCATCACGAGCTGGCTCTCGGGGTCCTGGAAAACGAGACCGACCCGCTCGCCGAGGACGCGGGCCGGCGTCTCGGCCACCTCCAGATCGCCCACCGCGAGCCGGCCCCACCACGTCCCCGGGAGGACGTGCGGGACGAGACCGGCCAGGGCGCGCGCGAGCGTGCTCTTGCCGGACCCGGACGGACCCAGCACGAGGAGCACGCGACCGGGCTCGAGCCGGAAGGTCAGGCCCTCCAGGGCGCGGCGGTGCCGGCCTCGGTACGCCCAGCCGAATCCGTCCGCCTCGAGCGCGGGGGCGCCGGCGCCGGCCGGCGCCGCGCGGTGCCGGCCGGCGCCCCGGTCGGCGAGTCGCTCGTCCTCGGCCGCCGGTCCGGGAAGCGCGGTCGCGACCGGTCGCTGCCTCATGCCCCGCCGGGGAAGGCCTCCAGCACGCCCGTCCGGCGGAGCGACTGCACGAGCAGCCAGCCGAGGATGCCGGCCACCAGGACGGCCGAGACGATCTCCACGCCGGCGATCACCGTTCGGCCGGACACGTCGATCGCGACGTAGCTCACCGTCGTGTCGTGGATCGCCTCGCCGACCCCGGCCCCCAGGCCGGCCAGGGCGGCCGCGAGCGGGCCCCACGAGCGGTACAGCCCGAAGGCGAACACGAGCTCCGCACCGCCGCCCTGGAGGACGCCGGACAGGATCGTGTCCATGCCCCACTGGCTGCCGAGGACCATGCTGACGAGGGCGGCCACCACCTCGGCGAAGAGCGCGGCGCCGGGCTTGCGGACGATGAGCGGGCAGACGACGGCCGGCATGAGCCAGACGCCGGTCACGATCGACTCCGCCTGGGGGCCCAGGCCGCTGAGCCAGCTCCAGACGTTGTTCCAGAGGAAGAACACGACGCCGAAGGCGACGGAGAGGACGGCGACGACGACGATGTCGACGGTCCGCCACCGCGCGCCAGCCTCGGCGCCCGCGCCGAAGACGCGCGGACCGAAGCGGTCGGATGGCTGGGCGGGGGACGCACTGCTCATGAGCTGACTCCTTCCTGGATCCGCGGCTCCGGAGCCCGGATCTCGATCACCAGCAGTCGACCGCGTCGCACCACGACGGCGGCCGTCCTGGATTCCCGGACGTTGGACAGTCCCCGGGCGGGCCCCGCGGGCAGCGGCTCGTCGGAGAGCGGGTAACGCAGTCCCTCGGTCGAGACACCCTCGACGCCGTCGTTGAGCGGGAGGAGTGAGACGATCCCGTCGACGGGGCCCGGCAGCGCCAGGCGGGCGGGCTCGCCGGCCGGCCCGGGCCCCTCGAGGAGGACCAGGCGGGCCGTCGCGTCGAGCAGCTCGACGGACCGTCCCGAGAGGGCGGGGTGCGCCAGCAGGCCGATGTTGGCCAGGGCGTGGTCGACGCGGCCGCCGAGGGCACCCAGCAGCAGCAGCGAGGTGGCACCCCGCTCGAGCGCAGCCAGTACGGCCAGCTCCATGTCAGACTCGTCCTTGGCGACCGCGGAGCGGTGGATCGCGACGCCTGCTGCCGCCAGGCGCTCGACCTCGGCTTCGGGAAGCGAGTCGAAGTCCCCGACGAGCAGGTCGGGGAACAGGCCGAGGCCGGCGACGTGCCGGGCGCCACCGTCGGCGGCGACGACGAGGTCGACGTCGCGGTCCCAGCCAGGCCAGGCCGCATCCAGGGCGGCGCGGGTGGGGACGTCGCCGTCGGCGACGATCAGAGCTCGCCGTCCCGGCCCGACGCTCGGCTCGCTCCCGGTTTCCGACACACGGACCTCCGCCCTGCCCAGGACCGAGGTCGGAGATGGACTCCCTGCGCCGGCATGACCCGGATCAGGTTCCAAGGGTCTGCGGAACGTCCGCACTCTCAGCGCCGTGGCCGGCGCTCCCCTGTCCTGTTCTGTGGTTGGTCCCTCGAATCTACACCCGGGCCGACGCTGCCGCCAGGCGGCGCTCGACCCAGGCGACGACCGACTCGGCCGTCTCGCTCGCGCCGGCCTCGCGCAGGGCGTCACCGTCGGCCAGCAGCGAGACGATGCCGACAGCGTGGACGCCGGCTGCCGCTGCCATCCGCATGTCGTCCAGCGCGTCGCCGACGTAGACGGTCGCGGCCGGCAGGCCGTCCGCCGACCGGCCGCGCCGGCCCTCGAGGAGGCGCTCGGCGCGCGCCATCGCCAGGCGGAGCGGGTCTGGCCGCGGCTTGCCCGCGATCGTGTCGTTGCCGAACACGCGGACGGGGAACAGCCGCGCCAGGCCGTACCGCTCGAGCTGCGGCCAGATGATCTCGTGATGGCCCCCGGTGACGAGCCCGAGCACCGGACCGGCGGCCGCGAGTCGCTCCAGGGCGGGGCGGACACCGGGGAACGGCGGTCCCTCGTGGCCGGCGAAGGCCTCCCGCCAGAGCCGGCCCGCCTCCTCGATGCGCACCTCGGGCATCCCGAGCTGGCGGTACATCAGCCGCCAATCGGGGGCGTACGCCTGACGGAAGACGGCCCGGTCGAACGGCAGGTCGAACCGACGGCAGACGACGGCATAGGCCTCGAAATGGCGCTCGATCGAGTCGACGATCGTGCCGTCCCAGTCGAAGAGGACGAGGCGCATCACGGCGTCGATGGTAGCGACGTGGGCGCGGGCCGAGCCGTGTCCGGCGGGCAGGACCCGGCGTCCGAGGCCGCCCGTGGGGCACGTCGTCGCCCGGCGCTGCGGCGGCGTCGTGATACAGTCCGGCCGTGCCGGAGACCGACTCCCCCACCCAGCGCGTCCTCGAGGCGGCCGCCCGCAAGGGTGTGAGCCTGACGGTCCACGTCTTCGACGAGTCGACGCACACAGCCGAGGAGGCCGGCCGAGCCGTCGGCGCGGAGCTCGGCCAGATCGTCAAGTCGCTCATCTTCGTGGCACCCGCCGAGGACGGCGGCCTCGAGCCGATCCTCTGCCTCGTCTCCGGGGCGAACCGCGTCGACGTCGCGCGCCTGGCCGCCGTCACGGGCGAGCCCGCCGTCCGGCGGGCCACGGCCCGCGAGGCCCACGATCTGACCGGCTACTCCATCGGCGGGATCCCCCCCATCGGCCATCGCGTCCCGCTGCGCGTGATCATGGACCCCGATCTGGGCCGGTTCCAGGTGGTCTGGGCCGCCGCGGGGACGGAGACGGCCGTCTTCCCCGTCCCGCCGGCCACGCTCCGCTCCCTGGCGAACGCGACCGTCGCCCCCATCACCGAGGAGGTCCGTCGAGCGGACGCCGAGGCGGCGGCGACCGGCGCGGCGGGCGGCGGCCAGGGCGGCTTCGGGGGCGGGCTCGCCGGGCAGCCGAGCGCCCAGCGCGCGGGTGCCTGAGCGGACCGCTCGGGCCCGGCCTCCACGGTGACCGACGTTCCCGCCGACGACGTCCGACGCGCCCAGCTCGCCTTCCCCGGCGGCCTGCGGGTCCGCCTCCGCTGGGCCGGCAGCGGGCAGGGCCCCGCAGTCTTCGCCCTGTCCGAGGTCGGCGGTCGGCTCGAGGAGCACGGCGGGCTCGTCTCGCCCGAGTTCGAGCGCCTCTGTCGGGCCGAGATCAGGGTGGAGGGCCCGGGCGGAGCCTGGACGGCGCGCCTCGCCTCGCCCATCTTCGATGAGCCGCGCCCGGTCTTCCGGGACCTGGCGGGCCTCCTCGCCGTCGGCTATGGCTTCGTGACCTACGCCTTCGACGCCCGGACCGGCGAGCTCCGCTGGAGCCACCGCTCCCGGACGCCGCTGGTCGGGGTCCTCTCCTCGTCCCGCCTGGACCACCTGATCGTCCAGAGCCAGCTCGAGACGTTCGCCCTCGAGGACGGCGGCGAGGTCCGCTGGCGCGTCGTGCACTCGGACGCCGCGGCGACCGCCGAGCTCGTCGGCGGCCGACTCGTCCTCAGCAGCTACGAGGGCCTGCTGCAGGTGCTCGATCCGTCAACGGGGCGGGCGGCTGGCTGACCGCCGGGGGAGCAGGCCGGGTCGGGGACCCGCGACGATCGGAGCGGCCGCGGCCGTCGACCGGGCCGTCCTGACTGTGGACGGACGGTGGATAAGTGCGGCACTACGGCGACGGGACGGTGGACAGGTCGATTGACGCGTCCGGACCGCGGGTCTAGCGTGCGGGCAGCCCGAAGGGGCCGAGCGAACGCTAGTGGCGGCGATGACATCAACGCCCACGCGACGGGTAGGTTCCTTCGGGCCGTTCCATGTCTGGCGCGTTCCGCGCCGTGGCCAGGCCGACCCCTCCGGGCCCGCCGCGGGGCGGCGGCGCTACCATCGGCCTCGTGGGACCCCTACTGATCGCCGCCGCGGGCGCCGTCGCCCTGGTCGGGGGCGCACTCGTCCTGCGGACCTTCGGCCCGGCTTACCGTGTGGCGCGCCTGCTCGCGACGACGCCCCTCGTCGACGTGGAGACGGCCGTCGCCGCAGCCGGTGCCGCGCCCCGCTACCTCGGTGTCCGCGGACGGATCGACTCCGACGACGACTTCCCCGACGAGCACCAGCGGCCACTCGTCTTCCGCCTCGCCCGCCTCCAGGTCCGGCGCGGGGGGACCTGGCGGACCGTCGACGAGGAGCGCAGGAGCGTGCCGTTCGAGATCCGCCAGGGGATCTCCGCCATCGCCGTCGACCCGGACGCGCTCGAGGAGGGTCTCGTCGTGATCCCCCGCGAGTCGAACGGTGTCGCCGCTGACGTCGCCGAGCGCCTCCCGGCGGGCACGCCCGGGCAGGCCGCGGTCCGCTACCGGATCGAGCAGGTCTCGGCCGTGGAGCACGCGGTCGTGCTCGGCGTGCCCGAGGCGGTCGGCGCTACCGCGATCCTGCGGCCCGGGCTCGGCCGTCCGCTCGTCCTGACGACCCTCGAGACGGACGAGGCGATGCGGATCCTGGCCGCCGGCCGGCGGCGCCGGCCGGCGCTCGCCGCCGGCCTCCTCGTCGGTGGCCTCGGCCTCGTGGCGGTCGGCCTGGCCTGGGGCGTCCTGGGGAGCCTCGTGCCCCGGTTTGCCGGATGACGCGTCGGTCCGGCCACCGCGCCGGGGCATCGGCCGGGCTCAGACTCCTCGTCAGCGCGGTCCTGCTCGCGGCCGCGATCAGCGTGCTGTCCGCCAAGCCGCCGGCCGTCCGGGCCGCGGGCCCCAGCCCGAGCCCGGCGGTCGGCGATACGCGGAGCAGCGGCGAGGGGGCCGGCGCGGCGGGCGCGCCGCTCGGGGCGCTGCAGGCGGTCCTCGTCGTCGTCGGGCTGGGGCTGGCCACGACCGGCCTCACCGTCCTCTACGTCCGACTGACGGACGGCTCTCGCCGTCCCTGATCGGGCCGCCGGCCTGGCCCGCCGCGGCCCCGGCTCGTGGCAGGACTATCGACCTATTGGAAAGAACTGTGAGCTTCCGTACGCTCCGACCGTCCAGTTCACATATCTTGCCGACCGGTGACCGCGACCCTGCCCACCCGCTCCAGCGACGCGACCCTGTCCGTGACCAAGGCGGCTCGCCTGCTGGGAGTGCACCCCAACACGATCCGGGCCTGGAGTGACCAGGGCCGCCTGCGCTTCTACCGGATCAACGCGCGCGGTGATCGGCGCTACCGGCTGGGGGACCTCCAGCACTTCCTGACCGCCGCCGAGGCCCGCGCCGCGGCGGGCGTCGACGGGGTCGCTGAGCTTGGCCGCGGCCGCCCGGACAGGCGGGGCCGCCGCGCATCGCCGGACCGGCGGATCCTCCGCTCGACCGCGGCCCTCGTGGCGGGCCCGCCTCGCGACGAGGACCCGCTGGGCGGCGAGCGGCGTGTGGCCGACCTCCACGTCCTTGCCGATCTCGCCCGGCTCGGGATCGAGTGCCCCGAGCCGCTCGAGTGCCTTGGGCGCGCGCTGGCGCTCCTCCGCGAGGCCTGGGAGCTCCGCGCGGCCGTCGCCTGGGAGCTCCGCGGCGAGCGCCTCGTGCGCAAGGCTGCGGCGGGCGCGTATCCGGCCGGTCTCGCGGACCTGCCAGCGGGCGCTGGGCTGCTCGGGCTCGCCCTGGCCGCCGGCCGGGCGCAGGTCGCAGGGCCCGCGGAGCGCACCGAGCCCGGCGACGGGCGCTGGGCCGACGCCGCGGTCCGCATCGCCGTGCCGATCCCCGCGGACCGCGGCGTGTGGGGCGTGCTGCTGTTCGTGGCCGACGAGCGGGCGGCTGCCGCGCTTGTCGACGCGGACCTGGCCAGCGCCGTCGCCGCGGAGGTCGGGGCGCTGCTCGGCCGGACACGCCTCCTGGACGACCTGGACCGCCAGCTCCACCAGGCGGCGGCGCTCCAGCGGATCGCCGCCGACGTGAGCAGCAAGCTCGACCTCGACCAGATCCTGGCCGGCCTCACGGACCATGCGATGGTCCTCTTCGGCGCCGACCGCGCGGCCCTCTTCCTGCAGCGGTCCGACGGGTCGATCGAGACGCGCGTCGCGCGCAACCTCTCGGCCGCCTACCTGGCTGCGGTCGCCGACTTCCCGGCGCCCTCGCTGCCCGCCGACGCGGTCGCCCTGGGCCGCCCGCTGTTCGCGACGGCGTACCGCGACGACCCGCGCAGCGGCCTCGTCCGGGCGGCGGTCATCCAGGAGGGGTACGACACGATCTGCTGCGCCCCGCTCCGCGACGCCGGCGGGCCGCTCGGGCTGCTGATCCTGTATCACGATCAGCGCCACCCCTGGACGGACGAGGACCTCGAGGCCATGGCGGCCCTCGCGACCCAGGGCGCGGTCGCCATCCGGACGGCCCAGAACTTCGCCCAGATGGCGACCTGGGCCGCCCAGCTGCAGTCGATCCAGCAGCTCGGCGTGCGCCTCTCGCGGCTCAGCAGTGTGCGTGAGATCGGCATCGCCATCGCTACCGAGCTCCGCCAGCTCATCGACTACCACAACGTCCGGGTGTACCGGCTGTACGAGGACGAGCTCGCCCCGGTCGCCATGCAGGGCCAGGTCGGCGAGTACGTCGACGAGACGCCCGAGCAGCTGCGGATCGGCATCGGCGAGGGCCTCACCGGCTGGGTCGCCCGGCATGCTGTCGCCCAGAACGTCCCGGACGCGGCGCGCGATCCACGGGCGATGACGATCCCGGGCACGGAGAAGGACCTGGACGAGTCGATGCTCCTCGCCCCGATGCTGTACGAGGATCAGGTCCTCGGCGTCCTCGTCCTGTCGAAGCTCGGCCTGCGCCAGTTCAGCGACGACGACCTCCGCCTGCTCGCGATCTACGCCAGCTTCGCGGCCCAGGCGATGGCCAACGCTGACGCGACCGACCGGCTCCGGCGGCAGTCGGCCGCGCTCGAGCGGCAGCTGGCGAGCCAGCGGGCGCTGCTCCAGATCACCGAGTCGATCCTCACGACGCTCGACCCGCGGGCCGTCCTCGAGCGGATCACCGACAGCCTGGCCTCGCTCGTCCGCTACGACAACGTCTCCATCGAGCTCTACGACCCGGCGACCCGGCGCCTCCATCCGCTGACCGCGCGCGGCGTCCACGCCGAGGAGTTCCTGGCCGACTGGGCGCCGAGCGAGACCGGGCTGGCGACGTGGGTCGTCGACAACGGCGAGCCGCAGCTCGTCCGCGACGAGCTGCGTGATGAGCGGGTCCGCCAGTTCGCGACCACGGGACCGGTGGAGGGCAGCCTGATCGTCGTCCCGCTCCGCGGTCGGGAGGGCGTGACCGGCGTGCTCACCCTCGAGCGACTCGGCGGTGGGGACCGCTTCACGGAGGAGGAGTTCGACCTCGTCAAGCTCTTCGCGGCCCAGGTCTCCATCGCCCTCCAGAACGCGGAGACCCACCACGAGACGGAGATCCGGGCCCAGACGGACGACCTGACCGGCCTGTTGAACCAGGGCACGTTCCACGGCTGGCTCGCTCGGAGCGTCGCCGACGGAGGCCCGTTCAGTCTCATCATGCTCGACCTCGACGACTTCAAGGCGGTCAACGACGGGATGGGGCACGCGGCGGGGGACGACCTGCTGCGCCGGATCGCCGCCGCGATCGTGGCCGCCGGGCGCGACTCGGACCGCGTCTTCCGGTACGGCGGGGACGAGTTCACGCTTCTGCTGCCGGGGACCGACGCGGCGGGCGCCGCACAGGTGGCCGAGCGCGTCCGGGCCGCGCTCCACGCCGTCCCGCTGCCGCGGCGACCGGGCGCCGACGGCATCGAGGTCAGCTGCTCGATGGGCATCGCCACCTTCCCCGACGACGGAGCATCGGCGGCCGACGTCCTGATCGCGGCCGACCGGGCCTGCTACGTCGCGAAGCGGGCCGGCCGGGACCGGGTCGCCCTGGCCCCCGAGGGCCTCGCCCTGGCGGCGGAGTTCTCGCTCCAGGTGCCCACGCCCGTCGACCCGTTCTCGGCAAGCGGAGCGGCGTAGGCTGGTCCGACCGGAGGCCCGTCCTCCGGTCGAAGTCGTCGGAGGCGCCGATGCAGCGCACGCGATGGGCACCCGCTCGCCGCCTTGCGGGCGCCCTGTGCGCCGGCCTCCTGCTGGCGGGCTGCGGTGGGGCCGCCGGGCCGTCGCCCAGGTCGTCCGCGGCCGGCTCGCCCGTTCCGTCGGCCACGAGCGGTCCGGCCACCCCGACCCCCGTCCCGTCACCCACCTTCGCGGCCTACGTGGTCCAGCCCGGTGACTCCCTCACCTCCATCGCCCGCCGCTTCTCGACGACCGGCCGCAGCATCGCCTTCTGGAATCGCGCCCGCTACCCCAGCCTGGACCCGCTCTCGGTCGCCTACGCCCCCGACGCCATCCAGGTCGGCTGGACGCTCCAGGTCCTGCCGGGCGGGACGGTCGACGAGACGGGCTCGCTGCCCCCCGGGCCGCCCTCGCCGAGCGCCGTGCCGACCCCGCGTCCCTCGATCGTCCTGCCGACCCAGCCCCCCGCCGGCGCCCCGAGCATCGTCGTCGAGCACGGCCCCCGCGGTTCCGGCCTCGTCGCCCTGACCTTCGACGTCGGCGGGGGGCTGACGCCGGACCCGGCGACGGTCCAGTGGTTGGCGGACCATCGCATCCCGGCGACGTTCCTGGTCGGCGGCGCGGCCACGACCGGGACGGACGCCGGCCGCCAGGTCCTGACCATCGTCGCCGCGCATCGCGACCTGTTCCGAGTCGGCGACGGCGGCTGGGACGCCAGCCCATTCGTGGGTCTCACCGCGGCGGCCATCGCCGACCAGCTCCAGCGGACCGAGGCCGCGGTCGCGCCCCTGGCAGGAAGCTCGACGAAGCCGTTCGTCCGGCCGCCGTACGGCGCCCAGGACGCCGCCGTCCTCGCGGCCACCGGCGCCGCCGGGTGGGCGTACCTCGTCCTGTGGGACGTCGAGCCGCTCGACGGCGTGCCCGAGGCCCAGGGCGGCCCGACGACCGATGACATCGTCGCCCGGATCCTCAGTCGCGCCCAGGGCGGCTCGATCGTCCACCTCCACCTCGGCGGCCAGCACACCCTCGAGGCGCTCCCGGCGATCGTCGACGGGCTCCGGGCGCGCGGCCTCGACCCGGCCACGCTCGGCGAGTTGCTCGGCGCGTAGACGGGACGGCGCCGGTCGCCCGCGCGATATCCTCCGGCCATGGTCAGCCAGCCGGAGAGCGCGGCGCTCCGCGTCGTCGTCACGGTCAGCGTCGCCGCGGACGATCCGGACCCCGCCCTGGCCCGCCGGAAGCACGAGCGATACGCGGACGCCGTGCGCCGCCACGGCGGCGAGCCGCTCCTGCTCGACGCCGCGCTGCCCTTCGCGGGTCGGGCGCGCGCCCTCGCCGGGATGGACGGCCTCGTCCTGGCCGGCGGCGTCGACCTCCACCCGGCGCGCTACGGCCAGCCGCTCGCGGGGACGCGTCACCCGGAGCCGGCCCGCGACGACCTGGAAGCCGAGGCCTGGGCCGCGGCGGCGGAGCGGGCGCTGCCCGTGCTCGGGATCTGCCGCGGCCTGCAGGCCATCAACGTCTTCCTGGGCGGCTCCCTCCTCCAGCACGTCGACGGGCATGCCGGCCCCCCCTGGGGCCAGGGACCGGCCCTCTGTCATCCGATCCGCCTGCTGCCCGACACCCGCCTGCGGCGCCTCCTCGGCGCCGACGCGCCCGCAACGCTCGAGGTCAACAGCTACCACCACCAGGCGGTCCGACCGGCCGACCTCGCCCCCGGCCTCGTCGCAGCCGCCCTCGCCGCCAGCCCGGAAGGCGACCTCGTCGAGGCCCTCGAGGCACCCGGCGGGCGCTTCGTGGTCGGCCTGCAATGCCACCCCGAGCGGACCGAGTCGTCGCCGCCCGAGCTCGAGCGGATCTGGGCCGCGTTCGTCGGGGCCTGCCGACGCTGACCGTCGCGCACCTCCGCCGGGCGGGCCCGTTACAGCCGGCCGGCCTCGATGATCCGCTGCAGGAATTGCTGCGTCCGCGCCTCGCGGGGGTGGCGGAAGATCTCCTGGGGCGAGCCCTGTTCGAGGATGACGCCGCGGTCCAGGAAGCAGACCCGGCTCGCGATGTCGCGGGCGAAGCCCATCTCGTGCGTCGCGATGAGCATCGTCATGCCGCCGCGCGCCAGCTCGCGGATGACGGCCAGCACCTCGGCCACGAGCTCGGGGTCCAGGGCGCTCGTGATCTCGTCGAGGAGCAGCAGGTCCGGCTCCATCGCCAGGGCGCGGACGATGGCCACCCGCTGCTGCTGGCCGCCGGACAGCCGGTCCGGGAACTCGGCCGCCTTGTCGGCCAGGCCGAAGCGTGCCAGCAGCTCCGTCGCGCGGTGGTCCGCCTCAGCCGCCCCGAGCCCGAGGACCTTGCGCGGACCGAGCGTGACGTTCCGCAGGACCGTCATGTGGGGGAACAGGTTGAAGGCCTGGAAGACGATGCCGATCCGCCGTCGGACGCGGTTCACGTCCACGCCGGGCGCCGTGATCTCCTCGCCCTCGATGAGGATCCGGCCGGCGTCGATCGGCTCGAGCAGGTTGACACAGCGCAGGAGCGTCGACTTCCCGGAGCCGGACGCGCCGATAAGGCAGACGACTTCGTGCTCGGCGACGGCGAGGTCGATGCCGCGCAGGACCTGGAGGCGATCGAAGGACTTCCACAGCCCGCTGACCTCGAGGGCCGCCGGGCCGGGACGCCCGGATGGGCCGGACAGGGCCGCGTTCATCGAGCGCTGGCGAGGTAGCGCCGCCGGTCGCGCGCGATGAGCCAGTCGGTGAACCGCGCGAGCGGGATCGTGACGACCAGGAAGACGAGGGCCATCGCCACGTAGGGCGCCATGTTGAACTTCGCCGAGCGGATGATCTGCGCCTCCCGGAAGATCTCGACGACGCCGATGTAGGAGACCAGGACGGTGTCCTTCTGGAGGCCGATGAAGTCGTTGAGCAGCGGCGGGATGACCCGCCTGACGGCCTGCGGCAGCACGACGTGACGGAGCGCCTGGAACCTGGTGAGGCCGAGTGAGCGGGCGGCTGCCTCCTGGCTCGGGTGGACCGACTCGATGCCGGCCCGGTAGACCTCCGAGACGTAGGCCGAGTAGACGAGGGTCAAGGCCGCGATGGCGTAGATGAAGGGGTCGGTGGGCACCCCGGCGATGCCCAGGCCGGGGATGCCGAAGCCCAGCATCGCCACGATGAGCAGGCCGGGGACGGCCCGGAAGAAGTCGACGTAGACCGTGGCCAGGAGCCGGAGCGGGAAGAAGACCGGGCCGGGCAGGCTGCGCAGCACGGCCAGGACGAGGGCCAGCACGAGGACGAGGACCTCGGCGATGGCGAACAGCTCGACGTTGACGCCGAACGACTCGACCACCAGCGGCAGTGAGTACCCGAACCAGTGGCCGTTGAAGAAGTAGTCCTGGACGCTGCTCCAGCCCGGGGCGTTGACGAGGACGGCGGCGAGCAGCCCGAAGACGATGATCGTGCTCGCGACGGCGATGGCGGCGGAGCGGGTGACCGCGCCGCGGGCCCCGGGCCGTCGGCTGGACTGGGGCTCGCGGTCGCGCGGGCGGGAAGCCTCGGCGGGGCTCACCGCCCGCTCGACCTGCGGAGCAGCGCTACTGGAGGACCGGCGCGTTGGCCTTGTCGGACAGCCAGGTCTTCGTCAGCTGGTCGAGCGTGCCGTCGCTCTTGAGGCCCGCGATCGCCTGGTTCACGCAGGCGGTGAGCGCGCTGCCCTTGGCCAGGACGAGGCTGAAGTGCTCGGCGTTCGAGCCCTGGGTGACCGGGAACTGGCCGACGATGAGGCTGTTGTCCAGCTGGGCGGCGGTGATGTAGAAGGCCGTCGGGAGGTCGGTCACGATGCCGTCGATCTGCTTGGCCTTGAGGGCCTGGATGGCCGCGTCGTTGGAGTCGTACACGGAGACCTTGGCCGTCGGCTGGACGACGTTGTTGATGGCGTCGTAGGCGGTGGTGCCCTGCATGGCGCCGAGCTTGTAGCCCTTCAGGTCGGCGATGGACTTCGCCGCGGCGATCGGCGTGCCCTTGAGCGCGACCACTGACTGGGCGACGACGTAGTAGCCGTCGGACATGTCGACGGCCTGCGCGCGCTCGGGCGTGTAGGAGACCTGGGCGAGGTAGAAGTCGAACGGCTTGACGCCGGGCTTGTACGAGTTGTCGAAGGGGACGACCGTCCAGGTCACGTCGCCCTTGGTGAAGCCGAGCTTGTCCGCGACCGCGTACGCGACGGCGCTCTCGAAGCCCTCGCCGTTCGTCGGGTCGCCCAGCTGCCAGGGGGCGGGGGCGTTGCCGCTGGCCGGCGGCTGGAAGTACGGCGGGTAGGCCGGATTGTCGGTACCCACCGTGAGCTTGCCCGCGGTGAGGGTCGTGAGCTGACCCTTCGCGCAGGGGTTCGGCGTCCCGGTCGGCGACGCGGGCGCCGAGGCAGGGACGCTCGGCGACGCCGGCGCCGGCGAGGGCGTCGTGGTCGCCCCCGTGCAGGCCGCAAGCAGGGCGGCGACGAGCGGGACTGCGACGAGACGGACTCGGACGCGCATGTGGATCCCCTCCCGGGTGACGGTTGCGGGACGGCGTCCAGAGTGTACCCGAGGCCGACGCCGCTCCGACCGGCCGCGCCGGCCGGAGCGCGCTCTCAGGCCCGGCGGAGGACGACCTCGGCGCCGCGTTCCAGGCCATAGCGGGCGGCGGCGTCGCCCTGGTTCACGGCGAGGCAGGCCCGCCCGTACGAGTCCTCGTAGAGCAGCCCCTCGCCCGGGCCCACGGACCCGAACGTGGTGGTCCATGGGACGGCGACGGCCGGGCCGCCCGAGCGCTCGAGGACCAGCGCGTCGTCCGGCAGGATGGCGCCGAGGGACGTCGCCAGGTCCGCGGCCATCGCGCTCCACTTCACGTTGCCGAACGTGTCGACGTAGACGACGGCGGTGGCCAGTCCGCCGGGCACGGGCCTCGGACGCGGGAGCGGCGACGGGACCAGCTCGGTCGGCGCCAGGGCCCGCCCGAACGCCTCCAGGGGAGCGCCGCGGGCCAGGTGGGCGGCGGCCGGCGCGAAGATGTCGCGGCCGTGGAAGCTGCCCGACACGACCGGCAGGCGGTAGGCGGCCTCCTCCAGGACGTGGGCGGCGACCGCACCGCCGAGCCGCTCCGCGGCCGCCAGGAGCAGGCCGTTGTCGGGGCCGACGAGCACGTCCCCGCGCGCGACCTGGAGCGCGACCGGCAGGCGCTCGGTCCCCACGCCCGGATCGACGACCGCCACGTGGCTGCCCACCGGAAGGTACGGCAGGGCGCACCACAGGAGGTACGCCCCGTCCCCGATGGCGTACTTGGGGACCTCATGGGTGATGTCGAGGACGTCGGCGTCGGGGGCGATCGTGCGGATGACGCCCCGGCAGATCGCGGCGGAGGGATCGCGCAGGCCGAAGTCGGTCAGGAGCGAGACGAAGGGACGGGCCATCCGGCGATGGTAGCCCAGGCCCGGGGGCCTCGACCGCTTCGCTAGACTGCGGCTCGTGCGGGCGCGCTGGTTCCAGCTCCGCCTCCTGGCGGCCGCCCTGACGGTCCTGTGGGCCGCGGGAGGCGGCCTCGTCCTGCTCGCCTATCGGCCCGGTGGGCCGATCGACCTGCTCGTCGGGCTGGCCGCGGCGCTGCCCCTGCCGATCGCCGCCGCCGGCCTCGTCTGGCCGCCCTTCGCCCGCTCGGACCGGGCCTTCGCCGGCATCGTCTGGCTCGGCATCGGGGCGAGCCTGCTGCTCGTGCCCTCGATCGGCGGCGTGCTCAACCAGATCCTCGCCCGGGGACCGCAGACCCTGCTGCCCTCGCTCGAGGCCGTCTACCCCTGGCTGCTCGCCCTGCTGGCGACCGGGCTCTTCTCGGGCCTGGGGATCGCCCGCCGCATCCTCGGCGAGGACGCGCTGCGGCGCCGGCGTCTCGCCGTCGGGGTGTTCCTGGCGACCCTCGCCACCGTCGGCGTCGCGAGCGCCTTCGCGGCCGTCGCCGTGGCCAACGAGCTCGCCCTCCGCGACCGTCCGGTCCCCACCTCGAGGTTCGGCTCGACCGACCCTGCCGTCCAGCCGCCGGCCTGCAACGGCCGGCTCGAGGCCGGCTCGACCGCGCGCGTCGCCCTCGACCTCTCGGGGATGGTCGATGGGCGCTCCATCGGCGGCGCGCTGCTGCAGGGCGAGCGGAGCGGCGACGACGTGCGCTGGACCGCCGAGGTCGCGACCGACCGGCTGCTGGGCCGGCAGGGCCTGGTCCGGCTGGGGGCGACCGCCTGGCAGCTCGGGGCCGATGGCAGCTGGCTGGCGACGACGATCGAGGGGACCGACGGGCTCCTGCTCGACCGGTCGGCCGTGCGCCTGGCCCTCGCGCCAGGGGACCGTACCGCCGCCGAGGACCGCGGCCTGGAGTTCGTCGAGGGCGCCCGGGCCCGCCACTGCCGCGTCGCCGTCGACGGCGCGACGTTCGTGGCCGCCTTCCCCGAGACCCGCTGGCTGGCCGGGAACCAGTCCCTCGGCCCCTGGCGCGGCGAGCTCGACTACTGGGTCTTCGAGGACGGCCAGGTCGGCCAGCTCGATGGCAGCGTCAACGGCGCGGCGGGCTCGATCATGCCGGGTGCGCTGCTCGCCACGGTGCGGGTCCACCTCACCGCGACCGACCGTGGTCGACCGGTCACCGTCGCGCCGCCCGGGCCGTAGCGATGGGACGTGACGTGTCGCTCGTCCCGGCCCGACCGCTGGCGGCGGGGGCCGCCGGCGACGAGCGCGACCGGCTGTCGGCCAAGCGCGACCGGCTCGCCCGCTTCTACCGGGTCGTGCAGTACCTCGCCGACCACCCGGACGGAGCCCGGATCGAGGCGATCGCCCGGTTCGTCGGCGTCTCGGTCCGGACGGTCTACCGCGACCTGCGGGCCCTCGAGGAGGAGATCGGCATCCCCGTCTGGGCCGGCGAGGGTCGCTGGGGTGTCGAGGGAAGCGCCTTCCTGCCGCCCCTCCGGCTGACGCTCGGCGAGGCGATGGCGTTCTTCCTGGCCGCCCGACTGCTGGCTCGCTACGCCGACGAGTACGACCCGGACACGGGGGCCGCCTTCCAGAAGCTCGCCGGCGTCCTGCCGCCCGTCCTGGCCGAGCACCTCCTGCGGACGCTCGACACGCTCGCCCGCCAGCCGGCGGACGCCGCGTTCAGCCAGCACGTGCGGCTGCTGACGCGGGCCTGGGCCGAGAGCCGGGTCGTCGAGCTGACCTACGACGCCCGCGTCTACGACCCGACGCGCCAGCCCCGCCGGGCGCGCGTCCGGCCCTACCTCATCGAGCCGTCGGCGGCGAGCCGCGGCCTCTACCTCATCGGCTTCGACGAGACGCGCGGGGCGGCCCGCACGTTCAAGATCGAGCGCATCCTCGATGTCTCGCTGACGCCGGAGCGGTTCGAGCCGCCGGCAGCGGGCGAGATCGAGACGGCGCTCGGGAGCGCCTGGGGGATCATCGCCGACCAGGAGGCGGTGGAGGTCGAGCTGCGATTCTCGGCCGCGGTCGCCGACCGGGTGCTCGAGGCGCGCTGGCACCCGACGCAGGTGGTGGAGCGGACCCCCGACGGCGGCCTCCGCTGGCGGGCGCGCCTGCCGGGGATCCTCGAGGTCAAGCCCTGGGTCCTGTCGTGGGGCGCGGACGTGGAGGTGCTGTCGCCCGGCGGCCTCCGTGCCGAGGTGGCCGAGGCGGTCGCGGCCGCGGCCCGCCTGTACGAGGCCGCCGAAGCGTGACGGGGACGCGGCTGGGGGCTCGCGCGGGGCACGGCGATCGCGGCAAACGCTGACGATCACGGCGGACTGTCGGCCAGCCGATAGCGGCGCCGCGAACCCAGGGCGTAGCGTGTCGCCCGCGCGCAGGCACCTGCGCGCGGCGCCTCCGGCTTCCCCTCGGCCGAGGATCCAGGAGGCCCCGGCCGGTGCCCTCCAGGGACAGGGACACGATGCAGCATCAGTGGTCCGGCTCCCGCTGGCGGGACCTCCAGGTGGCGGCGTTGCCGGTGGCCGTCCTCCTCGTCGTCCTCCTGCTCTGCCTCGCCCTGGGCACCGCGCCCATCCGCTGACCCGCCGGCGCCGCTCCGGGCCGGGGCCGGTCGGCTACGATCGAGCGAGCGGCCGCCCGCTGGCTGGAGCGGCCCGGGGCGCGAGGCTCGCGTGCGCCATCCCCGCCTCTGGGCGGTCAACCTCATCAGCGATCCGGTCCACGGCTACATCGAGCTGACCAAGCGGCTCGATCCGGGCCGTGCCGCGGCCCTCGACCTACCGGCCGAGGAGGCGGCCGAGGACGACCTCCTCGACAGCGCCTGGGTCCAGCGCCTGCGCCGGATCAGCCAGCTCCAGAGCGCGCGCTGGGTCTTCCCGACGGCCGAGCACAGCCGCTTCACCCACGGCCTCGGGGTGATGCACGAGGCCGGCCTGTGGGCTCGCCATCTCTACCCCAGCCTGCGCCAGGCGCTCGTCGAGGCGGGGCCGGCCGCGGCGGTGCCGTCCGAGGGCCTCGTCGTCGAGACGCTCCGGGTCGCCGGCCTGCTCCACGACGTGGGCCACGGGCCGTTCGCCCACTTCTTCGACGACCACGTCCTGCGCGATCACCCCGCCCCGGCCGACGCCCGCCGGCCCGCGGGCAAGCGGCTGACCCACGAGGATCTCGGCCAGCTCATCGTCGAGCGCGAGCTCGGCCAGCTCATCGGCGCGCTCCGGCGCGCCCCGGGGGTCGTGCCCGAACGCGATGCCTTCGCGCCGGGCGAGGCCATCGACCGGCGCTGGGTCGCCTTCCTCATCGCCAAGCCGGCCCTGGCCGACCCGGCGATGCCGCGCTGGGTGCGCTGGCTGCAGCCGCTCTTCTCGGGCGTCTTCACGGTCGACAACCTCGACTACGTCCGCCGCGACGCGTACATGACGGGCGTCGCGGTGGGGCCCGTCGACGTGGAGCGGCTGCGCCGCTACAGCCTGGTCACGGAGCGCGGGCTCTCCCTCTACGAACCCGGGCTCGGCGCCCTGGAGATGTTCCTCACCGCCCGGCTCTTCATGTACCAGCAGGTCTACCTGCATCGGACGGTCCGGGCGATCGACCTCGACCTGGCGGAGGTCTTCGCGCCGAGCGTGCGGGCGATCTTCGGGCCCGGCTCGCCGGCTGACCGGCTGGCCGACTACGCCGACCTCGACGAGTACGCCCTCCTGCACCTGGCGGCCCGCTGGGCCAGGGGCGAGGGCCTGGCCGACGACCCGCAGCCGGGCGACGGGACTGTCACGCCCGCCGTCGGCGAGACCTGGCGGCACATCCTGCTGCGGCACCCCCGCTGGCGGGCCGAGGCCGAGGTCCGCCTCCAGTACGAGGCCGGCGGCCGACCGGCTGACGCGCTCGCGGAGCTCGGCGCGGCCGAGCCGGGATCGGTGGCGATCGACCTGGCCGAGGTGGACGCCCGCCCGTCCGACGCGACGGCGACCGATTCGCTGCTGGCCGTGGTCGGCCGCGACGGGGAGTCGGCGGCGCCGCTCAGCCGCTCGCTGGCCCGGCTGCCGGCGTACAGCCTCGTCGCTCGGCGCTACCGCCGGGTCGCGGCGGACCGTGGCTCGGGGGAGCCGACGAACGGGGCGGGTCCGGCCTCCACGCCGGTGGTCGGCGCTCCCGAGTGACGCGGGCTGGCCCTGTCGGCGAGCCACCGGCTCCCCCGCCTGCCCGAGGGTCGCGGAGCAGCGTCATCGTGCATCCGATGCCGAAGGGCGACGAACTCCGGGCGGCGCGACTGGCCGGACGCGCGTCGGGATCGAGCGCCGGAGTGCCGGGCGACGACCAGCGGCCTGTCGGCGTCGGGCATCGCATACCGGAAGTCGACCGGGTCGTGCCGGGACGATGGCGTTCAGTGGCACCTCGGCGGTCCGGATCGTCGCGAAGGAGCGTCCCACGCAGACCCAAGGGGGCTCCCGCCACCGACCGCCGCCGCGGTCCGCCCGAGACCCGCGTCCCTCACGACGCCTCGCTCACCGCCGCGCTTCCCCGGCTCACCACCGGCCGTGGTGGTCGCGGGTCGCCGGGGCCGAGTCCGAGGTCCGACCGCCAGGGCAGGACCCGCAGCGGATCGATGCGGGCGACCTCGAAGGCCGGCAGGAGGACGCGCTTGACGATGTCCGGGCGGAGCCCGAAGCGCGCCGTCTCGAGCGGGCTGAACAGCCCGAAGTGGAGGTGGCAACCGCTGGCGAAGCCGCTCCGGCCCTCGTAGCCGAGGAGCTGTCCGGCCCGGACCACCTGGCCGGGCTTCACGACCACCGACGCGAAGTGCGCGTAGATGGCCCGGTAGCCGTCGCCGTCGTCGACGATCACGACGTTCGCCAGCGTCCCCCAGGCGTGCAGTCGGTCGAGCCGGGCGAGGTACGGCCCGAGGTCGCCGATCCAGCCGATCTGCTCGTCGAAGTGCTGGCCGGCGGCAAGCACGACGCCGTCGTGGGCGGCACCGACGCGGTCGCCGCAGAACGTCGCCATGTCCACGCCGTCGTGGAACAGCTGGCCGTCGACGACGAGCGTGCCCCACGGTGTCGGGCCGAAGGAAAGCGTCACCCGGGCATGGGGCAGCGGCCAGACGTAGCCGCTCAGTGAGTCGGGATCGGGCGGCTGCTGCGGGCCCGTCGCACCGACGGCGAGCGGCGCAGCGGGCGTGGCCCACAGCGAGGGCGCTGCGGTCGCCGGCTCGGCGCGGGCGACGGCGGCGCCACCGGGCGCGCCGGCCGGGCGCGTCAGGGAGAGGACGACGAGCAGCCCGACGAGGAGGCATGCGGGCACGAGGAGGAGACGCCGGTGACGGGGCATGGCGAGGTTGTAGCAGACGGCCCGCCGCCGCGGCAAGGTGCGCCCGACGTAGGACTCGCCTACCCGTCGGGGCCAGCCGCCGCGCCCGTCGAGGACGGGCCGAGCAGGCCGCTGGCGACGGCGATGCCGAGCAGCACCAGCGCGCCGCCTACGAGCTCGACGGGGCCGAGCGCCTCGCCAAGCAGCAGCCAGGCGACGAGCGTCGCGGAGGGCGGGTTCAGGAGCAGGAAGGCCGACGAGCGGCGGGCCGCGATCCGCCGGACGCTGGCAACGACCAGGAGCTGGGCGATGAGGCTGACCATCACGACGAGCCAGAGCAGACCGAGGGCCGCGTCGGGTCGGATGCGGGCGGGCACGATCGCGGCTGGCTCGCGAACGAGCTCGACGCCCAGCAGCACGACCGCCGAGCAGACCAGCGTGGCGAGCGAGATCGCCGGACCTGACAGGCCGTCGTCGCGGGTCCAGCGCCGCGACAGGACCAGGTAGAGGGCGTAGGCGAGGGCCGCGGCGAGGCCCGCGGCGGTCCCTGCGACGACGGACCCGCTCGGGGCGAGGCCGGCCAGCAGCAGCGTCCCGACGAGGGCGACCACGAACCCGATCGTGGCCTGCGGTGGGAGCCGCTCGCGCAGGACGAGCGGGGCGAGGACGGCGGCGAGGACGGCGTACAGCCCGGCCACGAAGGAGGCGATGGCCGCGCCGGCCAGGGCGACGGCGAGGTTCATGGCGACGATGAACGCCGGCCCGCCGACCACGCCCAGGACGAGCAGGCGCCCCAACCGGACGCGGTCCCGCGGCAGCGCCCCGAGCCGCCCCCGGGAGAGGACGAGGATGAGCGCCAGCAGCGCGGCCGCGAGGGCGCCTCGCCACAGCCCCACGCCGACGGGGCTGAAGGAGCGCAGGGCGAAGGCCGTGGCCACGTACGACGTCCCGAACAGCACCGCGGAGGCGGCCGCGGCCGCCATCCCCACCCGCTCGCGCCGGCGCTCGTCCTCCATCCCGCCTCCCGGCCAGACCCGCGGCGACCGAGCGGTCGCGGGACGACAGCATCGCAGAGGGACCGCCGGGCCGCCGCCCGCGAGGCCGGTCGGCCCGAGCGCGGCGGGACGTCAGGCCCTAGCCCGTCGCCCGGCCCGTGGTCAGAGTGCGCGGCGGGGGACGTCCTGCCCCGGAGGAGCCTGCCCGTGGATGTCGTCCTGCTGGCGCGCGTCCAGTTCGCCGTGACCGTCGCCTTCCACTTCATCTTCCCGTCGATCACCATCGGCCTGGCCCTGCTCATCGCCATCGCCGAGACGATCCGCCACCGTCGCGGCGCGGAGCTCTGGGACCGGACCGCGGTCTTCTGGACGCGCGTCTTCGCCCTCGCCTTCGTCGTCGGCGTGGCGACGGGCATCGTCATGGAGTTCCAGTTCGGCACGAACTGGTCGCGCTACTCCACCTTCGTCGGCGACATCTTCGGGGCGCCCCTGGCCGCCGAGGGTGTCCTGGCCTTCTTCCTCGAGTCGGGCTTCCTGGGCATCCTGCTCTTCGGCCGCGGCCGGGTCGGCTCCCGGCTGCGCGTCTTCGCCGCCTGGATGGTGGCCGCCGGCTCGACGCTCTCGGCCTTCTGGATCATCGTCGCCAACTCCTGGATGCAGACGCCGGCCGGCTTCGAGGTCGTCGGCGGCCGCGCCGTCCTGACCGACTTCTGGGCTGCCGTCTTCAACCCCTCCACGCTGCCGCGCTACCTGCACACGGTCGCCTCGGCGTGGGTGATGGGCGCCTTCCTGATGACCGGCATCGCCGCCTGGTACCTGCTCCGCCGGCGGCACCTGGGCGTCGCCCGGACGAGCCTGCGGCTCGGCCTGACGGTCGCCTTCGTCGGGGCGGCCCTGATGTTCGTGACGGGCGACAACAGCGCCCGCCAGGTCGCCAACACGCAGCCGGCCAAGTTCGCCGCGCTCCAGGGCCTCTACACGACGACGAGCGGTGCCCCGCTCACGATCTTCGCCCTGCCGCCGACCCAGGACCCGGCGGCCGCCCCCGAGGGCCCCGAGATCGTCGTGAGCCGGATGCTCAGCTTCATGACCTACGGCAGCTTCACGGCGCCGGTGACGGGCCTCGACCAGTTCCCCCAGGACCAGTGGGCGCCCATCGCCCCGACCTTCCTTGCCTACCACAACATGGTCCTGCTCGGCACGGCGATGCTCCTGCTGATGCTCTTCGGGGCGTGGTACCTGTGGCGCGGGAACATCGAGCAGCATCGCGGCTGGCTCCGCCTTGCGGTCCTCGCCATCCCCCTGCCGATGCTCGCGATCCAGCTCGGCTGGGCGACCGCCGAGGTCGGCCGGCAACCCTGGATCGTCTACGGCCTGATGAAGACGGCCCAGGCGACGTCGGGGGTGGTGAGCGCGACGGACCTGCTCATCTCGATCGGCCTGCTCGTCGCCGTCTATGCCCTGCTCGCCGCCTGCTGGCTCTACCTGACCCTCCGCGAGATCGCCCACGGGCCGGCCCCGGCGCCCGCCGGGGTGACCGAGGAGGAGTCGCCGGCGACGAGTCCGGCTCCAGGGACGACGCTCCATCGGGCGGGGCTGGGAGGACGCTGACGTGGACCTCGCGACGATCTGGTTCCTGCTGATCGGCGTCCTGCTCGTCGGCTACGCGGTCCTCGACGGCTTCGACCTGGGCGCGGGCATCCTCCACCTCTTCGTCGCCCGCGACGATCGCGAGCGGCGGACGGTGATGGCCGCCATCGGCCCGGTCTGGGACGGCAACGAGGTCTGGCTCCTGACCGGCGGCGGCGCCCTGTTCGCCGCCTTCCCCGCCGTCTATGCGACCGTCTTCTCGGGCTTCTACCTGGCCCTGATGCTCCTGCTGGTCGCCCTCATCCTGCGGGCGGTCTCGCTGGAGTTCCGCTCCCACGTCGAGTGGCCGGCCTGGCGGCTCGCCTGGGACGTCGCCTTCGCGGTCGGCTCGTTCCTGCCCGCCCTGCTGTTCGGCGTCGCCCTCGGCAACGTCCTCGAGGGTCTGCCGCTGACCGACGGGGAGTACCGCGGCGGCCTGATCGGCCTGCTCAACCCGTTCGCCCTGCTCGTCGGTCTCCTGGCCGTCGCGATGGTGGTCCAGCACGGCGGCGCCTGGCTCGCCCTCAAGACGGAGGGCCAGGTCGAGGAGCGAGCGCGCCGGGCTGCCGCGTTCGGCTGGCTCGCCTTCGGCCTGCTCTGGCTCGTGGCGACGGCCGCCGCACCCTCGGCGGCCCCGCACCTGGCCGACAGCCTCGGCCGACCGCTCGCCTGGCTGGCCGCCGCCGCATTCGTCCTGGCGATGGCGGCCGTCCGCTGGGCGCTCGCGCGGCGGCGCGACGTGCTGGCGTTCGCGGCCTCCGGCGGCTCGATCGCGGCGGTCTGGGCGATCGTCGGCGCGGCCCTCTACCCGAACCTGGTGCCAGCCTCCGGCGACGGCCAGGCCCTCACCGTCGCCGGCGCGTCGTCGTCGCAGCTGTCCCTCACGGTGATGCTCGTCGTGGCCCTCGTCGGGATGCCCCTCGTCATCGCCTACACGGCCTTCATCTACAGCCGGTTCCGCGGCAAGGTGCGGCTGGAGGACGGCGCGTACTGATCCGTCGCCGGGGCCGGCCGTCGCGCGCCGGCGGTCGGTCGCGGCCGGCGACCGCTACGATGCGGGCGAACCGACACCGCGGGCGGGGGGAGACAGCCACGACGAACGAGATCCCGGGCACGCCGGACGATCGGCGCTCCGGCGCCGGGCCAGCGCCGCATGACGCCGACGCCGATGCCGACGCCGAGGACATCGCGCTGATCCCTCTGCCGCGGCGGACGATCGTCCGGGCCGACGGCAGCCGGGTGCACATCTACGGCCGGACGGATGCCGTGGCCGCCCTGGAGGTGATCGACGCAGCCGACCTCGCTCCGGCGGATCGTGCCGTCGGGCCGGGCCCGCACCTCCGCCACGACCTGCTGTCGGACGACTGGGTCGCCGTCTCGCCCGCCCGCAATGTGCGGCCCCACGCGAACGCGTCCGACCCGCTCCCCGCCCTGACTGGAAGCCCCGCCGAGCGATTCGGCTGCCCCCTCTGCCCTGGCGGCCCCGAGCTCCCGGTCGACTACGACGCGGCCGTGTTCGACAATCGCTTCCCGTCGCTGACCCGCCGGCCGTCGCCGGTGCCCGACCCCGCCGACCCCCGCGAGGCGCCCGCCCTCGGGGCCTCCGAGGTCGTCATGTACACCGCCCGCCACGTCGGCAGCCTGGCGACGCTGAGCCCCGCCGAGATGGCGCGCGTGGTCGCGATCTGGCAGGACCGGACGGCCGAACTGTGGGCCGACGAGCGGCTCGCGTACGTGCTGCCGTTCGAGAACAGGGGCATCGAGGTGGGAGCGACGCTCGCCCACCCCCACGGCCAGCTCTACGCCTTCGACCGGCTGCCGCCGTCGATCGAGCGTCGGGCCGCCGCCGCGGCAGCCGGCCGGGCGCGGCTCGGCGGCTGCCTGACGTGCGCAGTGGTCACCGAGGAACTGGCCTCGGAGCGGATCGTCCAGCGCGACGCGCACTGGGCGATCGGCGTCCCCTTCGCCCCGCGCTGGCCGTACGAGGTCCATCTCCGCGCCGTCCGCCACGGCGCCCGCCGCCTGGCCGACCTGCGGCCCGCGGAGTCGCGTGCGCTCGCGTCGAGCCTGCAGGCCGTCGTCGCCCGCTACGACGCTCTCTTCGGCTTCGAGCTGCCGTACATGCTCGTCCTGTACGACGCCCCCCGCGGGGTCGAGGACTGGCACGTCGCCGCCGAGTTCTACCCGCCCCATCGCTCCGGGACCCTGACCAAGGTCCGGGCCTCCGTCGAGACGGCGACCGGCCTGTTCATCAACGACACGCTGCCCGAAGAGAGCGCTCGCCGACTGGCCAGCCTGCCCGTGCCGGTCCCGGCGACGCACCCGGGATTCCATGTCCTGCAGGAACCGGCTGACGGCTGAGCGGATGGACGCCTGGCGGCCGCCGGCGGCCGATCCAGTCGCGGCCCTCCTTGCCCGCGAAACCACCCTCGGCGGCCCGCTCGGTCGAGAGCCTGTCCGGCTCGTCCGGGCGCCCGGCCGGGTCAACCTCATCGGCGAGCACACCGACTACAACGCCGGGCTGTGCCTGCCGATCGCCCTGCCCCAGCGCACGTACGTCGCCGCCCGCCGCCGCCTGGACCGCCGTCTGCGGCTGTGGTCCGGGCAGGCCGACGAGCCAGTGGACGTCCAGCTCGACGAGGTGGCCCCCGGCCACCCGGGCGGCTGGGGCTCCTACGTGGCCGGCGTGCTGTGGGCGCTGGAGGAGGTCGGCCACCCCGTGGGCGGGCTGGACCTCGTCGTCGACAGCGAGGTGCCGGTGGGCGCCGGGCTGTCGAGCTCGGCCGCCCTGGAGTGCGCGGTCGCCTCGGCCGTCGCCGACCTCTTCGAGCTCGACCTCACCGCCGACGACGGTGGCCGCGCCGCCCTGGCAGCGGTCTGCGTCAACGCGGAGAACACCATTGCCCAGGCACCCACCGGGGGCATGGACCAGGCCGCCGCGATGCGCAGCCGGGAGGGGCACGCCCTGCTGCTGGACTGCCGCGACGGCTCAGTCGAGCACGTGCCCTTCGAGCCCGAGACACGCGGGCTGGCGCTGCTCGTGGTGGACACCCGCGCCCAGCACTCCCTGGTCGACGGGCAGTACGCCGAGCGGAGGGCCAGCTGCGAACGGGCGGCCCGCGAGCTGGGGCTGACCTCGCTGCGGGAGGTGCCGGCCGAGAAGCAGGAGGAGATCCTGGCCCGGCTCGAGGACCCGCTGGTGCGGGCCCGCGCCCGGCACGTGGTCACCGAGATCGCCCGCGTCGAGCAGTCGGTGGACGCCCTGCGCCGCTGGCGGATCCGCGAGCTCGGCCCCATCTTCGACGCCTCGCACGCCTCGATGCGCGACGACTTCGAGATCTCCTGCCCCGAGCTGGACCTGGCCGTCGAGACGGCACGCGCCCACGGGGCGGTCGGCGCCCGGATGACCGGCGGCGGCTTCGGCGGGTCGGCCATCGCCCTCGTGCCCTGGGGCGACGAGGACGAGGTCGGCGAGGCCGTGGTGGAGGCGTTCGAGACGGCCGGCTTCCGGGCGCCCCGCTACTTCGCCGTGGACGCCAGTGGCCCCGCCGGCCGGGACACCTGAGGCGCTGGCGCCGTGTGGTCACCGCGGCCGGTGACCACACGGCATACCGGGGTCAGGCCGGCGGCGGGGCGAGCTCGTCGATGAGGTCGACGAGGTCCGCGACCGAGTCCACGACCCGCGTCGGGCGGTAGGGGAAGCGCTCGACCTGCTCGGCGCGGGTGGACCCGGTGAGCACGAGGATCGTGCGCAGCCCCGCCTCGAGGCCGCTGATGACGTCGGTCTCCATCCGGTCGCCGACCATCACCGTGGTCTCGGAGTGGGCGTCGATGCGGTTGAGCGCGCTGCGCATCATCAGCGGGTTGGGCTTGCCGATGAAGTACGGCTCGACGCCGGTGGCACGGGTGATCAGCGCGGCGACCGAGCCGGTGGCCGGCAGCGAGCCCTCCGGCGAGGGGCCGCTGGGGTCGGGGTTGGTGGCGATGAAGCGGGCGCCCCTCTCGATCAGGCGGATCGCCTTGGTGATCGCCTCGAAGGAGTAGGTGCGCGTCTCGCCGAGCACGACGTAGTCCGGGCTGCGCTCGGTGAGCACGTAGCCGACCTCGTGCAGCGCCGTGGTCAGGCCGGCCTCGCCGATGACGTAGGCCGAGCCGTGGCTGCGCTGGTCGTCGAGGAACTGCGCGGTCGCCAGGGCCGAGGTCCAGATCGCCGACTCGGGCAGGTCGATGCCGCTGGCCAGCAGGCGGGCGCGCAGGTCGCGCGGGGTGAAGATCGAGTTGTTCGTCAGCACCAGGAAGCGCCGGCCGGACTCGATCAGCTTGGTCACGAAGTCTGCCGCCCCGGGGATGGCGCGCTCCTCGTGGACGAGCACCCCGTCCATGTCGGTGAGCCAGCAGTCGATCGGCTTGCGCTCGGTCATGGCGCCCATCCTTTCAGGCCGGTATGCCGGGCCGCCGGGTCGCGGTCGCACGGCACGCCGACGGGGTGCCTGCGCGTCTGTCAGGGGCGGGCGGGATGCTGGTGGCGTGCGAGGCCAGCCGGTGAGGTTCACGGTCCGGACGCCGCTGCCCTGCGGGCCGGTCGACGTGACCGTGACCGACGTAGGCGTCGCGCGGCTGTCCTTCTTCGGCGACCGCGAGCGCGCGGTGGCCGGGCCTTCTGCGGTCCTCGACGACCCGCGGGTCTCCCGCGTCCGGACCGCGCTGGCCGACTACTTCGCCGGGCGCACCCGCGGCCTGGACCTGCCGGTCGACTGGCAGCACACGTCCGGGCCGCAGCGGGAGGTGCTGCGCACCCTGCACGCCCAGGTCGGCTTCGGCGAGACGGTGACCTACGGCGAGCTCGCCCGGCGCAGCGGGGCGTTCGAGGACGACCCGGAGCCGGCGCTGGCGGCGCGCACCGTCGGCACGATCATGGGGTCCAACCCGGTGCCGCTGGTCGTGCCCTGCCACCGGGTGGTCGCGAGTACGGGCCTCGGCGGGTTCACCGGCGGCATCGCGATCAAGCAGTGGCTGCTGACCCTCGAGGGCGTGCTCGCCCCGACTCTGGACTGGGCGCCGGCCGAGTGACACCATCGCGCTCGCTGGGGCAGCGACGCGTCCGGGGAGCAGCACGGAGGGGGCACGACTCCATGAGCGACTACGCGGTCAAGGCCTTGAGCGCTGACACCTGGGACGCGTTCGCGCGCTTCGCGGAGCGGCACAACGGGGTGTTCGGTGGCTGCTGGTGCACGTGGTTCCACACCCTGCACGCCGACAAGACGTTCACCGCAGAAGGCAACCGCTCCCTCAAGCAGCGGTTGGTCGAGGAGGGGCGGGCTCACGCTGCGCTGGTGTTCGACGGTGACGAGGCCGTGGCCTGGTGCGAGTACGGCACCCCGGAGGAGCTGCCCAACATCTACCACCGCAAGGAGTACGACGCCGGGCTCGACCGGTTGCCCGACTACCGGATCACCTGTCTCTTCGTGGACAGGAGGCACCGCCGGAAGGGGCTCTCGGCGGTCGCCCTGCGTGGTGCCCTCGACCTGATCTCGCAGGCCGGCGGCGGGGTCGTGGAGGGCTACCCGCACGACACCGACGGCCAGAAGGTGTCGGTCCTCTACAACGGCACCCGGAGCCTGTTCGAGCGGGCCGGCTTCACCTACGTCCGGCCCAAGGGGCTGAAGAACTGCGTGATGCGCCGGGAGGTGCCCTGACCCGGCACCGGCCTCAGAGGTCGTAGTCGGCGACCACGGCCGCGTGGTCGCTCCACCGCTCGGCGTAGGTGTCGGCCCGGCCCACGAACGTGCTGGTGACCAGGTCGGCCAGCGGCGCCGACGCGAGCTGGTAGTCGATCCGCCAGCCGGCGTCGTTGTCGAACGCTTTGCCCCGCCAGGACCACCACGTGTAGGGGCCGGGCACGTCCCCGGCGGACCGGCGGGTCACGTCGACCCACGCCCCGTCGGCCAGCCACTTGTCGAGGTAGGCCTGCTCGTCGGGCAGGAATCCGGCCCTGCCGAGGTTGCCCTTCCAGTTCTTCAGGTCGGCCTGCCGGTGGGCGACGTTGACGTCGCCGCAGACGACGACGTGGGCGCCCTCGGCGGCGAGCTCGGCCATGCGCGTGGTCATCGCCTCGAGGAAGCGGTACTTCTCCTCCTGGCGCTCGGTCTCGGCCTCACCGGTGTGCACGTAGACCGACACCAGCGTCACCGTCCGGCCGCCGACGACGACGTCGGTCTCGACCCACCGCCCGCAGGAGGCGAACTCCTCGACCCCGGGCAGCTCCACCTGCACCCGCGCGTGCGGCTCGCGGGTCAGCACCGCCACCCCGGCCCGCCCGGCGGTGGCGCAGGCCGCGTGCGCCACGTGCCAGTCGCCGAAGCCGCCGGCGTGCAGCTCGGCCGCGAGCTGGGTGTCGCTGGCCCGGACCTCCTGCAGGCACAGCACGTCGGGCCCGGCCTGCTGCAGCCAGGCCATGCCCCCGCGGCGGGCGGCGGCGCGGATGCCGTTGACGTTGGCGGTGATGAGACGCATGGGCGCCATTGTCCCCGGGGCGCCGGACACCCCGGCCACCGCCCGGGTCGACACGACCGGGGGGCTGCCCGGATGACGAGGCGCGGGGCGGGGTCCGGGTCTAGGGTCACCCCGTGCCCGAGGAGACCGCGACCACCGAGCCGTCGAGCGCGCCCACCGGGGCCGGCGCCGACAAGGACCAGAGCACCCGGCCCGGCGGCGCGCCGCCGGAGGACGACCTGGTGACCACCCGGCACACCCTCAAGGTCGGTCGGCGCACCCTGCGCTACACCGCCACGACCGGACGGGTGGTGCTGCGCGACGAGGTCCACGAGGACGGTGTCTTCGCCGGGTTCAAGCCCAAGGCCGAGATGTTCCTGACCTCCTACGTCCTCGACGGGGGCGACCCGAAGCGGCCGGTGACGTTCGCGTTCAACGGCGGGCCGGGCTCCTCGTCGGTGTGGCTGCACCTGGGCCTGTTCGGCCCGCGCCGGGTGGTCATGGGCGACGTCGGCGCGCTGGTGCCTCCGCCCTACGCGATGGCGGACAACCCCGAGTCGCTGCTCGCGGTGAGCGACCTGGTCTTCATCGACCCGGTCTCCACCGGCTACTCCCGCGCCGTCGAGGGCGGCAAGCCCGGGGAGTACCACGGCTACACCGGCGACCTCGAGTCGGTGGGCGAGCTGATCCGGCTGTGGACCTCGCGCAACAAGCGGTGGATGTCGCCCAAGCTCCTGGCCGGCGAGTCCTACGGCACGCTGCGCGCCGCCGCCCTCGCCGACCACCTGCAGGACCGCTACGGCATGTACCTCAACGGGATCGTGCTCATCTCCAGCGTCCTGGACCTCGGCTCGATCGGGCTGCACGAGCCGGACGACCGGGCCCACGTGAACTTCCTGCCCACGTTCGCCGCCGTCGCGCACTACCACGGCCGGCACGGGCGCCGGAGCCTGAAGTCGGTGCTCGCCGAGGCCGAGCAGTATGCCGAGCGCGACTACCCGTGGGTGCTGTCCCGGGGCAGCCGGCTCACCGCCGCGCAGCGGCAGGAGGCGGCCGAGACCCTCGCCCGCCTGACCGGGCTGACGGTGGACTACGTGCTGCGCGCCGACCTGCGCCTGGAGCACGAACGGTTCTTCACCGAGCTGCTGCGCGACCAGGGCAAGGTCGTCGGCCGGCTCGACTCGCGGTTCACCGGCCCATGGGCCAGCGGCATCGCCGAGAAGCTGGAGGCCGACCCGTCGCACGACGCGATCGCCGGCCCCTACGCCGCCGCGCTCAACCACTACGTGCGCGACGAGCTCGGCTACGAGAACGACCTGCACTACGAGCAGATCGCGAGCAGCGTCCACCCCTGGTCCTACAAGGACTTCGAGGGCCGGGCCGTCGACGTCTCGCCCCGCCTGGCCCGGGCGATGCGGACCAACCCGCACCTGAGGGTCCACGTGGCCTACGGCTACCTCGACGGCGCGACGCCGTACTACGCGGCGCAGGACGTGCTGGCGCACCTGGCCATCCCGGCCGAGCTGCAGGCCAACATCGAGCACGCCTGGTACGAAGCCGGCCACATGATGTACGTCCACGAACCCTCGCGGGTGCAGCAGAGCAAGGACCTTGCCGACTTCATCACCCGCGCGGCCCACCAGGCCTGAGCCCCATGCCCGGGATAAGGTGAGCGGGAAACATCAAGTGAGCTTGAGGTCGGGGACGCCATGCCAGCGGAGCTGTTGACGATCGGGCAGGTGGCCGCGCGCTCGGGCGTCGCGCCGTCCGCGCTGCGCTACTACGAGTCCCTCGGCCTGATCGCCAGCACCCGCACCGCCGGGGACCGCCGCCGCTACCGCCGCGCCGTCCTGCGCCGGGTCGCCGTGATCCGCGCGGCCCAGCGGGTCGGGCTGAGCCTGGAGGAGATCGGCGAGGCGTTCTCGATCGTCGAGCCCGAGGCCGCCCCCACCAAGGAGCAGTGGGGCCGCATGTCGGCCCGCTGGCGGCCGGTGATCGACCAGCGCATCGCCGACCTGGAGCGCGTGCGCGAGGACCTCACCAGCTGCATCGGCTGCGGCTGCCTGTCCCTGCAGACCTGTCGCCTCTACAACCCCGACGACGTGCTGGCCGCGGACGGCTCGGGCTCGCGGCGCCTGTTCCCCGACGAGCCCGACCACCAGGAGCACCTCGCGTGAAGGACGTTGCCTACCACCGGTTCGCCGACCCCGAGCTCGGCGAGTTCGCCGGCGAGGTCGACCACACCGACCCCTTCTCGCAGGAGCCCACCGGCACCTACGAGGCCGCCTCGTGGACCTCACCGGTGGTGCGGACCGGCTTCACCGTCGGCGAGATCGTGCCCACCTGGGACGCCGACACCCCCGACGGCTCGTGGCTGCAGGTCGAGGCAGCCCTGGTGCTCGCCGACGGCGGACGCTCCGGGTGGTACGTCCTGGCCCGCTGGACCTCCGCCGAGGGCGGCCTGTGCCGCACCACGGTCCCCGGGCAGAAGGACGGCCACGCCGAGGTCCACACCGACGTGCTGGCGGTGAGCGACCGCGTCCGTGCGGTGGGCTGGCAGCTGCGCGCGGTCGCGCTCCGCCCCCTGGGCAGCACGGCCACCCCGCGGCTGCGCTCCCTCGGGGCCATGGCCTCCGCCCACCCGCACGGTCCCGTGGAGCCCAGCGACCGCGTCGGTGAGGGCTCCCACATCCTGGACGTCCCGGCATACAGCCAGCAGCGGCACCGCGGGGAGCACCCGGAGTGGGACAACGGGGGCGCGTCCTGGTGCTCGGCGACCTCGGTGGCCATGGTGCTCGACCACTGGAAGGCCGGGCCGGACGAGGCCGAGACCGCCTGGGTGGAGCCGGGCAACGTCCACCCGCAGGTGGTCCACGCGGTGCGCGCGGTCTACGACCACGCCTACGACGGGGCCGGCAACTGGGCGTTCAACACAGCGTATGCCGGGCAGCGCGGCCTGCGCGGGTTCGTCACCCGCCTGCGCGGCCTGGACGAGGCGGAGCTGTTCACCGCCGCCGGCATCCCGCTGGTGGCGTCGGTGTCGTTCACGCGTGAGGAGCTCGACGGGGCCGGCTACGACACCAGGGGCCACCTGCTCGTCATCGTGGGCTTCGACGAGCGCGGCGACGTGGTCGTCAACGACCCGGCCTCGCACGAGCTGCCCGACGACGACGAGGTGCGCACGACCTACGACCGCACCCAGTTCGAGCAGGCCTGGGGGCGCTCCGGCGGGCTGGTCTACGTCATCCACCCCGAGGACACCCCGCTGCCGCCGCACCCCCGCCCCGACCAGCCCAGCTGGTGACCCCCGGGGTTGAGCCGCTGTTATCTTGATGTCAAGATATCTGTCCGGGGGTGCGGCACCGGCGCTAGCCTGACAGGCGCCCGCGCACCCTCGTGAACATCGGACGATCCCAGGGAGAGCCGCCTTCATGGCCAAGATCATCTACACCCTCACCGACGAGGCGCCGATGCTGGCGACCTACTCGTTCTTGCCGGTCATCGAGGCCTTCGCAGCGACCGCGGGTGTCGACGTCGAGACCCGCGACATCTCGCTGGGCGGGCGCATCATCGCCGCGTTCGACGACCAGCTGCCGCAGGAGCAGCGGGTGGGCGACGCCCTCGCCGAGCTCG
>DASVYJ010000010.1:0-5924 GCA_036392215.1 Candidatus Limnocylindrales bacterium | reverse complement strand
CACCGGACGGTGGTGCTTGACCGCCTTGCGGTGACGGGTATCAGCCCGCCCGGGTGGCTCCGTGGAGTTGTGCAATTGTGGACTTCGCTGCTGGTGGACCGAAACGGGAGTGTCTCCGACCCCAGAACGCCACACGTCGGGCGCGCGACGCCCCTCGCAAGTCCCCTTCGGCCAACGAGTCGACAGGCCGTGACTCGCGCTGCGTGCTGGCCTCGAGACTGCAACGCAACTCCAGACCCGCCTTATTGAGTATTCTTATGCTTGACTCTTCGTCAGGACCGGGCCAAGCTGCCCGTGCCACGTGCTCACGCCTAGCTGAGGGACGGGGGCCACCGTACTGAGGGACCGCGGGGCCACCGTAGTGGGGGCGGACATCGTGGTGGACTGCCGTCCCGATGCGGTGTGAGGGCCCGGTCTGCGGTGGCTTGCGGCAACGGGAAGGGGGGTGGTTAGCGTGTCTCCGTAGCAGGCGCGTCTCTCCTCCGACTCTCACCGGAAAGGGATCCCGGGCGAAGGGCCGGCGCGAAACTCCTTCGTCGCCAATCTTCGGGAGGACACCCATGCAATCGGTGCTTAGTCGACATGTACGCTGGCGATCAGCAGCATCTGTCCTGTTCTTGCTCTTGGCCCAGTTCAGGTTTGCTCCGCTAGCCGCGGCGTACTCGCTGCCCGCGAGCCCGAGCTACTCCTACTACGTGACCCCAAGCTGGGGCAGCACCGTCACGTTCAATGGCCGGAGTGTGCTCTACGCGTACCAAGTCGGCTATCAATCGACGCCCGGATCGAGCACCAACATCATCGTCGACTTTCACAGGCAGGGATACTCAGGAGGCTGGGGCGTCTACGAGGGAAGCATGACGTTCTACTCGGACGCCTGGGCCAGCTCGGTCGCACAGGCATTCATCAACGGGTACTCCGACGGACATTCCGGGGTCACGTCATACATCGACATTGGCGTCAGCAATGACGACGACAACTGGGCGTGCTCTTCCGGCAACTGGAGCTCGGCTGGCACTGCGTGGGGACAGCTCGTCAACGCCCTTACCCCCCGATCAAACGTGGTCGTCCAAGGAGCAGATGACTTCGAAGTGTGGTGGGACAGCCAGGACAACTGGGGGGCGTGTGGGGCTGGTGCCGTCGCATGGCTGAACGCCTACACGGCGGCGACCACTGACTTCATGGACGACTTCGGGTCTGACGGTAATGCCGAGAACTCGTCTCTGTGGAGTGTCGCCCAAGTCTACGACGTGTCCTGGGGCATCGGCGCGGCCGTCCCGCTGCCTGAGATCTACTGCTCGGGACAGCAACAGGAATGGGTTGGGATCCGGCGGTACGGCACGATGACGTTCTTCGGCGTTTCATCGGAGAACGGAGCCTACTTCGGCAATGGCTGCAACGGGTCGTCATACACCAACACGTACACCTGGCAGCAGAGTTGGAACAACCTCAACAACTCGCTGACCAGCGCTGGCTACTCGAACGATCTCTACTCCGTCGCGACGATCTTCTAGGGATTGGGGTGAGCGATGAGCCTCCAAGTACGAACACTTGGCCGCGGTCGCGTCTTGGCCGGCCTGACTGTAGCCCTTACCGTCACCGTCGTTCTAGCAGCCTTCGTCACTTCTCGCACAGCGGCGAGTGCCGGTTGGGGAGATAGCAAGCTGGCATATCTGAACCAACTGAGGGCCCAGCAGCTGGCCTACATCGCAACCTTGCCGAAGGGACCGAGTCTGGCCGGACTTCCGGTTGGGGCCGTGGCGCAACCGCTCCTTCCGCAGCCGGCGTGGTCCCAAACCGTTGCCGAGGTGCCCCTGGCGGACCGCCGGGACGGACCTGCGCTGCTTCGGCATGCCGACTCGGTCTGGCAGGATGGGTCACTGGCTGAAGCCGGGGCGACTCTTTGGGACCCCTACTATGTCTGGACGTCGACGGGCACAGCCACCGACCCGTCCCAACCGGTGGTCGGCAGCCTGGTTGTCAACGCGACCAGAGCCGAAACGCTGGCGCAGGGCAACCACATCTACCCCTGTCCGCGCGATATCGGCAAGCTCCGAATCGTGGCGATCCGCGGCGACTCCGTGTCCCTTCTGAGTGACTCCGGTGTCCAAGCGACGCTTCGGCTCGCGTCGGGTCAATGGGCCTTTCGTTGACGTGATCGTGGCGTGGCGCGTTCCGGCTCGGCCGTCCGCGCCACGCCACGTTATCCCCGAGCGTCTTAGCTCGTTCAGCTACGCTGAACTGGAGGTTTGGGCACGTGCGACCGCTCATGCTGGCCTTCCTGCTGTTCCTGTCGGGCTGTACGGCGTCGTCCGCAGCGTCGGGCGTCCCACTCGCAGGTAGCCCGTCTGCGGAGCCGACCGCGTCGACAGCGACGCAATCCGCTCTGGCGGAACCCACACCGGCCGTCGCCTCAGTGCCATTTGACGCGCGGCAGGATGGGCCTCCGGTCCTCAGAACGGCCGACTCGGTGTGGACCGATGGGATGGTCGCTGACGTCGGCGGCGCGATGGATCCCCTGTTCGTCTGGTCGGCGTTGGGCGTCAAGGCGAACACCCCACTCATCGGTCTGCTGGTCGAGAACGCCTCTCCGTCGCTTCGGGCCAAGTACGCAGGTGCCCAATACCAATGTCCGAGGCCGATCGGCCACCTGACCATCACGGCCATCGACGGAACGACGGTCCATTTCCAGTCCAGCTCCGGCACAGTCGGGATATTCGACCTTTCATCGCAGAGCTGGCAGTTCGACTGAACGCAACTGCAGTGACCAGCGCGCAGGACGAGCCCGTCCCTCCCTTGGATCAAGGGGCTGGAGTCCTTGACCGTTGTGAGGGGCGCGGTCCGCTCCGCCTCGCCCGGTGCAGTCGGCGGTGAGGCCGAGGTGAGTCTGCGGTGAGCCCTGTTCGCTAGGGTGGCTGCACCCGCCGATCCCCCGCCGTCACGCAGGGTCGGACCCGGCGCCGCCGGCCGACCAGGGAGGAGATCGGACCGTGAACAAGGTCCTGCTCACCGGGCGCCTGACGCGCGACCCGGAGCTGCGCACGCTCGCCAGCGGCAAGGCCGTCACCCAGTTCATGGTGGCGACCAACGAGTACCGCGGCAACGGCCAGGAGAAGGCCGAGTACCACTCCATCGTGACCTGGGACCGCCTGGCCGAGATCTGCGGCCAGTACCTCGGCAAGGGGCAGTCCGTCGCCGTCGAGGGTCGCCTCCAGACGCGCCAGTGGGACGACGACCAGGGCAAGCGCCACTGGAAGACGGAGGTCGTCGCCTCGTCGGTCGAGATGCTGTCCGGCCGCCGCAAGAAGGACTACGAGGCCGAGCACGCGGCCGACGGGCAGATCGCGGAGGTTGCCGCGGAGTCCGCCGCCGAGCCGATGGTAGCCAGCGCCTGATCGCCCCACGCGGACGGGCGGCGCCCTCCCCGGCTCCCCCTCACCGGCGGTCGCCGCCCGTCCAGCTCCTGCCCGCCGCCCGTCGATCCGTCCCACGCGGTGCGCGGCGCCGCTCAGGCCGTGCCGCGCCCCTCGTCCGCGGCTGCAGCGCCTCCGTAGAGCTGCCGACGGGGGATGCGAGTCGCGGCCGCGACCCGGCGAGCGGCTTCGCCCCGGGCGGCGCCCGCGGCGACGAGACGGTCGACCTCGGCCCGCGCCGCGGCGAGCGCGTCGCCGGGCTCGGGTTCGCGCGTCAGCACGGGCGCCCCGGGCGACCCGGTCACCCGCCGCTCACCGAGGACGAGGGCGAACTCGCCACGGGCGGGGATCCGGCCCACGGCCGCGGCGGCCGCGAGCTCGCCGAGCGGCCCGCGGACGGTCTCCTCGTGGAGCTTGGTGAGCTCGCGGCAGACGGCCGCCGGGCGGTCCGCCCCGCAGGCCGCAGCGAGGTCGGCGAGGGTCGCCGCGACGCGGCCCGGCGCCTCGAACACGACGACCGCGCGGTCGTCGGCAGCGATCCGCTCGAGGCGGTCGCGGCGCTCGCGGCCTGAGCGCGGCAGGAAACCCTCGAACGACCAGCGCGGGCCTGCCAGGCCCGAGGCGATGAGCGCGGCGAGGACCGCCGATGGCCCGGGGATCGGGACGACGCTGCCGCCCTCGGCGACCCAGGCCGCGACGAGCTCGCCGCCGGGATCCGAGACGAGGGGCGTGCCCGCGTCGGTGACGAGGGCGAGGTCGGCGCCGCCGCGGAGCTGGGCGAGCAGCTCGGGGCCGCGGGTCGCCGCGTTCCGGGCGTGGTAGCTCACCAGGCGCGTCTCGATCCCGTGGCGGGCGAAGAGCCGCCGGGTCAGGCGGGTGTCCTCCGCGGCGACGAGGGGCACGCCGCGCAGCACCTCGAGCGCCCGCAGCGTGACGTCGCCGAGGTTGCCGATCGGGGTGGCGACGACGAAGAGCCGGCCGCCCGGCCCCGCGTCGCGCGGCGCGCTCGCCTCCGCAGCCCCGGGGCTCATGTCCGGGCGGACCCGGGGCGCCGCCGCGGGTACAGGTAGTCGACGCCCGTCGTCCGCGGCCCGAGCTTCGCGATCGGCGGCACCTGCCGTTTGAACTCGGAGCCGGCGACCATGCGCTGGACCCGGGAGATGGTCTCGGCGGCGAAGCCCATCGCCACGAGCTCCTCGTCCGAGCGGCGCTTGTCGATCATCCAGAAGAGCAGCCGGTCGAGCTCCGGGTAGCTGAAGCCGGCCTCGGCCTCGTCGGTCTGGCCCGGCCACAGGTCGGCCGACGGCGCCTTGCGGATGACGGCCTCGGGCACCCCCATCGCCGCGGCCAGCTGGCGGACCTGGCTCTTGTAGAGGTCGCCGATCGGCGCGAAGGCGCAGGCCGAGTCGCCCCACAGGGTCGTGTAGCCGATGAGCGACTCGGTCTTGTTGCCGGTCCCCACGACGAGGCCGCCCCACGTCACCGAGCGGTCGTACAGGACGATCATCCGCTGGCGGGCCATCGCGTTGCCACGGCGGACCGGCGAGGCCTCGAGACCGTCCCGCCCGAGCGCGCCGGGCTCATCCTCGCGCCCGAAGTAGGCGTCGATCATGAGACTGATGTCGACGAGCTCGCTCGGGCAGCCCAGGGCGGCGACGACCGACTCGGCGTCGGCCCGTGACTCGGGCGACGAGGTCCGGTAGGGCAGCAGCACGCCGAGGAGCCGCTCGGCCCCGATCGCCTCCGCCACGAGGTAGGCCACGAGGGCCGAGTCGATCCCGCCCGACAGGCCGAGGACGGCCCGCTCGAAGCCGGCCTGGCGGAGCTGGCCGCGGATGAAGCCGGCGATGACACGCCGGGCGACCGCGGTGTCGATCGCCAGCTCGGGCGGCAGCTCGAAGAGGCCCTCGCCGGGCGCGGTCGCGCCCGCCTCGCTCATGGCCGGCCGGTCCGCACGTCGCTCGGTGGACGGTCCGACGGCGCCTCCGGCACGCCGGCGATCGCCTCCCCGAGGTCGATCAGGTCGGGCCGCAGGCCCGACCGCTCGGCGACGATGCGGGCCAGCTCGCGGACGTGCAGCTCGGGGCGCTCGTCGCGCAGGAGGGGCAGGGTGATCCGCTCCCGCCGGAGGTCCCCGAGCGGGACGTCGACGACGAACAGGCCCTCGTCGTAGAGGGGTGCACTGAACAGCGCCGCCCCGCTCGGGTCGATGACCTCCGAGCCGCCCCAGAAGCTGATCGTCTCGTCCACGCCGACGCGGTTGCAGAACACGACGACGCTCGTCGTCAGCTGGGCGTATGCCCGCATCAGCGTCCGCCACGACTGCGCCGTCCCGAGGCCGACCTCGTTGACGGCCGCCAGGTCGCGCCCCGGCGAGGACGAGACGTTGACGAGCAGCTGGGCGCCGTCGAGCGCCAGGACCTGGGGCACGCCGAGGTGCCAGAAGTCCTCGCAGATGGCGAGGCCGACGTCGAGGCCGAGGCGCGACGGGGTCGCCCGCAGTCGGTCGCCGGC
>DASVYJ010000009.1:0-50697 GCA_036392215.1 Candidatus Limnocylindrales bacterium | reverse complement strand
GCCGCGGGCGGCGCGGAGGTCACGGAGCGGGCGACCGGCGAGCGTGCGGTGCGGCCGTTGGCCGAGGCGGAAGCGCTCCTCACGGGACGGGTCGCCGCCGCGCGGTAGGGGCCGGCAGGTCTTCGTGCCGCGACGAGGTCCGATCGGCTCCGATCGTGTCTGATGCCACCCCTGGATACTGGCCGGCGCCCTGTTCGCGGCGATCCTGTCGGACTCCCACCCGGCGACAGCCGCTGCCCCGGCCGCCGGCTGCCATCCTCTCGGAGGCTCGTGCCCGTCATGGCAGTCGGACATGATCGCCGCGGCGGTCGCTCGGCCGGGTCCTGGCGCCTGGAGGCATGGTCGGTCGGCCGCCTCGGAGACCCTGACCGCACGCCGGCACCGAAGGGCGCTGGGAACGGCACCTGTCACGAAGCCGCCGAGCCCGCGTTCCTCGTGTGAGAGTCAGACAGGATCGCGGCCGGGGAGGGCCGGAGTTTGGGCCGCGGGAGACGGATCGGCGCGCGCCGGATCGGCGCGCGGCCGAGCGCCGCGGCGGCTCAGCCCCTGCTCAGTCGCGTCGGAACGTCACCCGCCAGTCGCCGTCCGGCAGCCGCTCCGTCCGGTGGTCGAAGCCGAGGGCGGCCAGGCGATCGTAGAGCGGGAACGGCTCGAAGCTGTTGACGATCACCAGATCCTGTCCCGCGATGGCGTTCTCGGCGGCCGCCATGATCTCCTCGAAGGGATCGGCGCCGGCTGCGATCGTGGGGCGTACGTCAAGGACGATGGGCCGGGGCGTCTCGGGAGCCATTCGGGTCTCACGGTACGGTGAGGGTCGCCCGCCAACTCTATGTCATGGGAGGCGCGTCGGGCGCCATCGCAGCCAGCGTCCGGGCGGCGGACGCGGCGGCCCGGCTGGCCGTTTCACCGGGCGGCGTGCGAGCCGACGACGACGGGCCTTTCGGCTGTTGCGCATCGCCGTGTTCTGCTTGACGTTGTGAACAAGCGCCAGCAGCCCGGGGCAACGTGACGAGGTCCCATTGCGTCGCCGACGGGGAAGGAGGACGCCATGAGGCCGAGAAGCTCGTTCGTCTATGCCGTTCTACTCGCATCCATGGTCGCGAGTGCCCTCGCCGGTCCCGTGGCGGCCGCCGCCCCGCAAGCACCGGCAGCGACGATCGACCCTGGGCCGTCGCAGCCGCAGCCCGAGCCAACCGATGGGCCGCCCGCTATCACGCCGCTCGTCGGCTCCGCGCAGCGGGGTGCACCGGCGCCCGCTCAGCTCGGTCTCACCGCCGCCCAGGTCAAGGCCAAGGAGGACGCCTTCGCCACGTGGCTGGCCGAGGGGGCCAGCGGGGTGTCCCCGATGGTCGGCAGCTCGGGCAGCCTACCGGGGTGGGTGGAGTGGCACCAGAAGACGAACTACTGGTGTGTCGTGGCCACCCTCCAGAGCATCGCCCATTACCGATGGGGCGACCACTACGTCACCCCGAGTGTCTACTCATGGCAGTACTACCTCTTCACCAGCGGAAACGGGAACGTCGGCATCGGTACCAGCGATTCCGCGGGATTCGTCTGGGTGAACGGCCAGATCAAGGCGCAGGAGCCATCGAGCACGTTCTACTACGCCTACGCCAAGGACACGTCAGCGCCGAACTTCGAGAGTCGAGGCGTCAGCGACATCGGGGTCTGGGGCTTCCCGCTATACGTCGCGGTCAATGTCCAGAGCACATACTACGCTTGGCACCAGAACCTGCCGGCGACGCACGCGACGGCCGCGGTCGCCTACGGCAACAACGGGGCCCAGCTCTCCATCGGCGATCCTTTCACATCGCCGTCCTACGCTCCCTACTGCGCGACAGGCGTGTCGAACCCGGGGTACTCATCGACGCCGGATACGGGCTGCATCTACGGCTACTACGACGGCACGAACTACTTCCGCGCGATGGTCTACGAATACTGGTGATTCGACGCCGCGGCTGGGCCAGAACGTCATGACACACGAGGTGCGTCCTCTGGCTGGTCTCATCACGACCTTGGCGGTCGCGCTCGGCGCGTGCGGCGGTCCGAGCCCGTCGATGACGGCTGGGTCCGAGAGCTCCGCGGCGACGGCCCGCGCGAGCGGCGCACCGAGCCCCTCCGCCTCCAGTGGCGCCGATGCGGAGGGATACCGCGTCGTCTGGGTCCCGGAGAGCGGCGTGCGGACCGTGCCGCTCGAGGCCAACTTCCGGAGCCACCGCCTCGACTCGGCGGGCCCACTCGTCGTGCTGGACGAACTGCAGCCCGGCGATACCCCGACAAACGCCCGTGCCATCATCCTGGTCGATCTCCAGGCCGGCTCCTGGCGACAGCTCGACGAGGCAGCCCCCGGATACCAGCCCTGGGATCCGCGGATCAGCGGCCGAACGGTGGTCTGGGTCGAGTGGCACTACGAAGGCCCGAACAACACAGGCCTTGCCGACTGGCGGATCCGGGTGCAACAGGTGGACGAGGCACATGCTGCGACCGTCGCCTCGGGAGTCCAGCGGCGGACGCTCCAGGCCTACGGCGCCTCGATGCCGGTGGCCGCGATCGACGGCGACCTCGTCGCGTACGCCGTCGAGGACCCGACCCGGCCGCCCGACGGCTGGAGGATCGTCGTCTGGTCCCTCTCGCGGCAGACTGTCGTTCGGACGATCCTCTCCGACCAGTCGGTCTACGACCTCTCGATCTGGCACGGGACGATCGCCTACACGGTCGGCCGGGTCGACCCGAAGCTCGGCTTCACCTACGACACACGGCTCCTGGTCTCGAGCCCCGACAGTCCGACGCCCCGTCAGCTCGCCACGAACGCATTCGAGGTCCGGCTGCGGGACGGACGCATCGCCTGGAGCCAGGATGCCCCGACCATCGTGACGGGGGCGGCGGTCGGGACTCGGATCTGGACCGCCGCGCTCGCCGACCTGCGACCGCTCGTCGTCTCGCCGCCCGTCGGCCAGGGGATCGAGCAGCGGCAGGCCTGGCCGTCGACGGGCGAGGGCCTGGTCGCTTGGGCGAGCTTCCGACTCGACATCGGACACGCCGACAACGACGGCGAGCGGCTGTGCCTCTGGAGCCCGGGCACCATCCTGCCGGTCGAAGTACGCCCTCCGCTCGGGGCGATCCTGTCCGGCATCGCCGACGGCTGGGTCGTCTGGACGAACGACCGGCCGGACGTGGAGACGATCTCGGGCATCCCTCTCGGCTCGATCCCGCTGTCCTGATCAGCGTCGCTCGCTCGCGCTCGGCACAGGAGCGATGGCCGGGGCGGCGGCGCGCGCGGATCGAATGCTTGCCTCAGGCGTGCTTGACGACGATGCGCTCGATGATCTGGGCGACGTCCTCGCACTTGTCGATGGTGTCCTCGAGCAGGCCGTAGACGTCCTTCCACTTGATGACCTCGAGCGGGTCGCCCCCCTGGCCGAAGAGGTTGGCGATGGCGGCTCGGGCGATCCGGTCGCCCTCGTTCTCGAGGCGGTGGACCTCGATGACGAAGCGCTCGAGGTCCTTGAACCCGCGCAGGTTGAGCAGCGCCTCGTGGACCTGTTCGACCTGCTTCACGACGAGCGAGGCCTGCTCGACCGCGATCGCGCTCGGGCTGGGGATGCGGTACAGGACGAACGTGTCGGCGACCTCCTCGACCAGGTCGAGGACGTCGTCCAGCCCGCTGATCAGGGCGTGGATCTCCTCGCGGTCGAACGGCGTGACGAAGGTCGCCTCCAGGCGATGCCCGATGTCGTGGCTGATCTCGTCGCCGCGATGCTCCGTCTCCCGGATCTCGCGGGCACGGCGCTCGACGTCGTCGAAGGTGCGCAGCATGGCCTCGAGCTGGCGGGCGCCGGCGAGCACGTTGGCGGCATCCTCCACGAACAGGTCGTAGAAGCGTTCTTCCCGCGGGATCAGTCGGAAGCGCACCTGCATCCTCCGCCGCGAGCGCGACGGCTCGCGAGCGCATACGCGCGACGACGACGGGAAGGCTCGGCCCGTCGTCGGGCACGGACAAGGGTACCGGCTGGCGGCCGTCGTCGTGGGACGGGCCGATCCGCGACGGTCGCTGTGCCATGCTCTCCACGTGGACTGGCTCGTCATCCTCTTCATCGCGGCGGAGACCGTGCTGCTCGGGATCGCCGTGGCGGCTGCCGTGTCCCGCGGCCGGCTGCTCGACCGCCTGGAGGAGCTGACGGGGGCCGGCGACCGCCAGGACGTCGAACGGGAGGTCCGGGCGAGGCTCGACGACGCCGAGCGGGCGCGCTGGGAGGCGGACCAGGTCGCCCACGACCTGGCGTACCTGGCCGACCTGGTCGGGGTAGGCATCATCCGCCTGGACGACCGCCTGATGGTCGACTTCGCGAACACCGCCGCCCACGTCTTCCTCGACCGCCAACGGGGCGCGATGGTCGGCCGTCCGGCGCTCGAGGCCTTCGTCGACCCGCGGGTCGAGGGCATCGCCCGGGCCGCGCTCGAAACGGGCGCGGCGAACGGGGAGCTCGTGGTGCGCTCGGCCGACGGGCCCACTCTGCTGGTCCGTGCGCGCCGCTCTCCGGTCAGCGGCATCTGGCTCGTCCTCGAGGACGTCACCGAGCTCCGCCGGCTGCAGCGCATCCGGGCGGAGTTCATCGACAACCTGTCGCACGAGCTGCGGACGCCGCTCACGACCATCAGCCTGCTCGCCGAGACGGCGGCCCGCGAGGCCGACGCCGCGCCGCCGCGCCTTCGCGACCGGATCTCCAAGATCGAGGTCGAGACCGGCCACCTCGTCCAGATGGTCAACGAGCTGCTCGACCTCTCGCGGATCGAGAGCGGTGGCGTGCCGGCCCTGCTCCTCGACGAGGTGGACATGGGGCGGGTCGCCGCGGCCGCCGTCGAGCGCCTCCGGCTGTTCGCCGACCGCCAGGGCCTGCGCCTCGTCCTCGACGTCCCGGAGCGTGTGCCGCCGGTCGCCGGTGACGAGGAGCGCCTGGGCCAGGTGCTCCTGAACCTGCTCCACAACGCCGTGAAGTTCAGCCCCCACGGCGGCGAGATCACGGTCGCGGTGACGCCTGCAACGCCGGGCGACGGCGTGACGGTCTCGGTGGCCGATCCCGGGATCGGCATCCCGGCGGCCGACCAGCCGCGGATCTTCGAACGGTTCTACAAGGTCGACCGCGCCCGTGTCCGCGGCCGCGGCGGCGGGACGGGGCTCGGCCTGGCCATCGCCCGCCACGTCGTGGAGAGCCACGGCGGTCGGATCTGGGTCGAGTCGGAGGAGGGGCGCGGCTCCACCTTCTCGTTCTGGCTGCCGTCCCACGTCCCTGCCGACCTCGACCCCCGACTGTCCACGCCCGGTCATCCCGTCGGCACGCCCGCGCCAGACGCGACGGCCTGAGCACGCCCGACGGCGTGGGCACCCCGGACGGCTGGGCCACGCCGGACGGCTGGGCCACGTCCGACCTCGCCCACGCCCGCTCCCGTCCTTCGAGCGGCGGGCCGCGCGTCCGCCCCCATCCCGGCCCGTGACGCGCGAGTACGCATCACGCCCTGGACGGCCCTCCTCCCTTCCGGCGTGTGATGCGTGGATTCGCATCAACCGCCCGGAGTCGTGATGCGCCGATCCGCATCACCGCGCGCCGGCCCGCTCCCCGTGATGCGCCGATCCGCATCACGCCCGGTCAGCCCGCTCCCCGTGATGCGCCGGTCACGCATCACGCCGTGCCCGCGCTCTGCCCCGCGATCCGGCTGTCGCATCAGCCGTCAACCGGGGGACCCACGGACGCTGGCGCCTGCGATGATGCGGCCGTGGACGAGCTGCAGGTGGCCACGCTGAACCTTCGCAACGTCTTCGACCGCTGGGAGGAGCGGCTGCCGCTCCTGCTCGCTGACATGGCCGCCCTGCAGCCCGACGTCATGGGCCTCCAGGAGGTCGTCTACCCGGTCCAGCAGGACCGTCTGCTCGGGGCCGCGGGCCCGGGACGCTACGAGGCGTTCCGGGGCTGGGCGGGTCGGCCGGAGTACGGCAACAGCCTCCTGGTCCGAGAGCCGCTCCGGGGGCGGGAGGTCGAGCGGCTCGACGTGGGCCTCGATCGCTCGGCCCTGCGCCTGCTCCTCGACCTGCCCGGTGGCGCGACGCTGACCGTGGCCGTCACCCATCTCCACCATCCGCCCGACGCCCACGCCGAGCGCCTGGCCCAGGTGGAGCGCCTGCTCGGCTGGTTCGACGGCGGGCCCGCCGCCGCGGCGACGGTCCTCGTGGGCGACTTCAACGCCGACCCGCGCGAGCCCGCGTACGAGCGGATGCGGGCAGCGGGCTGGCGAAGCGCGCACGTGGAGGCGAACGGCGCCGAACCGCCCGTGACCTGGCCGTCCGGCCTCCAGGGCCCGGCGATCGACACCGACGGCGACCCCGACTGCCTCGACTACATCTGGCTCGCCGGGAGCGCCCGAACCCTCGACTGCCGGCTCGTGTTCGACCGCCCCGCCGTCGACGACGCCGGGCTCTACCCGTCGGACCACGTCGGCCTCGTCGCCCGCCTCGAGGTGGGCTGACGGGGCGCCCCGGGCCCCCGGAAGGTCGCGTCCCGGCGACCGGCCGGGTCGCGGCAACGTGCGGCATCCCCGTCAAACGTTGACACCTCGTCGATATTCCGTTAGCACTGGCACCGTACGGTCCGCTGCGATCGGCGCCCCGCGGTCGGTGGGGGATGGGCGCCGTTCGGCGACCGGCGTTCCGCGCCGCCACCCTGGGAGAGGAGCATCGTGGCCACTGATCCGTTCCTCGCGCGCATCGACGAACTGAGCGGGGCGTACCTGGCCGGCCGGCTCGGCCGACGGCAGTTCCTGCAGCGGCTCCTGGCGATGGGGCTCACCCTCCCGGCGGCCGGGGCGATCCTCGCCGCCTGCTCCAGTGCCGGGTCCAGCCCGTCCGCAGCCGCCTCCTCGGGCGCCTCGAGCGGGGGCGCCGGCGGCATGGACGCGCTGGTGACCGCGGCGAAGGGCGAGGGCAAGCTCTACCTCACCGGCATCCCGCCGGAATGGGCCAACTACCAGGGCATGTTCGACCTCTGGCAGCAGAAGTACGGCATCCCGATCGACGGGGTGAAGACCGAGGGCGAGTACTCGTCCGGCCAGGAGCTGGATTCGATCAAGAACACCGGCAAGCCCGACGCGGGCGACGTCGGCTTCGTCTTCGGCGCCCAGGCCAAGGCCCAGGGCCTGCTCATGAACTACAAGCACGCCGAGTGGGCCGACGTCCCCGACAACCTCAAGGACACGGACGGGGCCTGGTGCGCGACGTACTACGGGGCCGAGGCCTTCGTCATCAACACCGATGCGGTCAAGATCGACATCAAGGACTGGGACGACCTGCTCGACCCGTCCCTCAAGAACGCGGTCGGCATCGACGGCGACCCGAACAAGGCGAACGACTCGTTCATGGCCGTCTGGTCGGCCGCCCATGCGAAGGGGGGCGGCGAGGACGACATCGGGCCCGGTGTGGACTTCTTCAACGGCCTCCAGAGGGCCGGCAACCTGACCCCGGCCCGGTGCAACCAGGCGAACATGCTCAACGGCGAGGTCAAGGTCGGGATCAAGTGGGACTACCTGGGCCTGGCCGACCGGGACAAGGCGAACGGCTCGCCGAACTTCAAGGTGGTCATCCCCAAGTCGGCCTCGCTGGCCGGCCCGTACGTCTCGATCCTCGCCGCCAAGGCGCCCCATCCGAACGCGGCCAAGCTGTGGAACGAGCTCGTCTACAGCGACGACGGCCAGCTCGCCTTCCTCAAGGGCTACGCCCACCCGATCCGCTACGACGTCCTCAACAAGGCCGGCAAGATCCCGTCCGACCTGGCCGCCAAGCTGCCGTCCGCAGACAGCTACGCGAACGTGAAGTTCGTGACCGACTCGACCAAGATCGACGCCGCGAAGGCGAAGCTCAAGTCGCTCTGGCAGATCGTCGTCAACCAGTGATCCCGGCCGGCCGATGACCGGCGGAGGCGCATGAGCGCGACGCTGCCGGCCTCCTCGACGAGGCGCGCCCCGACCCGCCGTCGGGGCGCCCTCGTCTGGCTCGCCCTGGCCCCCTTCGGGCTGGGGGTGCTCCTCTTCCTGCTGCTGCCGACGCTGTCGCTCGTCTGGGGCAGCTTCCACCGCTCGGACGGCTCGTTCACTGTCGCGAACTACGGCTTCCTGCTTGCCGCCGAGCAGCTGAAGCCGTTCCAGAACTCCATCCTGCTCTCCGCCTCGACGATGCTCGTGGGCGGCGTCGGCGGCCTGCTCATCGGCCAGGCGCTGCTGTCATCGCGCAGCGGCCTGGTCCGCGAGCTGGGGGTCACCTTCAGTTCCGTGGCCGCGAACTTCGCCGGCGTCCCCCTCGCCTTCGCCTTCATCGCGACACTCGGCGCGAACGGCCTGCTGACCCGCTTCTGGGCGGCGCTCGGGATCGATCTGTACGGCCACGGCTTCACGCTCTACAACCTGCTCGGCCTGGCGGCGGTCTACTCGTACTTCCAGCTGCCGCTCATGGTGCTGCTCATCCTGCCGGCCCTCCAGGCGATGCGCGGGGAGTGGCGCGAGGCGGCCGAGAACCTCGGCGCGAGCCGCTGGTACTACCTCAGGCGAGTCGCCATCCCCATCCTGCTGCCGTCGGTCATCGCCTCGATGCTGCTGCTCTTCGCCAACGCCTTCGGGGCCTACGCGACCGCCTACGCCCTCACGACGGGCTTCTTCCCGATCGTCCCGATCGAGATCTCGAGCGTCATCTCCGGCGACGTGAGCTTCGACCCGGGCCAGGGCGACGTCCTGGCCATCGGCCTCGCCGTCATCATGGCCCTCTGCGTCGGCGGCCAGGCCTGGCTGCAGCGGCGGACGGGCCGTTGGCTCGAGCGATGAGCGGACGAGCGGTGCGCGACCGATGAGCCAGAGTCAGCCCTTGACGGCCGAGGCGACGCGCGCGGTCCTGACGATCGGGCGCTCTCGCCGCCCGAGCGGGTCACGGGCCTGGAGCGCGGTCGTCCTCGTCCTGGCCGTGCTCTACTTCTTCCTGCCGCTCGTGGGGACGGCCTCGTTCGCCCTCTCGACGGGCAAGGTCTTCACCCTCCAGCCGCTGCTCGACGCGCTGGCCGACCCCGACGCCCAGGGCTCGATCCTGCTGAGCCTCGGCTTCGCCGTGGCCACGACCGTGGTGACGGTCGCGATCGTCGCGCCGAGCGCCTACCTCGTCGAGCTGCGCCTGCCGCGGCTGCGCTCGCTGCTCGACTTCGTGACGATCCTGCCCTTCGTCATCCCGCCGATCATCCTGACCCTCGGCCTCGAGGAGGTCTACGGCATCCACGGCGTGGTGAACCTCGTCGGCAGCCCGGTCCTGCTCATCGGCGGCTACTTCGCCCTCACCCTGCCCTTCGTCTACCGGGCCATCGACAACGCCCTCCGCGCCATCGACGTCCGGACGCTCACCGAGGCAGCCGAGAGCCTGGGGGCGGGGCCGATCCGGACGTTCCTGCGGATCATCGTGCCGAGCATCTCGACGGGCCTCCTCTCGGCCGCCCTGCTGGGCTTCACCACGATCATGGGCGAGTTCACCCTGGCCTCGCTGATGGGGTACCCGACGTTCCCGGTCATGCTCAACAACACGTACGCCTCGGCCGCCCGGGAGGCGGCCTCGCTCGTCCTCGTCGCCTTCTTCATCACCTGGGCCTGCGTCCTGGCCCTCGCCGTCGTCTCGCGCCGCTCCCCGGCGGCGCGGGCCGTCGCCACCGCCCGCTGACCCGACTCCGACAGGAAGGACACCGACCGGATGGCCCGCCTCGAGCTCCGCGGCATCACCAAGCGGTTCGGCGACCAGGTCGCCGTGGCCGGCTTCGACCTGGCCGTCGAGAACGGGGAGCTCGTGACGTTCCTGGGGCCATCGGGCTGCGGCAAGACGACCACCCTGCGGATCACGGCCGGGTTCGAGCAGCCCGACACGGGCGAGGTCCTCGTCGACGGGCAGGACGTCACCGCGCTGCCTCCGAACCGGCGCGGCATGGGCATGGTCTTCCAGGGCTACGCCCTCTTCCCCAACATGACGGCCCGGGACAACGTCGACTTCGGCCTCGCCGTCCGGCAGCGGCCCGTCGCCGAGCGGCGACGGCGCGTCGACGAGCTGCTCGCGCTCTTCCACCTCGACCACGTCGCGACGCACTACCCGCACCAGATGTCCGGCGGCCAGCAGCAGCGCGTCGCGCTGGCCCGCGCCATCGCCATAGAGCCGGCGGTGCTGCTGCTCGACGAGCCGCTGTCCGCGGTCGACGCCAAGGTCCGCGAGGAGCTCCGCACCGAGATCCGGCGGATGCAGGTCCAGCTCGGCATCACCACGATCCTCGTCACCCACGACCAGGCCGAGGCCCTCTCCATCAGCGACCGCGTCGTGGTCATGGACCGCGGCGTCATCGAGGAGGTGGGCACGCCGGCCCGCATCTACGCCGAGCCGCGGTCGGCCTTCACGGCCGGCTTCATCGGGGCGATGAACGAGCTGCCCGTCCGGGTCGTCTCGCAGCGCGAGGGGCTCGTGGAGCGGGAGGGTCGACGCTTCGCGGCACCCGGCGCGACGGAGCTGCCCGACGGCGCGGCGGGGCTGTTGCTCGTGCGACCGGAGTCGCTCCAGCCGCTGGACGACGGCGCGGTCGCGAGGCCCGGGACGCCGATCCTGCGCGGCCGGGTCGAGGTCCAGACGTTCCTCGGGGCGACGACCCGGCTGCTCCTCGGCGACCTTGCCCGGACCGACCAGGATCTCGCGGGCACGGGCGCCGCCGCCGATCGTGGCGGCTCCCCGGAACAGCTCGCCGTCGACGTCCCGAGCAGCGCGGCGGCCCGCTGGCCGGTCGGCAGCGAGCTGCAGGTCGCTGTCCCGCTCGCCTCGACGCGGGTCATCGCGGCGCGCTCCGCGGCCGACGCGGCGGCGCCCCGCCCATCGACAGCCGCCGCTCCAGCGGGCGTCCCGGCGGCCGGTGGCCGCTGAGCCGGCCGGGGGCCAGGTCGGCCGCGGCCGGACCCTCCGGCTCGCCCATCGCGGTGACCACCGCGCCGCTCCCGAGAACTCGCTCGAGGCCTTCCGGGCCGCCCTCGCCGTGCCCGGCTGCGACGGCCTCGAGTTCGATGTCCGCGGCTCGCGTGATGGCGTGCCCGTCGTCATCCACGACGAGACGCTCGAGCGGGTCCAGGGCCGGCCCTGGCGCGTCGACCGGCTGACGGCGGCCGAGCTCGAGCCGCTCGGCGTGCCGGCGCTCGAGGCGGTCCTCCGGAACGTGCCGCATCGCTGCTTCCTGGACGTCGAGCTCAAGGCGGACCTCGGTCGCTCCGTCGTCGAAGTCCTCTCCGCGGCTCGCGGACCCCAGCTCGGCGCGGCCGTGGTCTCGTCCTTCGAGGCCGCCGCGCTGCGCTCGATCCGCCACCTCGCCCCGACCTGGCCGACCTGGCTCAACGCCGACGACCTCGGGCCGGCGACGCTCGACCTCGCCACGGAGCTCGGCTGCGCCGGCGTTTCCGCCGAGTGGCACGCGCTCGACGAGGGGGCCCTCGCCGGGGCGGCGGGACGCGGCCTCGCGGTCGCCGCCTGGACGGTGACCGATCCAGCCGTCCGGGACCGCCTGGCCGGCCTGGGCCTCGCTGCCGTCTGCGTGGAGGGGTCCGCCCTCGCCGAGCCCTAGGCCCGGCCGTTCGCCGCTCCCGGCCGCCGGCTGCCCGCCGCGCGTTCGCGCCGAGCGCGCTCCGCCCGTCAGGCCCGTCGCCTGGGCACCTTCCGCTCTTGACACCGGACCGGCCGATGGGGCATCCTCCGGCCGATTTGTTGCCCCAACCAACAAAGCGTCCCGGTGGTCCCGCCAACCCAGGAGGCGAGGTAGACCGTCATGACCCACCGAGGGGTCGAGGGGACCGGTCCGCGACCGGTCGCGAGCGCAGCCTGACCGGGATGGAGCAGGGCATCGCGACCGTCTCGCCGGATCACTCCCGCGCCGTCCGGCTCGCGGCCGTCGGCGCCCGACCCGCCACGCGGGTTACCGTCTCGCCCGCCACCGCGGCCCCGGCGGCCCACCCTCCTGCCTCCGCCTCGTCTGGTCGTGGCCTCGGCCTCGCTCCGGCCCGCGCGGCGGCCCGCTGAATCCGACCGTCACGACCGAGGCGTCCACCAAGGAGGTGCAGGACAAGGCGAACTGGCAGGGAGGTCCGGGCTCGGCCGGGCTGGCGTCCGCGGCGCAGGGGCGCCGGACGGCCGGCCGGGGTACCACCACATCGGCACGTTCAGGAGGGTTACAGACCTTGCACGGGAAGAAGCTCCTGGCAGCCGCGGCGACGGCCGCGGTCCTCTTCGGCGCTTGCAGCAGCACCAGCCCGAGCGCCAGCTCCGGCGGCGGTGGGGGCGGCTCGAGCGCCACCGGCACCGTCGCCCTGCTCCTGCCCGAGAAGCAGACGGCTCGCTACGAGGCGGCGGACAAGCCGTTCTTCGAGGCGAAGTTCAAGTCGGCCTGCCCGAGCGCGACGCTCAACTACCAGAACGCGGCCGAGGACGCCAACACGCAGAAGAGCCAGGCCGAGGCGGCCATGACGGCCGGCGCCAAGGTCCTCGTCCTCGACCCGGTCGACGGCGACGCCGCGGGCAGCATCGTGACCGAGGCCGCCGGCAAGGGCGTCAAGGTCATCAGCTACGACCGCCTGATCAAGGGCGGCGCCAAGCCTGACTTCTACATCAGCTTCGACAACGAGAAGGTCGGCGAGCTCCAGGGTCAGGCCCTGCTCGACAAGCTGACCGCTGACGGCAAGACGAACGCCAAGGTCGTCTGGATCAACGGCTCGCCGAAGGACAACAACGCCACCCTGTTCAAGCAGGGCGCCCACAAGATCCTCGACGGCAAGGTGACCATCGTCAAGGAAGACGCGATGGCCAACTGGAAGGCCGAAGAGGCCCAGGCCATCATGGCCGCCGCGATCTCGGCGGTCGGCAAGGATGGCTACGACGCGGTCTACGTCGCCAACGACGGCGGCGCGGGCGGCGCCTACGCGGCCGAGGTCTCGGCCGGTGTCGATCCCAAGACCAAGCCGATGACCGGTCAGGATGCCCAGGTCGACGCGATCCAGCGGATCCTCGCCGGAACGCAGTACATGACGGTCTACAAGGCGATCCAGCCGGAGGCCGAGCAGGCCGCCCAGCTGGCCTGCGACCTCCTCAGCGGCAAGTCGCCGACGGCGAGCGCGACGGTCAACAACGGGACCGCCGACATCGCCTCGTTCCTCCTCACCCCGATCGCGGTCACCGCGGACGGCAAGGCGAGCGGGACCAAGTCGGTCGCCGACACGGTCGTCAAGGACCAGTTCTACGGCAGCGACTCGGTCACCAAGATCTGCACCTCCGATTTCAAGACGTTCTGCGACCAGTTCGGCATCAAGTAGCGCGGCGACGCGCCACTAGGGCATGATGCGCGGCGGGGGCCTCGAGCCCCCGCCGTCGCACGTCCGGGAGGAGCAGATGACCGTCGGGGCGACCGTCCCGCTGCTGCAGATGGAGGGCGTCAGCAAGCGGTTCGGCGCCGTCCAGGCGCTGACCGACGTCCGCTTCGAGGTCCGCCCCCACGAGGTCATGGGCCTCGTCGGCGACAACGGCGCGGGCAAGTCGACGCTCATCAAGTCGATCGCCGGCATCCATCCCATCGACGAGGGCACGATCCGCTGGCAGGGCCAGGCGGTGACCATCCGGAGCCCCCACGACTCGACCGCCCTGGGGATCGCCACGGTCTATCAGGACCTCGCCCTGTGCGACAACCTCGACGTGGTGGGCAACCTGTTCCTCGGCCGCGAGACGTCGACCGCGGGCGGTGGCCTCGCCGTCCTCGACGAGGTGTCGATGGAGCGCCGCTCCGTCGAGGTCCTGCGCCGCCTGTCGGTCAAGATCCCGAGTGTCCGGACGGCCGTGGCCTCGCTCTCCGGCGGCCAGCGCCAGTCCGTCGCGGTCGCCCGTTCGGTCCTCTGGGAGAACAAGGTCGTCCTGCTGGACGAGCCGACGGCCGCCCTCGGCGTGGCCCAGACCCGCGAGGTCCTGGACCTGGTCAAGCGCCTCCGTGACGAGGGCCACGGCGTGGTCATCATCAGCCACAACCTGGCCGACGTGTTCGAGGTGGCCGACCGGGTCACCGTGCTGCGGCTCGGCCGCTGGGTCGGGACGTACGAGATATCGAAGGTCGGGCGCGAGCAGCTCGTCGCCCTGATGACCGGCGCGGTGCCCGGCGAGTCCGTCCAGGGGAGCGCTGAGGAGGCCCAGGCATGACCGCCACGCTGTCCGACGATCCCCGCCTCGAGGCGCAGCGCGGCGGCTTGGCCGGCGTCGCCGCCCTGTACCGGCGGCGCATCTCGCAGGGCGACCTTGGCCAGCTGCCCGTCCTCATCGGCCTGGCCATCATCTGGGTCGTGTTCTGGTGGGCGACCAACGGCAACTTCTTCAAGCCCGAGAATCTGGTCAACCTGGCCCTCCAGATGGCGGCCATCGGGACGATCGCGATCGGCGTCGTCTTCGTCCTGCTGCTCGGCGAGATCGACCTGACCGTCGGCATCGTGAGCGGCCTGTGCGCGGCGATCATGGCCGTGCTCAACGTCAAGATGGGCATCCCCGGGCCGATCGCCGTGCTCGCCGGGACGCTCGCGGGGACCGCCATCGGCGTCTTCCACGGCTTCTGGATCACCCGCTTCGGCATCCCGTCCTTCGTCGTCACGCTGGCCGGGCTCATCGGCTGGGCGGGGGCGATCCTCATCGTCCTGGGCGACACGGGCACGGTGAACATCCGCGACCCGTTCATCACGGGCCTCGCGGGCACGTTCTTCAAGGGGATCTCGGCCTGGATCCTGGCCGCCCTCTTCATCCTGTACTTCGCCGGCACCGGCTACGTCGGGCGGCGGCGACGTCTCGCGGCGGGCCTCATCGCCGAGACGTGGTCGCTGCTCATCGTCCGCGTCGTCGTCGTCGCGCTGGCGGTGGTCATCGCCGTGACCGCCCTGACCCAGGAGCGCGGCGTGCCGCTGTCGCTGGTCATCCTGGTCGGCCTCGTCGTGCTGATGGACTACGTTGCCAAGCGGACGCGCTTCGGCCGGATGGTCTACGCGGTCGGCGGCAACGCCGAGGCGGCCCGGCGGGCGGGCATCCCGGTCTCGCTGGTGCGGGTGGTCGTGTTCGCCCTGGCCTCGTCCTTCGCCGCCTTCGGCGGGATCCTCAACGCCTCGTACCTGCTGGCGGTGTACCAGGCCTCCGGGTCCGGCAACGACCTCCTCAATGCGATCGCCTCCGCGGTCATCGGCGGGACGAGCCTGTTCGGTGGGCGCGGCACGGTCTGGGCCGCCCTGCTCGGCATCCTCGTCATCCAGTCGATCGCCAACGGGATGTTCCTGCTCTCGCTCGACCAGAGCATCAAGCAGGTCATCACCGGCCTGGTCCTGCTCGTGGCGGTCACCATCGACGCGCTGGCGCGGCGGGGGAAAGCCGCGACCTGAGGTCGTCGCGGCGCGAGCGCAGGACGGGGCCGGGCGACCCGACCCGACCGCCCCCGCCGCCCGTCCGTCCTGCCAGCCCTGCCGGGGGGACGATGCTCGACGGGATCCCGTCAGCCCCGACGGCCCGGCGGTCGCTCGAGCCTGCCCGGCCAGCCATGCCCTGGCGTCGGGCCGGGCGGGACGACGCGACGGGCCGGGGTGACCCGGTCCGCCGCGCCACGAGCCCGCCGCTCGCCGTCAGGACCCGGACGCGTCATCGAGCGCCCAGGGGAGGACCCGCGTGTGCTCGATGCGGACCGCATCGAGGCGCTCGGGATCGAGGCCGAGGGCGGCGAGGATCGTCGGGGCGACCTGGGCCGTCCCGACCGGCTGCCAGACGACCCGCCCCTCCTCGACCGTGGAGGAGGCCGCCGCCCGCGCGTCGCGCTCGCCCGCGTCGCGATCGTGGTCGGCCAGCAGTCGGCGGCCGTCCGTCACGATGAGGGCGACGTGCGTGTCGTCCGGGGCGAACCCGCCGTGCTCCGCCACCTTGCCGCGGCTGTGCGAGTAGATCGTGCCGGGGATCGGCTGGACGATGAGATCCGGCGTGCGCGGGTCCGTCCTCGGGTCGCCGAACCGCGCCGCGAGGGCCGTTCCGGACAGGACCGTGGAGACCCTGGCCGTGTTCGGTCCGGCCTGGTCGGCGGCGAGGGCGGCCACGGCCGCGCCCGTCTGCGACTGGTCCGCGAGCCAGACGAGGGCCACATCGTCGTCGGTCAGCTGCGCCACTCCGACGCCGGCCGAGGCAAGGACGTCGGCCTCGGCGTGACCGATCTTCGCCAGGCGGCTCGGGTCGATCGGCGACTGCCCATGCTTGGCGGTCAGGATGATCTCGGTCGAGGCGAGCAGATGGCGGTCGCGCAGCTCGCCGACGATCGAACCGAGCGCCCCGTCGACGAAGCGGATGGCGCCGCGCAACTGGGGGGTGAAGGTGAGGCTGCCGGGCTGGTAGCCGCCGGGGAAGTACGACGGGTCGCAGCCCGGCGCGTTGCCGCTGCGGACGCAGGACAGCCAGGGGTCGACCAGCTTCTGGGCGACGCTGACGGACTGGAAGTTGAGGCCGAAGATCGCGGGCGTGCCCGGATGGCCGGTGCCGCCCGAGGTGCGACCGTCGACCTCGTTGAGGATGGCGTCGACCTTGATCTGGTCATAGGCCTCCGTGTTGCCGACCGAGTCGGTGATGAACCAGCCATTCGGGTCGCCGGTCGCGTTGGGGTGCGGGAAGGAGACGGTCCGACCGCGGGTGTCGACGAGCGAAGCGGGCACGACGTCCGCGTTGATCTCGGTCATGAACGGGTCGTCGACCGCGTTCGGGGTCCCGTGGCCGGCGACGGTCCGGTCGGCCGCCGGATGCTTGTCGGCCCAGGCGGTCCGCAGCCCCGCGGCGTGGGCAACGCTGAAGACCGTATTGGTGCGCAGGAAGTCATTCGGCCAGACGGCGACGCAGCGGCCGCCGACGACGGCTCGCCCCAGCTGCGCAGGGTCGATCGTGTTCCCGAGGATCGGCCGCGTGCCGTTCGGGTCCGCGTAGGTCGGCGCCCCGGTGTCGATGTTCTCGAAGTACATCGCCTCCGCGCCGGGTGCGCCGCTGCAATCCTGGGTCCCGCTCGGCGTCTGCGCCGGCGGGGCGTACATCGTCCGGTCGTAGCTGTCGTCGTAGTAGACGCCGGAGAGCTTCGGCGAGGCACCCGAGACCAGCGCGACCAGGCCGGGCGACGAGTCTGACGGCACCGACGCCTGGGCGTCGGCGTACGTCGTCCCCGCTTCGCCGAGCGCTTCGATGGTCGGGCAGATCCCGAGGGCGACGCACTGGTTCACGTCCGAGGCGTGGAGTCCGTCCACGCTGATGAGGAGGACGTGGCGCAGGCCGACCTCGTCTCGTTGCTGGGCCGCGGCGGCGGGCACCGCGCCGAGGCCCGCGGCGAGCACGCTGAGGCTGACGAGGACAGGCAACAGGTGGTGGCGAGGTCGCACGGGGACGCTCCTCTTCGGTCGGCATGCGGCGCACGGCAGATGGCCCGAGCGCGGGCGCGTCCTGAGAGGGTCGCCGTCCTTCGTTAACGACGGATGTGGGCTCGGTCTCCCTTCCGTTCATCGTGCCGCATGGGCGACCGCTGGGCCCACCGGACCGACTGCCGCTCGACCCGACCGGCCCATCTCCCGCCATCCTGTGCAGCCATGCACCGGGGCGATGCTCGACGGGATCGCGTCAGCGCCGACGGCTCGGCAGTCGCTCGAGCCTGCCCCCGACAGCCACGCGGGAGCAGCCGGCCGAGCGTGACGTCGGGCGCGGGCGTTGACGCCGCGGCCGGTCTGCCGCTGCTCGCGGTCGCCCGAGCCGTCGAAGACCGTGGGGGCCGATGGCCGACGGGATGCGTCGTCTCGGCGGGCCTGCGGCATCCAGCCGCTGCATCGCTGACGGAAGTCGGGCAGGGTAGGACCACGCGGCGGGTCGGGTGACCGGCCGCGCCCTTACGCCTCGCGCTCGAGCAGGTCCGGCGGCACGAGCCAGCGCAGGACCGCCGCGTCGGGCGCGAGGGGGCGCTCCAGGTCGAGGCGAGCCAGGGCGCCCTTGCGCATCGGGATCGCCTCGCTGCCGGTCAGGGTCGCCAGCAGGTCGCTGAAGTCGGGGTCATGGCCGACGAGCACGGCGCGTCCCGGGTCGGCGCGGTCGGCGAGGATCGCCTCGACGTCCCCCGGCGCGAGGCCGCCGCCAGCCAGGCGGTCGTCAACCACGACCTCCAGGCCGAGGCGCGCCGCCAGCGGCCGCGCCGTCTCGAGCGCCCGGAGCTTCGGCGACGAGACGACGACGTCGGTCCGGAACGCGACGCCGGCAAGGAAGTCGGCCAGCCGCGCCGCCTGGGCGCGGCCCTTCGCCGAGAGCGGCCGGGCCCCGTCCGGGCCAGACCAGGTCTCGCTGTCGCCGGCGTGGGCGTGGCGCAGCAGACAGAGCTGGAGTCGCCGCGGGTGGGCCGTCATCGGGTGCTCCTCAGGCCGAAGCGGCATCGGGCGGGCGCCCGTCACGCTGGCCGAGCAAGCCTAGCGGGACTCGGCCACCACCGTTCGGAGCGCCTCCAGCGCCGTCATCTCCGGCCAGGGCGGGCAGCGAACCTTGCGCCGCAGTTCGAGCCACCGCACCGCGTAGGCGACCTCGACCGGACAGTGCACCAGGCGGTCGTGGGCCGACCGGCTGGCGCAGGCCGAGCCGGGCCGGGCATGGCTCTCCCGGGACCGGCTCGAGTCGAGCGTCTCGACGCTGCAGATCGGCGCCAGCTGGGCCCGGACGGTCTCGACGCTCGCCCGGAAGCCATCGTCCGCCCAGGTGGGCGGCTGGACGGCGAGGAGCCGGACGAGCGAGGCCGCCTGACCTTCGAGACCCTCGAGCCCGTCGTCGGGCGGCAACGGCAGCCAGGATCGACCGGGCCGCCGGTTCGGAGGTCGTCGCAGCGGCCAGGCTCGAGTGGGCCCGCGGCGCCTGGCCTGCTCGCTCGTCGGTAGACTGGTCATGGCGCCAGCGTCGCCCAGCCTGGTCAACGACGTATTCGCGCTCGGTCAACGTCGCGTCAGGGAGCCTGGCGCCCGGGCTCGTCCAGCCGCAGGACGTAGCCCACGCCTCGCACCGTCTGGACGAATCGGGGCCGGGCCGGGTCGGCCTCGATCGCCTGGCGGACGGCGTGGACGTGGACGTCCACGGTCCGCGTCCCGCCCGGGTAGTCGGCTCCCCAGACCGCATCGAGGAGGCGGTCGCGATCGAGCACCTCGCCGGCGTGGGCCGCGAGGTAGGTCAGCAGCTCGAAGGCTCGCGGCGCGAGGGAGATCCGCTCGTCGCCGCGCACGACGAGTCGCCCCTGCAGGTCCACGCGGACACCGCCCAGGTCGAGCCGTCCCGCGGCCGCCGCCTCCGTCCGGCGCTCCGACCGCCGCAGGAGCGCCCGGATCCGGGCCTGCAGCTCTCGCAGGCTGAACGGCTTGGTGACGTAGTCGTCGGCGCCGATCTCGAGGCCGAGCAGGAGGTCCGCCTCGGCCGACCGAGCCGTGAGCATGAGGATCGGCACGCTCGACTCGCGGCGGATGATCCGGCACACGTCCGCGCCGGCGATCTCGGGCAGCATCAGGTCCAGCAGGATGAGGTCGGGTCGGGCCGTCCGGAACCGCTCCAGCCCCTCCGCCCCGTCGGCGGCCGTCACGACCTCCAGCCCTTCCAGGGCGAGGCTCTCGGCCAGCGTCTCCCGCAGGGTCGGCTCGTCCTCGACGACGAGCACGCGCCGACCCATCTCAGGCCGGGATCCCGTCGGTCACGGGTTGAGGTCCTCGATCCGGCCCGTGGCGAGGAACACCACGTCCTCGGCGGCGTTCGTGACCCGGTCCCCGATCCGCTCCAGGTAGTGCGCGGCGAACAGGATCCTGGCCCCGCGGTCCACGTTCGCCGGGTCGGTCCGCATGAGCTCCAGGACCTGGTCGAAGGTCGAGTGGTAGAGGTGGTCCATCTCGTCGTCGAGGGCCGCGACCCGGCGGGCCTCGGCTTCGTCGAGGTCGACCAGCGCCCGGAGGATGCCGTGGACGAGCTGGGCCGCCAGCTCGCCCATCCGCGGCAGGTTGACGTAGCGGGCGAGCGGCGGTTGCGGGGCGAGCTTGCGGGCCTGCTTGGCGACGCTCGCGGCGTGGTCGCCCATCCGCTCGAGCTCGTACGTGACGTGGTCGAGGCCGAGCAGGAAGCGCAGGTCGCGGGCGACGGGCGCCTGGGTGGCGATCGTCGCGGTGATGAGGTTCGAGACGTCGCGCTGAGCCTCGTTGATCAGCCGGTCGTCGCGGATCACCGCCTCGGCGGCCGCCGCGTCGTGGCTGGCCAGGGCCTCGATCGCCCGCCGGATCGCATCCTCGACGAGGGCGCCCATGCGCAGGACGCCCGACTTGATCTCGCCGAGCTCGCGGTCGAACAGCTCGCGATGGGGGTGGCCGCCGAGCGCGCCCTCGGCCGTTGGGGCCCCGAAACCCGGCTCGGCCGGCAGGCCGGTGAGCGCATCGTGTTGCATCGCTCGTCCTTCCTCAGCCGAACCGGCCGGAAACGTAGTCCTCGGTCAGGCGCTCCCGAGGATCGGTGAAGATCTGGCGGGTGGGGCCCTTCTCCACGAGGTAGCCGGCCCGGTCCTCACCCATCGTGAAGAACGCCGTCTCGTCGCTCACCCGGGCCGCCTGCTGCATGTTATGGGTGACGATGACGATGGTCACCGTCTGGCGCAACTCGGCGATCAACTCCTCGATGCGGAGTGTCGCGATCGGGTCGAGGGCGGAGGCCGGCTCGTCCATCAGCAGGACGGCGGGATCGACGGCCAGGGCCCGGGCGATGCAGAGCCGCTGCTGCTGGCCGCCCGAGAGGCCCAGCCCGCTGTGGCGCAGCTTGTCCTTGACCTCGTCCCAGAGCGCGGCGCGGCGGAGGCTGCGCTCGACGACCTCGTCCAGCCGCCGGCGGTCACCCTGGCCGCGCCGCCGCGGGCCGTAGGCGACGTTGTCGTAGATGGACATCGGGAAGGGGTTCGGACGCTGGAAGATGAGGCCGACCCGCCGGCGGACCTCGACCGGGTCGACGTCGCGGCCGTAGATGTCCTCGCCGTCGAGGCGGACCTCGCCCTCCACGAGGGCGCCGGGGATCAGGTCGTTCATCCGGTTGAGGCAGCGCAGGATCGTGCTCTTGCCGCAGCCGGACGGCCCGATGAAGGCGGTCACCGACCGATCCGGGACGGCCAGGTCCACGTCGCGCACGGCGAGGCGGTCGCCATAGGTGACGCGCAGGCCGCGCAGCGCCATCTTCGGGCGCGTCGCGTCGGGGGCGGCTACCGCGGCCTCCGACGCGGCCGCGACCGCCGGCAGTGGGATGTGCGCATCCGGCTCGCGCGCGACGAGCGATCTGAGGGTCATGCTGCCGTAAGCCTCCGGGACAGGGCCCGGCCGAGCAGGCGGGCGCCGAGGTTGAACACGAGGACGGCGACGAGGAGGATCGCCGCGGCCCCGTCCGCGACCTGCTGCACGAACGAGCCGAGGCCCTCGGAGTTGGTCTTCCAGATGTAGACGGCGAGCGTCGTCGCCGGGCGGAACGGGCTCCAGGGCGAGTGCGGGTCGAGGAGGTTCAGGTTGGCGAAGTCGTAGTGGGGCGGCGTCGCCAGCCCGGCCGTGAAGAGGAGCGCAGCCGCCTCTCCGAAGATGCGGCCCGCGGTCAGGACGACGCCGGTGACGATACCCGGGATCGCCAGCGGCAGCACGACGTGGCGGATCGTCTGCCACTTCGTCGCCCCGAGGGCCAGGCTGCCGCCGCGCTCGTCGTCGGGGACCGCCTCGATGGCCTGCTCGGCGAGCCGGGCCATCAGCGGCAGGTTGAAGACCGTCAGGGCGAAGGCGCCGGCTAGGGCGCTGAAGCCGAGTCGCAGGACGTTGACGAACAGGATCAGCCCGAAGAGCCCCACCACGATCGAGGGGATGGAGCTGATCGCTTCCTGGGCGAAGCGGATGGCGGACGTGAGCGGGCCGTCGGCCGCGTACTCGGCCATGTAGATACCCGCCAGCACGCCGAGCGGGATCGTGATGACGAGGGTCAGGACGAGCAGGTAGACCGAGTTCCAGAGGACCGGGCCGACGCCGCCCAGCGCCACGTCGGACGGGTCGCCGAGGGCGAACGAGAGGTTCAGCTCCGGCAGGGCGGCCAGCAGGAGGTGGGCGACGATGAGGCCGAGCAGGCCGACCACGCCGACCGCCATCGCCCACAGTGTGGCCGTCGCCAGGCGGTCCGCGAGCCGGCTGCTCACGCGGCCCGCCTGGCGTTCAGGTAGCGGACCAGCAGGACGAAGCCGAGCGAGAGCAGCAGGAGCAGGAGGCTCATCGTCCAGAGCGCCTCGTTCCACGGCTCGCCGAAGACGGTGTTGCCCATGTCCATCGTGATCTGGCTCGTCAGCGTCACCATCGGCTGGGTCAGCGCGGACGGCAGGACGGTCCGGTTGCCGATGACCATCTGGACCGCGAGCGCTTCGCCTGCGGCCCGGGCCATGCCCAGCACGACGGCCGTCAGGACCCCCGACAGGGCGGCGGGCAGGACGACATGGCGCATGGTCTGCCAGCGGGTCGAGCCGAGCGCGAGCGAGGCGGTCCGAAGCTCTCCGGGGACTGTCCGGAACGCGTCGTAGGCGACGCTCGTGATCGTCGGCAGGATCATGACCGTCAGGACGAGCGAGCCGGCGAGCCAGCTGAAGCCGACGGTGAAGCCGAGGCCGCTCGTCCGCAGGAATGGGACCAGGGTCGTCAGGCCGAGCCAGCCCCAGACCACGCTCGGGATGCCGACGAAGATCTCGAGGGCCGGCTGGACGACGGCGCGGGCCCAGCCCGGGGCGATCTCGGCCATGAAGAAGGCGAGGCCGGTCGCGAGGGGCGTCGCCAGGACCACGGCGAGGGTGGTCACGGCGACCGTGCCCGCCACGAAGGGCAGCAGGCCGAACGCCGGCCGGACCTCGTCGCTCGGGTTCCAGTCGCGCGAGCCGAGGATCGCGAGCGGGGCGTGGCCGCTCAGGAACAGCTGGCTGCCGTTCCAGGCGATGAAGCCGAGGATGACGACGACGAGGCCGATCATCGAGACAGCCGCCGCCTGGACGACGCGGCGCGGCACGTCGTGCCGCTCGGTGAACGGCACGTGCTCCCTCGTCAGGGCGAGGGAGCGGGCGGGGGCGAGGTCGGTGGCCATCGGCAGGGTTCAGGTCGAGCAGCGGGCAGCGACCGGTCCGAGCACCGGCCGCCGCCCGTGAGGTGGGGGGACTACTGGATCGGGGCGAAGAACAGGCTCGGGGCGATGTCCTTCTGCACGGCGTCCGAGAGCATGTAGTCGATGAACGACTTGGTCAGGCCCGTCGCGTCGCCGTTGGTGTACATGTGGCCCACGGCCGACAGCTTGTAGGTCCCGGCGGTCATGTTGGCGACCGTCGCGTCCACGCCGTCGAGCTGGAAGGCGACCAGCTTGTCCTTGTTCTGCTGGTAGTAGGCGAAGCCGATGACGCTCGTGGCGCCCGGTGTCTGGGCGACGGCCGTCGTGACGGCGCCATTCGAGTCCTGGGTCAGCGCCTGGCCGGAAGCCTCGTTGGCGCCGCCGAGGACGAGCTTCTTGAAGGTCGCCCGGGTGCCCGAGGAGGCAGGGCGGATGATGAGCACGATCGGGAGGTCCGGTCCGCCGACCTGCTTCCAGTTCGTGACCTGGCCGGTCCAGATCTGGCGGGCCTGGTCGGTGGTCAGGTTGGTGACCCCGGTGACGCCGGTGTTGGCGACCATCACCCAGCCCTGCTTGACGACCTGGTGGTCGACGAGCTTGGCGGCGTCCGCGGGCTGGAGCTTGTCCGCGGCGGCGATGTCCGAGTCGCCGATCTGGGCGCCGCCGCCCAGGGCCTGGGTCAGACCGGTCCCCGAACCGCCGCCCTGGACGTTGATCGTCGCGCCGGAGCAGGCCTGCTCGTAGGCCTTGGCGGCCTTGTCGACGAGCGGCTGGAGGGCCGTCGAGCCGACCGCGGTGATGCTCCCGCTCTCACAGGCGGGGCCGGAGGCGCCCGCACTCGGGGCCGCGGCCGACGGGGCGGCCGCCGAGGAGGCCGGCGAGGGGGACGTGCCTGCGCTGGAGCAGGCGGTGACGACGAAGAGGGCAGCCAGGGCGATGGCCCCGAGGCGCGTACGGCTCGTGACGGTCAAGAGGGATCCTCCATGGGTGGTGCTGGCAGTGCGCTGCGTCCATCGCAGGGTCTTCCGATGGTCGGCACGATGGCTCGTCCCGGTGAACGCCTCCTTTCCGTTGTGTTAACGCTCCATCAACGGTCGGCCGGTACCGCCGGCTCGACGTCCAGGCGGTAGCCGATCCCGCGCACGGTGACGAGGTGGGCCGGCCGGTCGGGCGTCGGCTCGAGCTTCTCCCGGAGCCAGCGGACGTGGACGTCGACGTTCCGGGGGCTCACCCCCGGGCGGCTGCCCCAGATCCGGTCGAGCAGCTGGCGGCGGCTGTGGGCGCGCCCCGGATGGCGGGCCAGGAACGCCAGCAGGTCGAACTCGCGGGGCCGCAGGTGGACGTCGCGCCCGTCCCGCAGGAGCTGCCGTCCGACGAGGTCCAGCTCCAGGCCTGGCCCGAGCACGATGCGCCGCCGGTCGCGGCGCGGCCTCGCCCCCCCGGCCAGCAGGACGAGGCGGGCATGGAGCTCGCGCGGCTCGACGGTATCCGCGAGGGCGTCGTCGAACCCGAGCTCCAGGGCCAGGAGGCGCTCCTCGACAGCCTCCGGCGCGTCGAGGAGCACGGCCCGCAGCGAGCTGCGGGTGCGGCGATGGCGGGCGACGGTGCGCAGCTCCGCCGCTCCCGCCGGCGGGCTGGCGAGCACGACGAGCCGGGGATGCTCGGCGGTCAGCAGCCGGTCGAGGCCGGTGCCATCGGTGAGGAGGCGGCAGCGGACCGTCGGCGCCAGCTCGGGCAGCCGCACGGCGGGCCCGTCGCGGGCAACGACCAGCCAGTCGGTGCCCGCGCCTCGCGGGACGGTCGCACCGGGAACGCGATGCTCGGCCTCCGCAGTCGTCCGCACGTCGGAGAGCGTCCGACGCGGCTGTTAACCGCCCGTCCCAGTCCCGTTAATCCTTCGGCCCGGCGGCCCGGCGGCGCCCTGCGACGCGGGCAGCGGCGCCCGCGGTGAGCGCTATCATCGTCGGTGCGCCGGGGGCATGCTGCGGCGCGGATCACCGCCACGGAGGCCGAGATGGCCAAGGGAAAGGGCGACGCCGGGGCGTCCGCCGGAGGGGATCGACCGAAGGAGCGACGGCGAGCCGTTCGCCGCCTGGAGTCCGAGCTCGCGGCGATCCGCGCCACCGAGGCCAGGCGCGCGGCCCAGCTGGCGAAGGCGCAGGCGCGCGAGGCGAAGGTGGTCGCGACGTTGGATCAGCTGCGGTCGACGCCGGCTCCGGTCAAGGGCGTTGCTGCGGCCGCTGGCGGTGAGGAGCCGGTGACTGCGGCAGCGGCAGCGGCCGGCGACGGGGCGGGACCGAGTGCCTACTGCCTCCGCGAGAAGCGCAGCGTCACCATGCGTCTGCCCGCCGTGGTCACGCTCCGCAACGGTCGGCGGGCCCTCACCGGCGCCTGTCCGAGCTGCGGGGCCCACCTCGTCCGGATGATCGGGGCAGACACCCAGTCCGCGGCGACGGGCGCCGCACCCACGGAGGGCGAAGGGTAGCGAGGGTGGACGAGCAGCAGCGCCGGGACGATCGGTCCGACCGCGACGAGCGGCGGGTGGCGGTGCTCCGGGAGACGCTCCGCTTCACGGTGGAGCGCGCGGAGCGGATCGAACAGGCAGACCGAGACGAGGATCGCGCGGCCGCGGAACAGGACGTTCGGCTCCTGCGGGACGTGTCCCTGACCGTCAGCGGGCGGTGATCCGGAGCGCAGCCGGCGGCCCGCCGGCAGCCTGAGCGCGCGGCACCCGCGCCTCCGGACAGCAGCGAGCACCCCGGTGGCGCGCCGGGGTGCTCGTGCGACGACCCGTTCCCGAGCAGCGGGCCGGGGATGGGCGAGCGGTGATCAGCGAAGCGCGACGAGCTCGAGGATGATCCCCAGGGCGAGGAGCTCGTCCAGCAGCGCCTGGCCGAGGGACGCCGGCTCGCCGGGTCCCCGCTGCCAGCGCCGGGCGCTGAGGAGCGCGCGGCGTCGGGCGGCGCCGCGGCTGCGCGCTGCCTGACGACGTGGGTGGTCGGTCAGCCGAACCACAGCCGGACCTCGAGCTCGGAGGGTTCGCGGCCGAGGCTGACGGGCGCAGGGCGGGGCGTCCGTGGCGGGCGGCCCGCGGACCCAGGGCGCGCCGAGGAGGATGGCGCGCCCTGGCGGTCGCCGCGGGGAGGGGGAGGAGCATCGGTGCGGCCGGGACGGCTGGGTTCCATGCCGGCAGGATGGGCCGTCGACGTCAACGCGTGATCTGCGGCTGGTTCAGCGGCTGTTAACTGCGCCCGCGGCCTCTATCATCCGCGGATGCTGCCGGCCGACCCCGACCGACCAGGACCGCGCGTGGCGGCGGTCGTCGACGTGGGCTCGAACTCGGTCCACCTGCTCGTCGCGGCCCTCGAGGGACGCGAGCTGCGGCCGCTCGCCGACGAGTCGGTCTTCCTCGGGCTCGGCGATGCCGTGGCGGACCGCAGCGCCCTGGGTCCGGATCTGCGGGCCGAGCTGGTCGCCGCGCTCCGCCGCTACGCCGAGGCCGCGACCGTCCTCGGCGACCCGGCCCCGCTCCTGCTGGCGACCGAGCCGCTCCGGGCCGCCGCCGATGCCGGCCTGGCGGTCGCCGACTGCGCCGCGGCGACCGGCCTCGAGCTGGTGGTCCTGACCGCGGCCGAGGAGGGGCTCCTCACCGCCTTGGGCGTCACCGGCGGTCGGCCGGTGGCCCGCTCGACGCTCGTCATCGACCTCGGCGGCGGCAGCACCGACTGCGTGCTCCTCGATCCCGCGGCGGGCGTCGCTGCGGATTGGACGATCCCGACGGGCTCCGCCCGCCTCACCCGCGCGCTGCGGCCGGACGACCCGCCCGCGGCAGGCCAGCTGGCGCGGCTGCGCGAGCTCGCGGAGGCCGCCCTCGCGGGTTCACCGGTCCCGCCGGCCGCGGAGCTGGTGTTCGTCGGGGGGACGGCCTCGAACGTGCTCCGCGTCGTCCGCGGCGTCACCGCCGGCCCGCTCCGCGCCGGGGACGTGGCGGCGGTCCTCGCCGTCGTCGCGGCGGAGCGCGCGGCCCCGCTCGCGACGCGCATCGGCCTGAACCCGCGCCGCGCCCCATTGCTCCCCGCCGGCGCCGCGTTGCTCGCGGCGCTCCTCGACCGCTGGCCGGGGGCGGCCGCGCGGGGCTCGGACGCGAGCCTGCGCGAGGGCGCCGTGCTCGCGCACGCGACCGCCGGCGACGCGTGGCGCGCGCGCCTCGCCCAGCTGCTCGGCGGGGCCGCGACGGGTGAGCGCGGGCGCGCGTAGCGACCGGCGTGCGACGCAGCCCGCCGGACTCACAGGGCGGCGAGGGCCCGCCCGAGCGCCCGACGGAACGCGACGCCAGCGACGCCGCGCCAGGCCGGTCCCATGCTCCGCCGCAACCGGCCGACCTCGTGCTCCGAGTTCCGCAGGTAGCGCCCGATCGCCGCCGTCTCGGCGTCGTCGAGCGAGCCCGCCCGCTCGACGAGGAACGCCCGCGCGAGGTGGGCGCCGACGTCCGCGTCATGGAGCAGGCCGAGATGGTCCTGGAGGGCGACGATCCGGGCGACGAGGAGCCCGGCCTCCGGCCCCAGCGCCTCCCGGAAGAACTCGAGCGTGTAGCGCAGCCGCTTCGCCTCGATCCGCAGGGCGTGGAGCGTCTCGACGTCGGCCCAGGGCAGGACGCGTTCGAAGCCGCGCACGCGCTCGTAGGCCAGCCAGATGCGCGACGGCGCCGTGTCGCGGACGCGGTGCGGGACGGTCGGCGCGACGGGCGGCCGAGCGGCGCTGCCTTCCGCGCCGACGAAGACGCGGTACTCATCGACGAGGAGCCGGTACTCGTCCGAGTCGAGCTCGCGGCGGAGGAGCTCGCGCGCCGCGGAGCGCTGCGCCTCCCACGCCGCGACGAGCGGCTCGAGCGCCGCGGCCTCCGTGGGATCGAGGCCGGCCCGGTAGGCGACCAGCCCGTCGAGCAGGACGTCGAGGTCGCGGACGGCGCCGAGGCGCCCGGCCAGGATGCGCAGCCGCTCCCGCAGCCGCCGCGTGCGGCGCGTCCGGAAGGCCTCGCCGAAGACGCGCCACGCGGCTCGCATCCGGCGCGTGGCCACGCGCATCGCGTGCAGCTCCTCCGGGTCTCGGCCCGCCCGCGTCCCCGCCTCGCGGGCGAGCAGCCGGGCGAAGTGGAAGCGGAGGACCTTGCGCCCGGCCTCGGCCAGCGGGTCGTCCGCGGTGACCCCGGGCGAGCGCGGCCTCGCCTCGACTTCGGGCTCGGCGGCCTCCGGCCCGATGACCTCGGGCAGTCCGCCCCCGTCGTCCGTCGCCGTCTCGCGCCTCGGATCCGGCGCCGCCGCATCCGGCACGGTCGCATCCGGCAGCGTCCCGCCCGGCCGAGCCAGCTGCCCGGCGGCCCAGGCCGAGACGACCGCCGCGATCGCCTCGGACCGGCGCCCGTCGAGCTCGGCCTCGGGGCCATTGTGCGGCCGGCGGAGGGCCTCGAGCGCGCGCTCGAGCTTCGAGTGCGTCGAGGGCTCGAAGGCCGCGTCCCCGTCGAGGATCCGGCTGAGGGCCCGCAGCGGCGCCTCGGGACCGCCGCGGAGCTCGACCTCCAGCTCGGAGAACCGCTCGACGAGCCGCCCCGCGTTCACGATCTCGACCTCGTCGAGGCTTAGCTCGGCGAGTGTCCGGCCGCTCCGCAGGGCGCGTGTCCGGCGGACCTGGCGGACCGTCACGAGCTCGACGAGCGGCGCATCGCCACACAGCTCCAGGATGACGGACCGGGCCGCGGAGGGCGGCCAGGCCGCAGGGTCGAGCGTCGGGCCGGCCGGACCCTCGAGCTCCTCGCGGCGATGGAGCGCGGGCGAGGCGCCCAGGCCGCCGAGCGAGGCGGTCGACTTGAGGGTCAGGACGATGCCGGCATGCCGGCGCCGCAGCCGGGCCGCGTAGCCCGCCCGGGCCAGGGCGGCATCGGGGCCGTCCACGTAGCGGTCCTCGACCTGTGCGGGCCGGGCTGCGGGCTCGGCCTCGAACGGCCCGATCCGTTCCGCGGCCAGCAGTCGCGAGCTGGCCAGCTCGTCGCGGACGACGTACTTGAGCTCGACCTCGAGCGGCCGCTCGACGCTCATCGCCCGGCGGGCCTCACGCGCGAGGGTCCATCGAGCCGGTGCCGGCGCCGGGTCGGCGGGGCGCGGCTGCCGCCGCCCCCGCCTCGCGCGCCCGCTCCTTGAGCTCGGCGAACGTGTCGACCGTCCCCGGCCGGCCGGCCAGATCCTCGGTCCGCCGCCAGACCGCGTCCGGTCCGAGCTGCCACGAGCGGCGATCGTCCGCCAGGAGGATCGCCACGATCGCCCGCAGCCGCTCCCGTGCGTCGGGGTCCTCGACCGGCACCGCCGCCTCGACACGGCGGTCCAGATTGCGCTCCATCAGGTCGGCCGAGCCGATGTACCACTCCTCGTCCCCGCCGTTGGCGAAGGTGAGGATCCGGCTGTGCTCCAGGAACTCGCCCACGATCGAGCGGACGCGGATGCCCTCCGAGACGCCGGCGAGACCCGGCCACAGGGAGCAGGTGCCGCGGACGATGAGGTCCACCGTGACGCCGGCGTGGCTCGCCGCGTAGAGCAGGTCGATCGACTCCGGGTCGACCAGGGCGTTCACCTTGGCCGTGATGCGGGCCGGTCGTCCCGCCCCGGCATGGTCCATCTCGCGCTCGACGAGCTCGCGGAATCGGGCCCGCATCGTCATGGGGGCCACGAGCAGCCGGCGGAAGCTCTGCTGGCGCGACAGTCCGGTCAGGACGTTGAAGAGGTCCGTCACGTCCGCCCCGAGCTCCGGGCGGCACGAGAACAGGCCCAGGTCCGTGTAGAGGCGGGCCGTGCCCGGGTTGTAGTTGCCGGTCCCGATGTGGACGTAGCGGCGGAGGAGCGACCCCTCGCGGCGGACGACGAGAGCGGTCTTGGAGTGGGTCTTCAGCCCGACGAGGCCGTAGACGACGTGGGCGCCGGCCTGCTCGAGCTTGCGGGCCCAGACGATGTTCGCCTCCTCGTCGAAGCGGGCCTTGATCTCGACCAGGACGACGACCTGCTTGCCCCGCTCGGCGGCGTGGATGAGGTCCCGCACGATCGGCGAATCGCCGCTCGTCCGGTAGAGGGTCATCTTGATGGACAGGACGTCGGGGTCCTCGGCAGCCTGGGTGATGAAGCGCTGGACCGAGGCGACGAAGCTCTCGTAGGGGTGGTGGACGAGCAGGTCGCCCTGGCGGACCGCCCCGAACACGTCGGCCGGTTCGTCCTCGTCCGGCGGGGTCAGGCGGGCCGGGACGACGGGCAGCCAGGGCTCGAGCTTGAGGTCCGGCCGGTCCAGACCGACGAGTTGCCACAGCGCCGTCTGGTCGAGCATGCCCTCGATCTCGTAGCAGTCGGCCTCATCGATGCCGACCCCGCGGCTGAGAAGCTGCCGGAGCGCGGTGGGCATCGCGGCGTCCACCTCGAGCCTGACGGCCTCCCCGAAGCGGCGTCGGCGCAGCTCCTCCTCGATGGCCAGGAGCAGGTCGTCCGCCTCGTCCTCCTCGAGCGACAGGTCGGCGTTGCGGGTCACCCGGAACAGGTGCGTCTCGAGGATCTCCATGCCCGAGAAGAGCGTGTCGAGGTTGGCCGCGATGACCTCCTCGACCAGGACGAACGTGCCCGGCGCGACCTCGACGAAGCGGGGCAGGAGCGGCGGCACCTTGACCCGGGCGAAGCGCGTCTCGCGGGTCTCCGGGTCGCGCATCCGGACTGCCAGCGAGAGGCTGAGCGTGCTGATGTACGGGAACGGGTGACCGGGGTCGACGGCCAGGGGCGTCAGGACGGGGAAGATCTCGTCGAGGAAGCGCTGGCGGAGCGCCTCGCGCGCGGGTCCGACGTCGGCCATCCGGACGATGGCGATGCCCTCCTCGGCCAGGCCGGTCCGGACCGCCTCGAAGGCCCGCGAGTGGGCATCGAAGAGGGCCTGGACCTTGGGGCGGATGTCGGCCAGCTGCTCGACGGCCGAGCGCTCGTCGGGCGAGATGCGGGCCGAGCGCGCGGCCGCCTGCTGCTTGAGCCCGGCAACGCGGACCTGGAAGAACTCATCGAGGTTGCTGGCCACGATGGCCAGGAACTTCGCCCGCTCCAGGAGCGGATTCCGGGCGTCGCACGCCTCGAACAGCACCCGCTCGTTGAAGTCGAGCCACGACAGCTCCCGGTTGAGATACGGGGCGGGAACGTGACGGGCCGCCGCGGCCCGCCGGGCGGGAGCTGGGCGAACGGCCGTCATGCGCGCGTGGACCTCCTCCGGACGGGGCCCGATGGTAGCACGGGCCTCCGCGGGGCCCGTCGACGCGGTCGGCGCGGCCTTCAGTCCTCCGCGACGTAGCGCCGGTCGCCCGTCCGGTGGTCGAGGTAGACCCGCATCCGCCGTCCCGTCGTCGGGTCGCGGAACACCTCCTGGGTCCGCTGGAAGCGCGGCTCCAGCGCCTGCGTCTCCCCGCCGCCGGGACCGGACGACTCCGACGCCGCTTCCGCCGCCTGGGAGCGGTAGCGGCCGCGCTCCAGGAGCACCGCGAGGAGCAGGACGCCGCCCGTCAGCAGCGCCGGGAAGCCGGCCGGCGCGAACGCCGGCCCGCCGAGGATCGTCCCGGCGACGCCACCCAGGAAGATGAAGGCGGCGATGACGCCGATCAGGACGCGCGTCGTCAGGAACATCGCGGCGCTCCCGGCGCTCCCGGCGCGGCCGTCCGGCCCGATCTCACTCGACGACGGGGGCCGTCGCGCTGGCGTCCTCGGCGATGACCACGGCGGTGCCGTAGGCCACGATCTCGGACATGCTCGTCCCGATCTCCGAGCTGTCGAAGCGCATCGAGATGACGGCGTTGGCGCCCTGCAGCGTGGCGTTCTCGACCATCCGGTCCAGGGCCTGGCGGCGGGTGTCCTCGAGCAGCTCCGTGTACTCGTGGATCTCGCCGCCCACGAGCGAGCGAAGACCGGCCGCGACGTTGCCGGCGAGGCCGCGGCTGCGGACGACCAGGCCGAAGACGTGGCCCTTCGACTCGACGACCCGGTAACCGGGCACGTAGGGCGTCGTGGTGACGATCATCAGGCTGCGCTCCTTCGGCCAGTCGGCCTGCTGGCCGCCCCCGGCCACCCGGGCGCCGGCCGTGGGTCCGATGGTAGCGAGCGCGCGGGACGCCGGAAGGGCCGGCCGGCCGGTCCGCGGATGACCGGCGGCTCAGGCGGGGGCCGGGGTCGACCAGCGGCGGCGCTCGCAGGCCTCGCAGGGGCAGTGCTCCCGGAGGGTCTCGAAGCTGTAGAAGCCCTGCTTGTGGCCGTCGCCCCAGACCGGCTCGATGGCGTAGCGGCCGACCATCGCGACATCGACCAGGCGGGTCTGGTCGGCCGACAGGGTCGGGCGCGTGTCCAGCCAGCCCGGCTGGCCGCCCTCGCCCCGGCAGAAGGCGCACGGGCAGAGCCAGCGGAGGCTCACGAGGTCGTACTCGGTGTGATGGCCGTCGGCCCAGTCGACGGAGACGCGGCCGCCGTCGCGGTCGGCGTGGATGCGCAGCGGGACGGTCGGGTCGCCGGCGGGGCGGGGATCGCTCATGGCGGCCATGGTAGCCGGCCGGCCGCGAAGGGCCGTCGCGGGTACGCGGAGGGTCCCGCGCGGACGACCGACGGCCCTCGACGAAGCTCCCGACGCGGTCCGCGCGGGACCGGATGGCCCGGCCGGAACGGGCCGGAAGGGGTGAGCGACCGTCTCGACGGTGGCCCTAGCATGGAGTCCCGTGAACGACGCCCGCCCGGCCGCCCTGCCCGCGAACCCCGCCTCCAGCCTGTTCGAGGTCCCCGCCGATCCAGCCGCCCGGCGCGCCGGCGAGGTCCTTCACGCCCTGCGCGTCGACCCCGAGGCGGGTCTCGCGCCGACCGATGCCGCCGCCCGCCTCCTGGTCGCCGGCCCCAACGAGCTCGAGGCCGTGCGCCGGCCGTCGCTCTGGCGGATGGTCTGGCAGAGCGCGACCGAGCCCTTCGTCGTGCTCCTCTTCATCGCCGGCGTGCTGGCCGTCCTGCTCAAGGAGGTGCGTGACGGCGCACTCGTCCTGCTGATGCTCGCCCCGACCGTCGCCGCTGGCGTCGTGACCGAGTACCGCTCGGAGCGGGCGCTCGAGGCACTGCGGGCGGCCGCCGCTCCCCGGGCCCGTGTCCGCCGCGCGGGCGAGGTCGGCGAAGCGGACGCCGCGAGCCTCGTCCCGGGTGACATCGTCCTGCTCCGCGTCGGCGACGTGGTGCCGGCGGACCTCCGCCTCGTCCGGACCGAGGGCCTGGCGATGGACCGCAGCGTGCTCACGGGCGAGTCGCTACCCGAGGGCGGGACCGTGGAGCCGGACGCGCCGGGCGGCGCGCTGGCCGACCGGCGGGCCGTGGCCTACGCCGGGACCAGCGTCGTCGCGGGGCGCGGCGAAGGCGTCGTCGTCGGCACCGGTCTGGCGACGGAGTTCGGGCGCATCTCCCGCGCCCTCGCCGGACGCGAACGCCGACGCTCGCCGCTCCAGCGCGAGCTCGACCGTCTCGTCCGCATCCTGCTCGTCGTCGCCATCGGCCTCATCGCGGTGACGACGGGTGCCGGCTTCTACCGCGGCCTGCCCGCGACGGACAACATCCTGGCCGGCATCTCCGCGGCGATCGCCTCGATCCCCGAGGAGCCGCCGGCCCTCATCGCCGTCCTCCTCGGGATGGGCGCCTATCGCCTGCTCCGGCGCGGCGTCCTCGTCCGGCGCCTGAACGCCCAGGAGACCCTCGGGGCGGTCGACCTCATCCTCACCGACAAGACCGGCACGCTCACCGAGAACCGCCTCGCCCTGACCTCCGTTCGGACGCCCGACGGGCCGATCGAGGCGGCCGACGTCCGCCTCGACCTGGCGACCGAGGCGGTGCTGGCCGAGGAGGACGCGTGGAGCATCGCCTCGGGCGCTCGCCCCGGCTCGTTCACGCGGAGTCTGCTGGCCTACCTGGCCGAGGCCGGTCGGACGATCGAGCCCGACCCGTCCCGCCTCGTCGAGGCTCAGCCGGTCAGCGACGACCGGCCCTACTCGCGGACCCGCTTCGACCGAGAGGGCGAGATCGTCGAATCGGCGCTCGGTGCGCCGGAAGCCGTCCTCGGCCTGTGCGGCGACCTCGTCGGCGCCGAGGCCGCGGGGTGGCACGATCTGGTGGAGCAGGGCGCCGGGGCGGGGGAGCGGCTGCTGTTGCTGGCCGGCCGGAGCGGCGAAGGCGCCTGGGGGCCCCGCGCGCTCCTCGCCTTCGCCGACCAGCTCCGCCAGGGGATCCCCGAGGCCATGTCGATGGCCTCCCGGGCCGGCATCCAGACCCTCGTCGTGACGGGCGACCATCCCCGGACCGCCGCCGCGATCGCCCACGAGGCGGGCCTGCCGCACGACCGCGTGGTGACGGGCGAGGAGCTGGCGAGCTGGGACGACGTCCACCTGGAAGGGGAGCTGCGGAGCGTCGACATCGTCGCCCGGGCGATCCCCGAGCAGAAGCTGCGCCTCGTCGACGCCGCGCGGCGGACCGGCCGGACGGTGGCCGTCACCGGCGACGGCGTCAACGACGCGCCCGCCCTCCAGCACGCCGACGTCGCGGTGGCGATGGGCAGCGGGACGGCCGTCGCCCGCGAGGCCGCCGACCTGGTCCTCGGCGACGACTCGTTCGCGACCCTGATGTACGGGTTGCGCGAGGGCCGCCGGATCGTCGCCAACGTCCAGAAGGGTCTCGTCTTCCTCGTCTCCACCCACGTCGCGATGCTCGGCTTCATCCTCATCGCGACGCTCGCGGGCTACGACCGGCCGATGCTGCCCATCCACATCCTGTGGTTGGAGATCTTCATCGACATGCTGACCGCGGTCTCCTTCGAGGGCGAGGTCGAGGAGCCCGACGCGATGGACCGGCCGCCGCGTTCGCGCGAGGAGCCGCTCCTGACCCGCAGCATCCTGGCCCGCATCGTGCTGGCGGGCGGGTTCAGCGCGGTCGCCGCGCTGTGGCTCATCGAGAGTCATCCCGGCGGCTTCGAGCACGCCCGCTGGCTCGCCTTCACGACCCTCGTCGTGGCCCAGGTCGTGCGGGCCAACGCGAACCGGAGCCTGCGCTATCCGGTCCTGCTCCTGCCGCCGAACCGCTTCCTCCTCCTCGGCGCGCTCGTGGCGGTCACCATCCAGGTCGCCATCCCGTACCTGCCGCCCATCGCCGACGCCTTCCACGCCATGCCCCTGGACATGGCCGACTGGCTGCTGGTCGCCGCGATCGCGCTCATCCCGGCCGCCGTCGCCGAGGTGCTCCGCTTCGCCGGCCGTTGGACGTGGGTGGCCTGACGGGCGCGCGGAGCGGACGGACGAGAGGGGGCGGATGAGCCTCGAGATCGAGTCGATCACGAAGCGCTTCGGCGAGGTCGTCGCCCTCGACGGCGTCAGCCTCCGGGTCGAGCCGGGCCAGGTGTTCGGCTTCCTGGGGGCGAACGGAGCCGGCAAGACGACGGCGATGCGCATCGTCCTCGACATCCTCCGCCCGGACACGGGCACCGTCCGCTGGGAGGGGCTGCCGAACACCGAGGTGCCGCGGCGGACGTGGGGCTACCTGCCCGAGGAGCGCGGCCTGTACGCCCGGATGAAGGTCCTCGATCAGCTCGTCTTCTTCGGCGAGCTGCAGGGGTTGCGGCCGGCTGCCGCCCGCCGCGAGGCGCTCGAGTGGCTGGAGCGATTCCGCATCCCCGACTACGCGGGCCGTCGGGCGGAGCAGCTCTCCAAGGGCAACCAGCAGAAGGTCCAGTTCATCGCGGCCATCCTCCACGATCCCGACGTCCTGCTGATGGACGAGCCGTTCACCGGGCTCGACCCGGTCAACGTGGCCCTCCTGAAGGAGGCCTTCCTGGAGTTGCGTCAGCGGGGCAAGACGCTCGTCTTCAGCACCCACCAGATGGAGACGGTCGAGGAGCTGTGCGAATCGATCGCTATCCTCGATCGGGGCCGGGTCGTGGTGACCGGGCCCGTCCGCGAGGTCCGCGCGGCGGGCGGCCGGCGGATGGTCCGGCTCGCGGTCGCCGACGACCCCGAGCTCGACTGGCTCGACAGCGAGCCGGGGGTGCACGTCATCCGCCATGGCCAGGACTACACCGAGGCTGAGGTGGCGCGCGACCGGGACCCCGCGACGATCCTCGCCGAGGCGCTCCGCCGCGGCGGCCGGGTGACCCACTTCGAGATCGCCGACCCGTCCCTCGAGCAGGTGTTCATCGAGCGCGTCGGGGCGATCGATCGCTCCGAGCGGACGCTGGCGCCGCGCGCCGCGGGTGTCGAGGGATGAGCGGCTGGCGGACCCTGCTGCCGAACGCCGCCTACATCGCCCGGCGCGAGTACCTGGTTCGGGTCCGCGGCCGGTCCTTCGTCCTCTCGACCGTGTCGGTCGCCCTGCTGGCCCTCGCCCTCGCCTTCGCGCCGGTCGTCATCCAGCTGCTCTCGCAGGGCGCGCGGACGCACGTGGCCGTTTACGCACGGGGGGCCGGCGTGCCCGCCGACACGATGGCCGTCCTCGACCGGAGCCTCTTCGGCGCCTCGTCCGTGGGGGACAGCCCCGGGACCCGTCGCCAGTTCGAGCTCTCCACGGCGACCGACACGGCCGCGGCCGAGGCCGACGTCCGTTCGGGGCGCCTGGACGCGCTTCTCGTGATCTGCCGCGCGGGTGCCGACGGCGCCGTCCCGGCCGCCTGCCGGGGCGGCGACGCCGTCGGCGGGACGGGCGCCGAGGCGGCCACGCCCGGCGACCTTGTCTTCGCCTACCGCGCAGACACGACGAGCAACGGTCGCCAGGTCTACTTCGTCCTCCAGGCCGCTCGCGCACTCGCCTCGGAGGACCGGGTCGCCCGCCTCCACATCGACCCCGCTGCCCTCGTCCAGCTCCAGGCCCCAGTCGCGTTCTCGTTCCTCAACCCAAAGGCCGACGCGGGCGGGCAGGGCGCGGCCGGCAGCCAGCCGCCACGGAGCGACGAGGAGGAGGTCGGCCGCATCCTCGGCACGACGGTCCTCGTCGTGCTCATCTTCGTCGTCGTCATCACCTACGGGACGTGGGTCGCGATGAGCGTCGCCGAGGAGAAGAGCAGCCGGGTGATGGAGCTCATGCTGACCGCTGCGACGCCGCTCCAGATGCTGACCGGCAAGGTCGTCGGGACGGGCCTCGCAGGCTTCACCCAGTACCTGGCCATCCTGCTGGCGGGCGGGGTCGGGCTGGTCCTCCAGGGACGCGTCGCCCACCTCGTCCTGGGCGAGGGGTCGGCGAGCTCGCTGCCGGTCGCCGGGCTGACGCTCGGCATCCTCATCGCCTTCGGCGGCTTCTTCGTGCTGGGGTTCGCCCTGTATGCGCTGCTCTACGCGGCCGCCGGCTCGATGGTCAGCCGCCAGGAGGACGTCCAGCAGGCCTCGATGCCGCTGATGATGGTCTCGATGGTGGGCTACTTCGCGGCCACCTTCGCCATCCAGGGCATCGCCGCGCCCTGGGTCGCGCCGCTCTCGTTCGTGCCGTTCTTCGCGCCGTACCTGATGCTGGCCCGGCTGATGCTCGGGAGCGTGGCGCCCTGGGAGGTCGCCGTCTGCCTGGCGATCCTCGTCGTCACGATCGTCGCTGCCCTCTGGCTGGCGGCGCGGATCTACAGCGCCGGGGTCCTGCTGTACGGCCAGCGGGTGGGACTGCGCCGGATCCTGGCGGCGGCCCGGACCGCCCGCTGAGCCGGCCGCGCGGGGCTGCCGGACGACCGGCGATCACCCGAGGCGGCGGCGCATCGCCACCGCGCTCTCAGGACAGAGGCGGCCCGCCTCGGGCGAAGCAGCGACGGCGCCGGGCAGCTCCGCCCGCGGGACGGCGAGGTAGCCAAGGCGTCCGAAGAACGGGGCCGCGGTCTCGGTCAGGAGGTACAGCTCGCGGATGCCGGCCGCCGCGGCGCGCGCTTCGGCGGCCGCGACGAGCGCCGTTCCGAGACCCTGCCCGCGGCGCTCCGCCGCGACGGCGACGGACCGCAGCAGGCCGAGCTCGCCCCAGCGCTCGAGGCCTGCGCAGCCGACGAGCTGCCGCCCCTCGGCCAGGACGACGCCCTCGCGGACGGCCTCGAGCGCGCCCTCCAGCGGCAGGCCCGCCTCGGCCAGCAGCCGCGCCACCGCCTCCGCCTCGCTCCCCGAGAGGCGCGGCCCGGGGCGCGGCCGCGCCGCCGGAGGCCGCCGGCCCGTCGGTGCCGTCACGCCGGGCCGGCCTTCGTCGCCCGGACGATCGCGCTGTACATCCCGTCCGCCACGCCGTGCGTCGGCCTGACCTCCACGTCGGTCAGCCCGGCCGCGGCGAGGCCGGCCTCGAACTCGGCGAACGAGAGCGCGCCGGCGATGCAGCCGGCGTACGAGCCGCGCGCGGCGCGCTCGGCCGGCGTGAGCTCGTCGGCCGCGACGATATCGGTCAGGCCGACGCGGCCGCCGGGCCGCAGGACCCGGGCGACCTCGCGGAAGACGGCGGTCTTGTCGGCCGCGAGGTTCACGACGCAGTTGCTGATGACCACGTCGACGGACGCATCCGGCAGCGGGATCCGCTCGATCTCGCCGGCCAGGAACTCGACGTTGTCGAGCCCGGCCGCCGCTGCGTTGCGGCGGGCCAGCTCGAGCATCTCGGGGGTCATGTCGAGGCCGTACGCGCGGCCGGTCGGGCCGACCCGACGGGCCGACAGCAGGACATCGATGCCGCCCCCGGAGCCGAGGTCGAGGACGGTCTCGCCGGGTCGCAGCTCCGCCACGGCGATCGGGTTGCCGCAGCCGAGACTGGCCAGGACGGCGGCATCGGGCACGTCCGCCAGCTCGAGCGAGGAGTAGAACGGGGAGGTGACGCGAGCCGTCTCGCCCTCGCCACAGCCGCACGTCGCGGGGCCGCCGCAGCACTCGGCGGCCGCGCCGTCGAGGACAGCCAGGGCCGCCCCGGCGTAGTGCTCGCGGACGCGCTCGTGGATCGAGCTGCCGGTCGGGTCGGTCATCGGGAAGCTCCTCGGGACGCCGATGGGGGTGGAGGACAGGCGCTCAGCACGCGGCGGGCCGGCCGAGTCCGACCAGGCGAGACAGCCGCGCGAGGCGCGACAGGCGGTCGGCACAGCAGGCGACGGCCCGGCGCACCGACCTGGCGAGGCTCGCCTCGCGGAGCTCGCGCTCGCGGTCGGCCTGGACGAGACGGACGAGTTCGGGGGTCACGGGACCGGGCATCGTGCGCTCCTTGTGCGGCAGTGGACGCACTGTAGCCAATATATCGAGACTTGTCAATATAGATGTCGGCCGATATCATAGGTGTCGTGAAGCGGACCGACGATCCAGACATCCGCCTCCTCCAGGCAGCGGCCGATCCGACGCGCCTGGCCATCCTCCGGCAGCTGAGCGCGGAGGGCGTCGTCTGCGCGTGCGACTTCGACGCCTGCTGCGAGGTGAGCCAGCCGACGGTCTCGCACCACCTCCGCGTCCTGCGCGAGGCGGGCTGGGTGCGGCCGGAGCGGCGCGGGACGTGGATCCACTACGCCCTCGAGCCTGCCGCCGTCGAGCGGATGCGGCACATCGTCGGCGGCCTGGCCGCCCGTCCGGCTCGGCCCGTCGTCGGGGGCCGGCGGCAGGGCGCCAGGGAGCTGCCCGTCGTCGAGGCGAGCTCTGCGCCCTGACGGATCAGGTCCGGCGGGCGAGCAGCGCCTGGCCGACGAGCCAGAGCCCGATCAGGACGAGGACGAGCGGCCAGCCGGTCGCGATCGCGTCGGCGGCCGGGCGACCCCGCTCGCCAGCTGCGGTCGCCGCCCCGATGCTGCCGAGGATCAGGCCCGGGACCAGCGGCCACCCGTGGTGCTCGGACAGGCGGAACAGGCCGCCGATGACCCAGATCGCCAGGAAGCCGCCGCCGAGCGAGAGCATGAACAGGGCCCCGCCGACCTCGCCCGTGTACTCGGACGCCAGGACGATCCCGAGGCCGACGCCAGTGACGATGCAACCGGGGACGAGGACGCCGTACTCACGGTTCGCGGCGAAGAGGACCAGCAGGCCGAGGCCGACGACCAGGACGACATAGCGTCCTGCGTCCGGCACCTCCCGGCCGACCAGGAGGAGGGCGCCGAGGCCGACGAGGAAGAGCCCGGCGACCCAGCCGGCGTCGCGCCTTGGCTCGGGGCGTCGCGGCGGGAGGGCGGGCGGTGGCGACCCGGGCCGCGGTCCGTCGGGCGCGATCGGCGGCGCCGGCGGCCGGCTGGCGGGCGGGTCGCGCTGCGCGTCGGGCAGGGGGGTCGGGGACTGGCTGTCGGTCATCGGGCCTCACCTCGGGACGGCCGCGGACGCGGGGCCGATCGTGGCAGCCGCGGGCCGGCGATGCAAGGGCCGTCCGGTGCCGAGCCGTCGGCCTCCTCAGCCGAAGTCGAGCGGCAGCCGCTGGAGGAGGGCGAGGACGGGCCGAGCCGACGTCTCGCGATCCTGCTCGGCTCCCTCGTCGACGGACTCGTCGGTCAGCCCGCCGGCCACCGCGTCGATGGACCGCCACAGGCTGCTGCGGCGACCGGCGAGATACGGACTGTGGAGGTGGCGGGCCAGCAGTCCGGGCAGGCCCTGGGCGACGGTGGCCTGGAAGAGGTCGCGGCCCGCGCCCACCAGAGCGGGCACGACGACCAGCTCCGGTCCGGGGCGGACGGCGCGCGCGAGGAGATCCCGTCGCCGGGCGAGGGGCAACCCGACCAGCGGCCGCCCACCGAGGTAGAGGAGGTCGAAGACCAGGTACAGGGCGCCGGGGACGAGTCGCCGCCGGGCGCCGGGCCCGAGGCGGGCCGCGAGGGCGAGCGGGTCGGCCCGACCCGTCGGACCGGGGATCACGATCTCGCCGTCGAGCACGGCGGGCGGCTCGGCCACGGCCGTGGCGAGCGAGGCGAGCTCCGGCAGGCGCGGCGCGAGGTCCCGGCCGCGGCGGTCGAGGAGGCGGAGGCCGGTCGCCGCGTCCGCAGGCTCGATGAAGGCGAGCGCCCGCCGACCGCCCCAGGAGGGCTCGAAGAGGTGATCGGGAGAGTCGAAGGCAGCGGCAGTGGGCCGGGGGAGCATCGGCCGGAGCGAGGCCGGCAGATGGGGCAGCGGGGCGGGAAGCTCGAGCGAGAGTTGGTCGGGCACCGGGCCATGGTATCGCCGGCCGGCGCCTGCCCCGCCCGCGGCGTTCGCCCGAGGCGTGCCGGCGCGGGCCGCCGGCCGAGCCTCGAGCCTCGAACCCGCCGGCCGGTCTACACTCGATGGACCCCCTCACCCGCGGCCGAGTCGTCCCCGCCCGCCGCAGGGCCAGGCCAAGCCAGCCAGCGAGGATCCCGTTCGAATGCCCTCGTCCGCCGCGGCCCGCGCCGCAGCCCGCGCCGCCGTTCCTGCAGACCGCGCCGCCGCTCCCGCCCGTCGCGGCATCCGGCCGGATGATCTCTACCGCTTCCGCATCGCGACCGACCCGCGGCTCTCGCCCGACGGCCGCCTGGTGGCCTGCACCGTCCAGACGGTCGCCGCCGCCCGCGACGGGTATCGCCAGGCCATCTGGCTCGGGCCGGCGGACGGCTCGAGCGCGCCCCGCCAGCTGACCCTCGGCGCCCGCCACGACACCAACCCGCGCTTCTCGCCCGACGGGCGGACGCTCGCCTTCCTGTCCGACCGGCGCCTCGCCGTCGAGGACACCCCGGGCGCGGGCAGCGACCGCGAGGACGCTGTCCAGGTCCACCTCCTCCCGCTCGACGGCGGCGAGGCGAGCCGGCTCACGGACCTTCCGCGGGGCGTCAGCGGCTTCGAGTGGTCGCCCGACGGCAGGCACCTCGTCGTCCTGAGCGCGTCCCGCGGGGCGACCCGGGTGGAGGACGCGCGGCGCCGCGGCCGGACCCTCGAACCGCGCCGACCCGGCGAGCCGCCCGAGTCCGACTACCACTTCATCGACCGCCTCCAGTACCTCTCCAACGGGGAGGGGTTCATCTACCACAAGGCCGCCCACCTCTGGCTCGTGGACGTGGTGACGGGCGACGCCCGCCGCCTGACCGATGGCCCAGCGCCCGACCAGGCACCGGCGTGGTCCCCCGACGGGCGGCGGATCGCCTTCTGGACCAACCGCCGGCCGGACTGGGACGTCGACTACGCCTCGGCGATCTGGACCGTCGACGTCGAGACGGGCTCGCTGACGAGGATCACCGACGGCGGCCGCTCGACGTTCGTCGCGCCGGCCTGGCTGCCCGACGGCCGGACGATCGCTGCCATCGGCCACCGCTTCCCGGCGGGCGCCGGCAGCCGCAACGACGTCTGGCTCTTCGCGGCGGATGGCTCCGACAGCGGGCCGGCAGGCGGCCGCGACCTCTCCGGTCGCCACGACCTCATGGTCGGAGCCTCGATGGGCAGCGACCTGACGCACCACGAGGAGCCTCGCCTGGTCGTCTCGGCAGACGGAGGCTGGATCACGTGCAGCGCCCCGGTCGACGGCTCGTACGAGCTGTGGCGGCTCTCGACGGCCGACGGCGAGCTGGAGCGCCTGACCGACGGCCGCCACTACGTGTCGGGCTTCGACGCCCGACCGCTGCCGGACGGCGAGCGCCTCGTCTTCCTGCGCTCGACGCCGACCGAGCCGGCCGATCTGTTCCGGCTCGACGCGCCGGCCTCCCCCGGAGCCGCGGAGCGCGGCCACGGCCCCCACCCCGAGCGCCTGAGCGAGCTGAACGGCGACGTGCTCGCCGAGGTCGAGCTGGTCGAGCCGACCAGCCGCTGGACGACCGTCGACGGCCGGCGGATCCAGGGCTGGCTGCTCGAATCGCCGGTCTCGGCTGCCGGCGCCCGGCCGGGTCCGCTCGTCGTCGAGATCCACGGCGGCCCGCAGACGCTCTATGGCTGGGCTCCCGTCGTCGAGTTCCAGGTCCTCGCCGCCGCCGGCATCAGCGTCTGGTTCTGCAACCCGCGGGGCTCCGAGGGCTACGGCCAGGACTTCGCCCATGCCAACTTCCGGGACTGGGGCGACGGCCCGGCGCGGGACGTGCTGTCCGGCGTCGACGAGCTGGTCGGCGAAGGCATCGCCGATCCCCGCCGCCTCGGCGTCACCGGGGGGTCGTACGGCGGCTACCTGACGAACTGGATCGTCGGCCACGACCAGCGCTTCGCGGCCGCGCTCACCTGCCGCTCCGTGACCGACCTCAGCGCCCTCATGCTGACCGGCGACCTGTCGGGCGGGGAGTTCGGGCGGCTCGAGTTCGGCGCCTCGCCCTGGGACGAGCCGGACCTCTACCGCGACCAGTCGCCGCTGACGTACGCCGAGCGGATCCGGACGCCGCTCCTCATCCAGCACGCCGAGAACGACCTGCGCTGCACGATCACCCAGGCGGAGGAGCTGTTCGCCATCCTGCGGACGCTGCGCCGGCCGGTCCGGCTCATGCGCGTGCCCGGCGAGTCGCACGAGCTCACCCGCTCCGGGACCCCGTTCCGGCGGGTCGAGAACCTGGTCCAGGTCCGCGACTGGTTCCGCCACTACCTGGTCCTGGGCCGCAGGGGGCTGCCGCCGCTGCCGCGGGCCCGGGCCGGCAAATGAGCGGGTCGCGGAGGAGCGCGGCGCCGACCCCCTGATCGTCCGCTCCGGCGCGGCGGGCGCCTCGCCGAACGGCGCCTCGACGCGGTGTATCCTCGGCCCGATGGCACGCACGATCCAGCACGACACGGTCGCCCGCGACCGGGCCGACGAGCTCGTCCGGGCCTGGGACGGCCGACCGGGACCCCTCGGCAGCCTCCTCGGCCGGGTCACCCCCGTCGACCAGGTCGGGGTCGAGGAGCGCGTCGCCGCCCTGCGCACCCGCTCGATCAAGCGCCAGTCGAAGCTCTGGGCGCTCGATCTCGCGGTCCGGATGGTCGACCTGACCACCCTCGAGGGCAAGGACACGCCGGGCAAGGTCCGCGCCCTGTGCGCCAAGGGGATGCACCCCGTGCCGGGCGATCCGACCATCCCGAGCGTGGCCGCGATCTGCATCTACCCGGCCCTCGTCCCTGTCGCCCGGGCCGCCCTGGCCGGCTCGGGCGTCCGCGTCGCGAGCGTCGCGACCGGCTTCCCCTCGGGCCAGACGTTCCTCGACCTCAAGGTCGCCGAAGCCCGGGCCGCCGTCGAGGCGGGCGCCGACGAGGTCGACATGGTCATCGACCGGGGCGCGTTCCTGGCGGGCGACTACGCGACCGTCTTCGACGAGATCGTGGCCGTCAAGGAGGCCGCGGGACCGGCCCACCTCAAGGTCATCCTCGAGACAGGCGAGCTCGGGACGTATGACAACGTCCGGCGGGCGAGCGTCCTGGCGATGCTGGCCGGAGCGGACTTCATCAAGACCTCGACGGGCAAGGTCGCCCCGGCGGCGACCCTGCCGGTCACCCTGGTGATGCTCGAGGCCATCCGCGATTTCGAGCGCGCGACCGGGCGCGAGGTCGGGATGAAGCCGGCCGGCGGCATCCGCTACGCCAAGGAGGCGATCCAGTACCTCGTCGTCCTGTACGAGACCCTCGGCCCGCGCTGGATGACGCCCGAGCGCTTCCGGTTCGGCGCCTCGAGCCTGCTGAACGACCTGCTCATGCAGATCGAGGCGCAGCGCCGCGGCTTCTACCAGGACCCCGACCGCTTCACCAACGACTGACCGACCGGCCGGGCGGGTCCGGCCGGCGATCTAGCGGCTCGCGGTCAGGGCATAGTCGGAGGCCGGGTAGTCGGGCGAGGCCACCGCTGCGATCGAGCTCGTCGGATCGTACGCCAGCCAGGCCCGGCCGACGATCGAGCTGATGGGGACGGGGCCGTAGCCTCGCGAGTCCCATGAGTCAGCGCGGTGGTCGCCCAGCACGAACACGTCGCCCGGCGGGACCGTCAGGGAGAACTCGCGCTGGGCGGTGGTCGTCGCCTCGCCCTTGAAGACGTACGGCTCCTCGAGCGGCTGGTCGTTCACCACGACCCGGCCGTCGTGGATGACGACGTGCTCGCCGGGCAGGCCGATGACCCGCTTCACGAACGGCTCGCCGGCGTACCCGGACAGCGGGGGATGGAAGATGACGACCTCGCCTCGCTCGACGCCGAGGAGGCCGGGGGTCACGCGGTCGACGAGCAGCAGCTCGCCCGGTCGGAGGGTGGCCGCCATGCTCGAGTGCTCGACCACGAATGGGGTCGCGAAGACCGCCAGGGAGGCCAGCAGGATGCCGGCCACGACGATCGAGGCGAGGAAGCCGCGCCGGGCGCGTCGACGGCGCGCGGGGACGGGGGAGGGGGGTGGGGACGCCATGGCGGGAGGTTCGCCGGTCGCGGCTCACCGGTTCAATGTCCGTCCCGCGCTGCGGGCTGCACCGTGCTTGCAGTCCCGACTGGCGCGACCGGCGCTCCGCCGGTCCTGCCGAGCGAGGCGGCCGGCCGCGCGTGGCCCGGTGCCATAATGCCGGCGATGGCCAGCCAGACCGACCCCGCGCCGCCCCTCGCCGTGGCGCCCGCCTCCAGCTGGGGCCTCGCCGCCCGCGACATCCCCTGGGAGTACGCGCCGGCTCCCGAGGCCCGTGATCTCGCCCGCATCCGGGACCGCTACGGGCTCTTCATCGGCGGCCGCGAGGTCCCGGCCGGGTCCGGAGAGACGTTCACCGACCTCGAGCCCGCCACGACCGAGCCGCTCGCCGAGATCGCGAAAGGCGGACCGGAGGACATGGACCGGGCCGTCGTCGCGGCCCGGCGCGCCTTCCGTCGGAGCTGGGGCAGCCTGCCCGGCCGGGAGCGGGCGAAGTACCTCTTCCGCATCGCCCGCATCCTCCAGGAGCGCAGCCGCGAGTTCGCGGTCCTCGAGACGATCGACACGGGCAAGCCCATCCGGGAGTCGCGGGACGTGGACGTGCCGCTCGTCGCGGCGCACTTCTGGTACTACGCCGGCTGGGCGGACAAGCTCGACTACGCCTTCCCCGGCCGGGTCGCGCGACCGCTCGGCGTGGCGGCCCAGATCATCCCCTGGAACTTCCCGCTGCTGATGCTGGCCTGGAAGGTCGCGCCCGCGCTCGCGGCCGGCAACACGGTCGTCCTCAAGCCGGCGTCGAGCACGCCCCTCAGTGCCCTGCTCTTCGCCGAGGTCTGCCGCCAGGCCGATCTGCCGGCCGGCGTCGTCAACATCGTCACGGGACCGGGCGAAGCCGGCCTCGCCCTCGTCCGCCACCCCGATGTCGACAAGGTGGCGTTCACCGGCTCGACCGAGGTCGGCAAGCGCATCCAGCGGGCGGTCGCCGGCAGCGACAAGGCGCTGACGCTCGAGCTCGGCGGCAAGGCCGCCAACATCGTCTTCGACGACGCGCCGCTCGACCAGGCGATCGAGGGCATCGTCAACGGGATCTTCTTCAACCAGGGCGAGGTCTGCTGCGCCGGCAGCCGGCTGCTCGTCCAGGAATCGGTCCACGACGGGCTCGTCGAGCGGCTCCGGGAGCGGCTCGCGACGCTGCGGGTGGGCGACCCGCTCGACAAGAACACCGACGTGGGGGCGATCAACAACCGGGCCCAGCTCGACAAGATCGAGGAGCTCGTCGAGGCCGGCGTGGCCGAGGGCGCTGAGCTCTGGCAGCCTGCCTGCCAGCTGCCGGAGCGGGGCTGGTTCTTCCGTCCGACCCTCTTCACCGGGGTCGCCCAGAGCCACCGCATCGCTCGTGAGGAGATCTTCGGGCCGGTCCTCTCCATCCTCACCTTCCGAACCCCGGACGAGGCCGTCGAGAAGGCCAACAACACCGAGTACGGCCTGTCGGCCGGCGTCTGGACCGACAAGGGCAGCCGGATCCTGGCCATGACGAAGCGCCTGAAGGCGGGCGTGGTGTGGGCCAACACGTTCAACCGTTTCGATCCGACGAGCCCGTTCGGTGGCTTCAAGGAGTCGGGCTTCGGGCGGGAGGGCGGCCTGCAGGGCCTCCACGCCTACGTCCGCCTGGAGGATCGCTGATGCCGCGGCTGACGGTCCCGAGCGGGCCCGGCCTGCCGACCGCCGGCGACGGCCGGCTGGACGTCCGCAAGACGTACAAGCTCTACGTCGGGGGCGCCTTCCCGCGCTCCGAGTCGGGCCGGACGTACCTCGTCTCCACCGCCGCCGGCGAGCCGCTGGCGAACGCGGTCCGGGCCTCGCGCAAGGACCTCCGCGAGGCGGTCCGGGCGGCCAGTGCTGCGGCCACGGGATGGGGGAGCGCCACGGCCATGCTCCGCGGCCAGATCCTCTACCGCGTCGCCGAGCTGCTGGAAGGCCGGCGCGACCAGTTCGAGGCCGAGGTCGCGGCGTCCGAGGGCCTCCGCGCGGCCCGCGCCCGCGAGGTCGTCGGGCGGGCCATCGACCGCTGGGTCTGGTACGCCGGCTGGACGGACAAGATCAGCCAGGTCCTGGGCACGGTGAACCCGGTCGCGGCGCCCTACTTCGACTTCACGATCCCCGAGCCGACGGGCGTCGTCGGCCTCGTCGCTCCGGAGCGGAGCTCCCTGCTCGGTCTCGTCTCGCGCCTGGCGCCCGTCCTGGCCGGCGGCAACGTCGCGATCGTCCTGGCGTCCGAGTCGCGCCCGCTCCCCGCGGTCAGCCTGGCCGAGGTCCTGGCGACCTCCGACGTCCCTGGCGGCGTCGTCAACGTACTGACCGGCCTGCGCCGCGAGCTCGTGCCCGTCCTCGCTGCGCACGGGGACGTCGACGCACTGGATGGCTGGGGGATCCCCGACGAGCTGCGGACGGCCGCCGAGGAGGCCGCCGCTGAGAACGTCAAGCGCGTCGCCCGTCGGACGCGCGGCGCGACGGACGAGCGCTTCGACTGGCTCGACGACCGCGCGGCCCAGCGCCCGGAGTGGATCGCCGCCTTCCTCGAGATGAAGACGGTCTGGCATCCGGTCGGTGTCTGAGCGACACGTCGGGGCGGCGGCCGAGTTCGGGCCCCACGAGCGGGCCGTGCTCGCGTTCCTCGACCGCCTCGCCCGGCTCCCCATGGGCCGTGTCCCGGAGCTCGTCGAGCTCGCCTCGGAGCGCGACGCGGCCGTTGTCCGTGCCGCCCGTCGCGAGGCGGCGCGGGCGGTCGCGGCCGCGGGTCTGGAGGACGCCGTCGCCCGGTCCGACGAGCTGGTCCGCCGCTGGGCGACCGGGCTCCTGGCCGACGACCGGCTCGGCGTGCCCGGCTACGACACACAGGCGGCCGCGCTGCAGCCCGGCGAGCGCGCCGCCGCGGCCGACGTCGCCCGCGACACGCTCCTCGCCCTGACCCTCGGCGACCTCCTGGAGCCGGCCGCCTTCGACGTCCTCCTGGCGCCCTGGCACGCCTTCCTCAGCCCCACCGCCGCCGTCGACGAGGAGGGTCGCGGGACGGCTCGTCGCGGTCAGTAGACGCGCGGCACGTAGCGCTGGTCGGAGCGCGGGGGGCGCACGTAGCCGGTGTCGGGCTGCCGGGGTGGCAGGACGATCGGCTCGGGGGTGAGGTCGTGGTAGGGGACCAGGCTCAGCAGGTGGTGGATGCAGTCGAGCCGGGCCCGCTGCTTGTCGTCCGCCTCGACGACCCACCAGGGCGCCTGCTTGATGTCGGTCGCGGCGAACATGGCGTCCTTCGCCTTCGAGTACTCGACCCACTTGGTGCGCGAGGCGAGGTCCATCGGGCTCAGCTTCCAGCGCTTGGTCGGGTCCTCGATGCGGGCCTGGAAGCGCCGCTCCTGCTCCTCGTCGCTCACCGAGAACCAGTACTTGACGAGCTGGATCCCGGAGCGCACCAGCATCCGCTCGAACTCCGGGCAGGAGCGCAGGAACTCCTCGTACTCGGCGTCGCTGCAGAACCCCATCACCCGCTCGACGCCGGCGCGGTTGTACCAGCTGCGATCGAACAGGACGATCTCGCCGGCCGTCGGCAGGTGGGCGACGTAGCGCTGGAAGTACCACTGCGTCCGCTCCCGTTCGGTCGGCGCGGGCAGGGCGACGACGCGGGCGTAGCGGGGGTTGAGGGGCTCCATGATCCGCTTGATCGCACCGCCCTTGCCCGCCGCGTCCCGGCCCTCGAAGATGACTAGCAGGCGCAGCCCCTCGTGGCGGATCCACTCCTGGAGCCGCACGAGCTCGACGTCGAGCTCGGCCAGGACGGCCTCGTAGACCTTCCGGCGGAGCTTGGGCCGGCGGTCCGCCGCCTCGGCCGCAGGTTCGACCGTGGGCTCCTCCGCCGACCCGTCCGGGGTCGCTCGCGGTCTCGTCGACTCGCCGTGCTGCCGCTGTCGCTTCGCCATCGAGCCCTCCGTATGCGTCGACCGTACCGGCCGCCAGGCGGCCGACGCAAGAGCCGTCCCGTCCGGAGCCCGGGCCCCAGGAGGCGTGCTCATCAAGTTTCAGTATTGCCTGACACTTCTGAAGGGAGTAGCGTTCGGCCATGCGCGACGCCGAGGCGGTATTCGTGGACGCGATGGGCCAGTTCATGGGCGGCTACGGGATGACGCCGATGGCCGGGCGGCTGTGGGCCTGGCTGCTCATCTGCGAGCCGGCCGAGCAGACCGCGGCCGAGCTGGCCGACCAGCTGATGGCCAGCCGCGGCGCGATCAGCGGCGCGGCCGCCTTCCTGGCCGCGTCGGGGATGATCCGGCGGACCAGGCGGCGGGGCGACCGGCGGGAGTACTTCAGCGCGCCGCCTGGCACCTTCGACGCGATCCTGCGCAGCATCGGCTCGGCCTATGGCCGCCTCTCGGCGATCACCGGCGAAGGCCTCCGGGCCGTCGACGGCGCGGCCTCCGCCCGCTCCCGGCTGGCCGAGGTCCACGACGCCGCGGTCTTCATCCAGTCGACCTTCCCCGCCCTCATCGAGCAGCACCTGGCCGAGCGCAGCGCGCGCCTGGCCGCTGGGGACGCGGACGCGCCCCCCGCTCCCGTCCGCGCCGCACGAGGAACCGCCGCATGACCCCCGTCATCCAGCTCGAGCAGCTCACCAAGTCCTACGGCCCGCACCGCGGCATCGTCGACGTCGACCTGACCGTCGAGCAGGGCGAGGTCTTCGGCTTCCTCGGCCCGAACGGGGCCGGCAAGACGACGACGATCCGGACGATGCTCGACCTCATCCGGCCGACGAGCGGTCGCGCCCTCGTCTTCGGCATCGAGTCGAGCGCCGATCCGGTCGCCATCCACCGCCGCGTCGGCTACGTCCCCGGCGAGTTCGCCCTGTACGACCGGCTCACCGGGCGGCAGACCCTCGACTACTTCGCGAACCTGCGGGGCGGCGTGGACTCGGCCTACCAGGCCTCCCTCATCGAGCGGTTCGAACTGGACCCGGGCCGCCGCTTCCGGGAGTACAGCAAGGGCAACAAGCAGAAGGTCGGCGTCATCGTCGCCCTCCAGCACCGGCCCGAGCTGCTCATCCTCGACGAGCCGACCTCGGGCCTCGACCCGCTCGTCCAGCAGACGTTCTTCTCGACCGTGCGGGAGGC
>DASVYJ010000008.1:0-32934 GCA_036392215.1 Candidatus Limnocylindrales bacterium | reverse complement strand
AACTTCCGCGTCTTCGGCCCGGACGAGACCGCCTCCAACCGGCTCGGCGCGGTGCTGGAGGCCACCGGCCGCACCTGGCTGGCCGCGTCCGAGCCCGACGACGACGCCGCGCTCTCGCGCGACGGCCGGGTGATGGAAGTGCTCTCCGAGCACCTGTGCCAGGGCTGGCTTGAGGGTTACCTGCTCACCGGCAGGCACGGCTTCTTCTCCTGCTACGAGGCCTTCATCCACATCGTCGACTCGATGTTCAACCAGCACGCCAAGTGGCTGGAGACGACCAACCACATCCCCTGGCGGCGCCCGATCGCCTCGCTCAACTACCTGCTCAGCTCGCACGTCTGGCGGCAGGATCACAACGGCTTCAGCCACCAGGATCCGGGCTTCATCGACTACGTCATCAACAAGAAGGCGGAGGTCGTGCGCGTCTATCTGCCGCCCGACGCGAACTGCCTCCTCTCGGTGGCCGACCACTGCCTGCGCAGCCGCCAGTACGTGAACGTCATGGTCGCCGGCAAGCAGCCGGCCCTCAACTGGCTGTCGATGGACCAGGCCATCCTCCACTGCACCCGCGGCCTGGGTATCTGGGACTGGGCCAGCAACGACCAGAGCGGCGAGCCCGACGTCGTCCTCGCCTGCTGCGGCGACATCCCGACCCTGGAGACCCTTGCCGCGGTCGACCTGATCCGCCAGCACCTGCCCGAGCTGCGCGTGCGGGTCGTCAACATCGTCGACCTCATGCGCCTCCAGCCGGCCTCCGAGCATCCCCACGGGCTCTCGGACGGCGAGTTCGACTCGATCTTCACGACGAGCCGGCCGGTCGTCTTCGCCCACCACGGCTATCCCTGGCTCATCCACCGCCTGACCTACCGGCGGACGAACCACGCCAACATCCACGTCCGCGGCTACAAGGAGGAGGGCACGACCACGACGCCCTTCGACATGGTCATGCTCAACGACCTCGACCGCTTCCACCTGGTCATGGACGTGATCGACCGCGTCCCGGGGCTGGCCTCGCGGGCGGGCCACGTACGCCAGCTGATGGTCGACCACCGCCTGCAGGCCCGGGCCCACACACGCCTCGAGGGACTGGACGCCCCGGAGATCAGCGGCTGGACCTGGCCGTACTGACGGGCGCGGACGGCGGGGGCTCGGGCGCGGGTCCGAACGAGGACGACGCGATGCGCATCCTGGTGGTCAACGCCGGGTCGAGCAGCCTCAAGCTGCGCGTGCTCGACGAGGCGGACGCGGTCGTCGCCTCGCGCGACCTGCCGGCGCCGGGCGGCCAGACCGACGGCGCGGTCCTCCGGGGCGCGATGCGCGAGCTCGGGACGGTCGAGGCGGTCGGGCACCGCATCGTCCACGGCGGGACGCTCTACTCGGCGCCCGTCCGGGTCACGCCGGAGGTCGTCCGGCGGCTGGAGACCCTGACCGACCTCGCGCCGCTCCACCAGCCGAAGTCGCTGGCGGCCCTGGCCGCGGTCTCGGCGGTCCTTCCGGACGTGCCCGCCGTCGCCTGCTTCGACACCGCGTTCCACGCGTCGATGCCCGCCGCAGCGGCCACGTACGCGCTGCCGCCCCAGTGGCGGCGCCGGTGGGAGCTGCGCCGCTACGGCTTCCACGGGCTGTCGCACGCCTACGCCTCCGAGCGCGCGGCCGCGCTCCTCGGGCGGCCGCGCGAGGCGCTCCGGCTCGTGACGTGCCACCTCGGTGCGGGCGCCTCGCTGGCCGCGGTCGCCGCCGGTCGGTCCGTGGACACGACGATGGGCTTCACGCCGCTCGAGGGCCTGGTCATGGCGACCCGCTCGGGGAGCGTCGACCCGGGGCTCGTCCTCTGGCTCGAGGAGCACGTCGGGATGCCGCCGGCCGAGCTGGCGGCGACGCTCGAGCACCGCTCGGGCCTCCTCGGCCTGGCCGGCACGTCCGACATGCGGGCGATCCTCGCCGCCGAGGCGGCCGGCGACGCCGACGCGGCCCTCGCGGTCGCTGTCTACCTCCACCGGCTGCGCGGCTCGATCGCGGCGATGGTCGCCGCGATGGGCGGCCTCGACGGCCTCGTCTTCACCGGCGGCGTGGGCGAGAACTCGGCCGAGATCCGGCGCCGCGCCGTCGAGGGCCTCGGCTTCCTGGGCGTCGCCCTCGACCCGGAGCGCAACCAGCGGGGGAAGGGCGACCGGCCGATCGGGACGGACGGCGCCGTGCCGAGTCTCGTCGTCGCGGCGCGCGAGGACCTCCAGATCGCCCGCGAGGTGCGGGCGGTCCTCGGGACGGAGGCGGCCCGCTAGCCGTCGGCGTTCAGCGGGGGCCCGCGGTCGACTGTCCGGCGGGCGTCGGTATCCCGGGTCCGGGATCCGCCGCCGATCGCTCCTCCGCCGTGGACGGCGCGTCGTGCGGCCGCGCTTTAGGCGCGTGGACCACCAGCACGGAGCAGTGGGCGTGCAGCAGGACGTTGCGGGCGACGCTGCCCAGGAAGAGCCGAGTCAGGCCGGTCCGACCCCTCGTCCCGACGACGAGGAGGCCCGCGCCCCGCTCGTCGGCGAGGCGCAGCAGCTGCGCCGCCGGGTCGCCTTCGTGGGCCTCGGCCTCGCAGGCGAGGCCGGCCTCGGTCAGCTCGGCCGCGCTGCGGCGGGCGAGCTCGAGGTGGAGCCGGGTCGCCTGGTCGCGTGCCTCGCCGAACGACTCGAGCATCGCCCCGTACATGCCGGGCGCCAGGCCGGGGTCGAAGGGCAGTGGCACCTCGGAGATGCTCACCGCGACCGCCGGGTGGGCGGCGAAGATCGGCCAGGTCCGGAGCACGTCCCGAGCCGCGGCCGCGCCCGCCGAGCCGTCCTCGGCGAGGACGATCCGGTTGAGCCGGTCGCCCCGCGCGACGAGGACCGGGCAGGGGGCGTGGTCCACGATCTCGGCCGAGGTGGAGCCCAGGAGCATCGACTCGAGCGTGCCGTGGCCGCGGCCGCCGACCACGACGAGGTCCGCCCGGCAGCGACCCGCCTCCTCGACGATGGCGCTCGCCGGGCGCCCCCGGAGCAGCTCGCGCTCCACGCTCCGGTCCGGGCGCTCCAGGCGGGTCGCGGCGACGGCGAGGGCCCGCTCCAGGTCAGCGGCCATCGCCGCCTCGATGTCCGCGGACTCGACCGGGGTGACGGCGAGCCACGGCACGCCGAACAGGGCCGGGCCGCGCTCCAGCGCAGCCACGACGCGGATGACGCTCCCGGGCGGCCAGTCGATCCCCGCCACGAGGTCGCGAGCCCGGTCCGAGCAGGCCGAGCCGTCGATCGCCAAGAGGACGCGCATGGCACACCTCCTTCGGCCGACGGCATCGTCCCACCGCGTCGAGGCGGCGGGCAGGAGCCGGATGGCCCGAAAGGGGGCCGCGTGGGGCCGGGCGACTCAGCCCCGGGACGAGTCGGCCATGCGGCCGCGGAGCGCGGCAACGAGGCTACCCACGCGCGGCGTGGAGCCGAGGCCGAGCCGCGCCCCGACCCGCGCGGCGAGCGGCGGCTCCAGGTACGTCGAGGCGAGCGCCGGCCAGGCGGCCGCCTCGAAGACGGTCTCGGGCGGCCCGTCGAGGACGACGCGGCCGGCGCGCATGACGACGACGCGGGCGAACGTCTCGGCGACGAAGCGCATGTCGTGGCTGATCCCGATCACCGTCCGGCCCTCGCCCGTCAGCCGCTCCACGATCGCCTGTACGCGGGCGACGCCGCGGGCGTCCTGGCCGGTCGTCGGCTCGTCCAGGACGACGACCGGGGTCCGCATGGCGAGGACCGAGGCGAGGGCGAGCAGCTTGCGGCGCGAGTAGCCCAGGTCGTACGGGTTGGTGTCGAGCTCGTCGGCCAGCCCGACGGTCTCGAGGGCCTCGGCGACGGCCTCGTCCAGCTCCGGTCCCGAGCGGCCCAGGTTGCGCGGCCCGAAGGCGACCTCGGCCCGGACACGTCCCGCGAAGATCTGGCGGTCAGGGTCCTGGAAGGCGAGGCCGACCGTCCGGGCCAGGTCGGCGATATGGCGCTGCCGCGCGTCGCGCCCGCCGACCAGGACGCGGCCGCGGGTGGGCCGCAGCAGGCCGTTCAGGTGCCGCACCAGCGTCGACTTGCCCGAGCCGTTCTGGCCCACGATCGCCAGGCGCGCGCCCGGCTCGATCCGGAGGTCGACGCCGGCGAGCGCGCGCGTCCCGCCGGGATAGTCGAACACGACGTCCTCCAGGGCCAGCTCGACGCTCACCCGGCCGCCTCCTCGAGGAGCGCCGGGTCGACCGCGAGGCCGGCTGCCTCCAGCGCCCGGACGAGGCCCACCGCCGGCGGCGGCTCGACCCCGTGCGCCTCCAGGGCGACGTCGGCCAGGACCTCGGCCGCGCTGCCCGACCGGACGACAGCCCCGGCGTCGAGGACGAGGACCTCGTCGGCGAGCCGCGCCAGCAGGCCGGTCTTGTGCTCGACGATCAGGACGGCGGTGCCCGTCTCGGCCGCCAGTCGGCCGAGCGCCTCGCCGACCAGTCGCGTCCCCTGCGGGTCGAGCTGGCTCGTCGGCTCGTCGAGGACCAGGTGTCCCGGCCGGAGGGCGAGGACCGAGGCCAGGGCGACGAGCTGGGCCTGGCCGCCGGAGAGCCGCTGCGGGTCGCGGTCGAGGAGCGCCTCGAGGCCGAGCACGGCCGCGGCCCACTCGACGCGGGCGAGGACCTCGGGGAGCGGCAGGCCGAGGTTCCGCGGCCCGAAGGCGAGCTCCTCGAGCACGGTCCGGGTCGTGCCCGACAGCTGGGTCGCCGGGTTCTGGAAGAGGACGCCGCAGCGCTGGGCGAGCTCGTGCGGCCGGAGCGACGCCGTCTCCAGGCCGTCCAGCGTGACCGAGCCGGCGAGGTGGCCGCCGATCGTCGCCGGGGCGAGGCCGCTCGCGACGAGGCAGAGGGTGGACTTGCCGGCCTCGTTCGGCCCGACGACGCCGAGGACGCGCCCCGGCTCGAGCCGCAGCTCGACGTCGTGGAGGGTCGGAGCGGCCGCCCCGGCGTAGCGGTAGGTGGCGGCGACGAGGCGAAGCGTCATCGCAGCGCCGCGGCCGCTCGCGGGTGGATCACGGCAGGCGGAGCCAGCCCGCCAGCGAGCCGGCCACCGCGACGACGGCTCCGAGGCCGGTCAGCCAGCGGACGGCGCGCTGCGCGGCGCTGTCGGGGAGCGTCCGCAGGACCGTCCGGCGGCCGGGCGCCGAGAACGCCCGCGCCTCGAGGGCCATCGTCTGCTCCTCGACCTCGCTGAGCGCCCCGAAGACCATCGGCGCCGCGAGCGGGACGATGCCGCGGACGCGCCGCCACCTCGAGCCTTCCGTGTCGAGGCCGCGCGAGCGCTGGGCGTCCGCGATCTCCGCCGCCCGCTCCCGCATCCGGGGGATCGTCTGGAGCGCCGCGCCGACGACGAACTCGGCGCGCCGGCCGAGGCCGCGCCGCTCCAGGTCCGCCAGGAGGTCGTCGGCGGGTGTGGTGAACGAGAAGACGGCGACCGAGACGACGAAGGCGGCGACCCGCAGGACGGCCTGCAGGGCGGCGGTCAGCCCCTCGGCCGTCGCGGCGAGCGGCCCGATCCGCCACAGGACGTCGGTCGCGCCGGGGTAGAGGAACGTGTTGACGAGCATGATCGAGAGGACGAGCGGCGAGGTGATGACGAGCACCCGCAGGGTCCGCCCGAGGAGGCCGGCCCAGGCCGCAGCCGCGAGGCCGACGACGAGCATGGTCGTCGGCCCCGTCCAGCCGCGCACGGCGAAGGCGACCAGGGCCTCGACGAGGGCGAACGTCGCCTTCGTCGCCGGGTTGAGCGTGCGGTACCGCCCGCCCGGGAGGCGGGCGACGAAGTCGGGCAGCCGGACGGGCTCCTCGTGGAGGTCGGCCAGCGGGCTGTCCGTCAAGCCGCCGACCCGCAGCCGCGGCTCAGGTCGCGCTCGGCGCCAGCCGCTCGCCGAGCGGGAAGCGGGCGACGAGGCGCGACGAGAGGCTGGCCAGGATGACGAAGACGACGAAGCTCGTGATCGTCTTGTCGATCGGGTCGCTGAAGAGGCCCTGGCCGAGCGAGGCGTTGAAGACGTCCTGGCCGCCCTGGCGCAGGACGGCGACGATGAGGTCGGTGCCTGAGCCGGTGACGCCCTCGTAGACGTAGGCCGCGATGGGCGCCGAGACGATGGCCGCGACGATCCCGGTGATCGCCCCGGCCACTGCGACGGCCGCGCCGGCCGCGTCGCGCCGGATGAGGATGAAGCCCGCCACCCCGATCGCCGCGATGGCGCCGATGATGGCGATCGCGCCGTAGACCCAGCTCGGGTAGCCGTTGGCCGGGTCGCTGTAGGCGGGGCTGGTGTAGATGCGCCAGGCCAGGACGACGACGACGACGGCGCCGAGCAGCGCCGCGCCGTACAACGTGCTGCCGGTCGCCGGCCGGGAGCGGTAGACACCGAGCTGGCCCCACAGCCCGGCGAGCAGGCCGATGACAGCGGCGGTGACCGCGAACGGGCCGATGTTGCTACCGGGGCCGATGACCGGGGCGTACTGCCAGATGAGGTTGCTCAGCGCGCCGGTGACCGCGCCGGCCAGCGGGCCGGCCAGGACGCCGACGAGGATCGTCCCGATCGAGTCGAGGTAGATGGGCAGGTTGAGGATCTTCTGGACCGTGAAGCCCAGGACGATGTTGATGGCGATGGCCACCGGCATCAGGGCGATGACGCGCGTGCTGAACTGCCGCGAGACCCAGTCCATGCGTGCTCCCTCCTCTCGGCCCCTTCGGGGGCCAGCCTCCGCCCCTAGCGTGCCATGGTCGCCCGGTCGGCCGCCAGTCTGCCGACGCGGTCGACGAAGCGGGCGAGGAACGCGGCGGCGTCCGCCTCGACCGCGATGTCGAGGTTGGCTGGTCTGCCCCAGGCGCGCCGCCAGTCCGTCACCGTCTCTCCGGTGGTGAGCGTCCCGCCCAGCTCGACGTCGACGGGCAGCGCCTCGGCCCGGACGAGGCCGCGGTCGAGGGCCGCGGCGAGGGCCAGGGGGTCGTGGATGAACGCCCCGTAGAAGCCGTCGTAGCGGCTGTGGAACTCCATGTAGAAGCGGAGGGCGTCGGCGAGGTAGCGCAGGACGGTGTTGCGGGGCTGCGGCGCCGTCGCGTCGCGGACGCGGGCCTCGACGACAGCGCGCTCCCCGCCGGCCCGCTCGGCCAGGTCGCCGAGGTGCGACGGCAGGAGCTTGGCCCGCTCCGTGACGTCGAGGCCGAGGGCGAGCGGCCGTCCCGGCAGGCCGGCCGCCTCGCGGGCCGCGACCACGTGCGGCGCTCCGAAGGCCGCCAGGACGACCTTCGCCGCCTCGGGGTCGACGTGGACGTTCCACTCGCTCGTCGGGGCGGTGTTGCCGGGCGAGCGGTACGCCCCGCCCATGATCACGAGCGCCCGCAGCAGGCGCGGCAGCTCGGGCTCGCGGAGGACGGCCACGGCCAGGTTCGTCAGCGGCCCGATGGTCAGCAGCGTCAGCTCGCCCGGCCGACGGCGCGCCTCGGCGACGATCAGGTCCGCGGCGTGGCGGTCCGACAGCGGGGCGCGGGCCGGCGGCAGCTCGGCCCAGCCGATCCCGCGCGGGCCGTGGGTCTCGGGCGTGGTGACGAGGGGGCGGACGAGCGGCACTTCGCGCCCGAGGGCGACCTCGACGTCGTCGCGGCCCGCGAGCTCCAGGACGGCCCGGGTGTTCTCGGCGACCTGGCGCGCGTCGACGTTGCCGGCGACGCAGGTGACGGCGACGAGATCCGCCTCGGGGGACGCGGCCGCGTAGAGCAGGGCGAGGCTGTCGTCGATGCCGGTGTCGCAGTCGATGACGAGCGGGACGGAGGGCGGTTCGGCCACGGCGGCATGCTAGTGGACGGGCCGACACAGGATGGGCGCGTCGCGCGCGGCGGGGTGGCTCCGCCATGGCCGCGCCACCGGCCGGGACCCCGGCACGGTCCAGGCGACCGCGGGCTATCCTGCCGGGCGCATGCAGCGTCCGGTCCCGCCCCGCCAGCCCGCGAACCAGCAGCCCGAACGCGTCCAGCGCGGCTCGGGCGGTGCCCCGCGACCGCTCGCCCCCGGCTCGACGATCGGCATCCTGGGCGGCGGCCAGCTGGGCCGCATGCTCGGCTGCGCGGCGCGCGCGCTCGGCTACCGTCTCGTCGTCCTCGATCCGGACCCGCTCTGCCCGGCGGCGGCCGTGGCCGACGACCTGATCGTCGGCGGCTACGACGACGCGGACGCCGCGCTCGCCCTCGCCGCCGCGAGTGACGTCGTGACGTACGAGCTCGAGCACGTCTCCGCCGAGGTCGTCGCCGCGGTCGCGGAGCGGCTGCCGGTCCGGCCCGGCCTGGCCGCGCTGCGGGCGACCCAGGACCGCCTTGCGGAGCGGCGCGTGCTCGCCGAGGTGGGCGCGGCCGCTGCACCATGGCGCGAGGTGCGCGACCTCGGCTCGCTCGAGGCGGGCGGGGCCGCCCTCGGCTACCCGCTCCGCCTGAAGGCCGCGATCGGCGGCTACGACGGGCGCAGCCAGGCCCGCGTCGGCGGCCCGGCCGACCTCGCCCCCGCCCTGGAGGCGCTCGGCGGTCGGTCGACCGCGCCCCCGGCGGCGTCCCCGCCCACGGCAGCCCGCGTGCCCGCCTTCCTGCTCGAGCGCGAGCTCGAGTTCGCCTGCGAGCTGTCCGTCGTCTGCGCCCGTGATCTCGCCGGTCGGACGGTCCCGTTCCCCGTGGCCCGAAACCGCCACGACGAGGGGATCCTCGTCGAGTCGGTCGCCCCCGCCCCGCCGCCGGTCACCACCGCCGTCGCCCGGGAGGCCCAGGCCCTCGCCGCGCGCCTCGCGGACGCCCTCGACGTGGTGGGCCTGCTGACCGTCGAGCTCTTCCTCCTCCCGGACGGGTCGCTCGTCGTCAACGAGCTGGCGCCGCGCGTCCACAACAGCGGCCACTGGACGATCGAGGCCTGCCGGACCTCCCAGTTCGAACAGCACGTCCGCGCCATCTGCGGCCTGTCCCTCGGCTCGCCGGACCTGCTGGTCCCGGCCGCGATGGTCAACCTCCTCGGCAGCGGTCCGCTGCGCGAGTCGCGCCTCCTGGGCCTCGACGCCGCGCTGGCCGACCCGAACGTCCACGTCCACGTCTACGACAAGCGGCGGGTCTTCGAGCGGCGCAAGATGGGCCACGTCACGGCCCTGGCGCTGCCGGGGGAGGGTACGCCGGAGGCGCTCGACCGGGCGGAGGCGGCCCTGTCGCGGTTGCGCTGGGCCTGACGGCCGGCACAGGCAGGGAGACCATGGACGGACCGAAGGTCGGCATCGTCGGCGGCAGCCGCTCCGACTTCCCGATCCTCGAGAAGGCGGCGGCAGTGCTCGCCGAGCTCGGCATCGCCCACGAGCTGCGGGTCGTCTCGGCCCACCGCACCCCGGACCTGCTCTTCGACTACGCGGCGGGAGCGGCGGAGCGAGGCCTCCAGGTCATCGTCGCGGGCGCCGGCGGCGCTGCCCACCTGCCGGGGATGCTCGCGGCCAAGACGATCGTGCCGGTCATCGGCGTGCCGATCCCCACGCAGCACCTGGGCGGCCTCGACTCCCTGCTCTCCATCGTCCAGATGCCACGCGGTATCCCGGTCGCGACGGTCGCCATCGGCAACGCCGAGAACGCGGCGCTGCTGGCGGCGGAGATCCTGGCGCTGCACGACGAGGCCGTGCGGGCGCAGCTCACGGCGTGGCGGACGCGCCAGACCACGGCGGTCCTCGAGGACGCCTCGAACGGCGGGCCGGCTGGGGACGCCGCGGGACAGGACGCGGCAGGCGCGAGCGGAAGGGAGCCGCCGACGGGCTGAGGGGCGAGACCGTCGTACACTCGCCCTCCGATGGACGACCGGCTGCCGATCGACGATGAGCGCTGGGCGCCCGGGATGCCGGCCCTCGATCGGCAGGTGCCCCGGGAGCGGCCACTGCCCCGGAGCCCGCGGGGGTGGCCGCCCCGTTCCGTGCCCGAGACGCGCCCGACGCCCCTCCAGGCGCACTACATCAGCCTGTCCGCGGTCGCCCTCGTCTGCGGGACGGTCGCCATCTCCGCCCTGGAGCTCGGCAGCGGCCTCGGCAGCCCGCTCGTCAAGCTCTGCGTCCTCGTCGGCGCCCCGCTGCTGGCGCTGACGACGGCGGACAACCTGCTTCGCGTCTGGCGCTCGGCCTGGGCCTGGATGCCACTGGATCGCGGCCGCGGACTCTTCCGTCTCGCCTGGGCGGCGGCGGACGCGGTGCTTCTTGCCGCGCTGACCATCGCGACGGGCCTGGTCCTCCTGGCATGAGCGACCGCGAAGCGTACGCGCAACGGCCCACCGACGAGACCGGAGGCTGGCCGGTGGGACGCGGCCGGGGCGGCGTCCCGGAGTGGCTGGGCCAGACCCTCAACTTCTGCTCTCGCTGCGGCGGTCCGCTCACGTTCGGCCCGGTGCAGGGCGAGGACCGCGAGCGGCTGGCCTGCGAGCGATGCGGCTTCGTCGCCTACGTCAATCCGCGACTCGTGGTGACGACGCTGCCGGTCACCGAACGGGGCGAGGTCGTCCTCCTGCGGCGCGGGATCGCTCCCGGCTACGGCGGCTGGGCCCAGCCGGGGGGCTTCCTGGAGATCGACGAGACCGTCCGCGAAGGGGCGATCCGCGAGACGCTGGAGGAGACCGGGCTGGTCATCGAGCCCGGCGAGCTGGTCGGCCTCTACTCGCGGACCGAGGCAGCGATCGTGGTCGTCGCCTTCGAGTCACGGATCGTCGGCGGCGTCGCTGCGCCGACCGCGGAGGCGCTCGAGGTGCAGGCCTTCGCGCCGGAGGACATCCCCTGGTCCGGCATCGCCTTCCGAACGAGCACGTGGGCGCTCCGTGACTGGGTCCGCCGGGTGCGGCCCGACCTGGCCCCCGAGGTGAGCGCCGCGGATTGAGGCGCCCCTGCGCGGCGGCTCCAGCGCCCGGCGCTGCCCGCCGCTGATCCGACGCACGTCTTACTTTCTGGAATCGTATGCTTTGTCGGACAGCGCTTACCCGGAGGGGACCATGGCGGAACGAAGGTCAGCGGCCGCCGGCACACCGAGCATCGGCAGCTTCTACGGCGCCGTCCGGCTGAGCTCGAAGGGCCAGATCGTCATCCCCCGCCGCGTCCGTGAGGAGTTCGGCCTGGCGACGGGCGACCAGCTCATCGTCCTCGGGAGGCCGGACCAGGACGGGTTCGCCCTCCTCAAGCCGGAGGGCTTCCTGCGTGTCCAGCAGGAGCTCAGCCGTCTGCAGGCCCAGCTGGGCGGCCTCGCCGCCGGTGGCTCGGCCAGCTCGGCGGGGGAACCTGCGTCGCCGGAGGCCGAGACGGACCGGCGATCCGGCGGGCCGAAGTCGAAGGGCCGGCGCCACGGGAGGAAGGGGTCATGACCCAGCTCCAGCAGCTCCTGCCGCTGCTCGTGCCCCTGATCCTCATCCAGCTGCTGCTCTTCGCCGTCGCCCTCGTCGACCTCTTCCGCGAGGAGCGTCGAGTGCGGTGGTTCAGCAAGCCCGTCTGGGCCCTGATCATCTTCTTCGTGAACATCGTCGGCCCGCTGGCCTACTTCTTCGTCGGCCGGGAGGACGTCTGATGGCCGTTGCGACCCATCCGGCCTCCGAGGCAGCGGAGGGCGCCGGCGAGATGGGCGGCGTGGCCATCTCCACGCGCGGCCTTGCGAAGCGCTACGGCGGCGTGGTCGCGCTCGACGGCCTGGATCTCGACGTCCCGACCGGCAGCGTCTTCGGCTTCCTCGGCCCGAACGGCGCCGGCAAGACGACGACGCTGCGCCTGCTGACCGGCCTGGCCCACGCGACCCGCGGCAGCGGCAGCGTGGCCGGGATCCCGATCGGGGCGACGGACGGCCGGCTCCAGGAGCGGATCGGCTACCTCGACCAGGATCCCCGCTTCTACGGCTGGATGCGCGGGCGCGAGCTGCTCGAGTTCGTCGGCCGCCTCCATGGCTTCTCCGGCCCGGTCCTGCGCAGCCGCGTCGACGAGGTCCTGGCCATCGTCGGCCTGACCGACGCGGCCCGCCGGGCGATCGGCGGCTACTCGGGCGGGATGCGCCAGCGTCTCGGCATCGGCCAGGCGATGCTCAACCGGCCCCAGGTCCTCTTCCTCGACGAGCCGGTGAGCTCGCTCGACCCGGAGGGCCGACGCGACATCCTGGCCATCATCGGCCGGCTGCGGGGCGAGGCGACGGTCTTCATGTCGACCCACATCCTCACCGACGTGGAACGGGTGTGCGATCGGGTCGCGATCATCGACCACGGCCGCCTGGTCATCGAATCGGCCATCGACGACCTTCTCGAGCGGTATGCCCGGCCGATCTACAGGATCGAGCCGGAGGACGGCCAGGACGGCGCGCTCGAGCGCCTCGCCGGCGTGCTGCGCGGGCAGGCCTGGACGCGGAGTGTGCGGGCCGAGCAGGGCGCCGTGCGCGTCTTCGTCAACGATCCGCGGGTCGCCGGCCCCGCGCTCCTGCCCCTGCTCGCCTCGACCGGGCTGACCCTGGCGGCCTTCGAGCGGGCCCGGCCGAGCCTCGAGGACGTCTTCCTCCAGCTTGTCGCGGAGGGTGGCGGGTCCGGGATCGACACGGCGCCGCCCGGGAGACCGGCGGCGCCCGCGGCGAGCCTCGCCGAGACGGCCGGGTCGCCCGCTGCATCGGCCGGGGAGGGAGGGCGATGAAGGGCTTCGGCATCCTGCTCGGCAAGGAGCTCCGCGAGCAGACGCGGACGATGCGGCTGCTGGTCGTGGCCGTCGTCTTCGCCCTGTTCGGCATCCTCTCGCCGCTCACGGCGAAGTACCTGCCGGACATCCTCAAGGCCGTCGGCGGTGGCCAGATCCCGCTCGGGCTCATCCCTCCCCCGCGGACCTCGGACGCGGTCGACCAGTTCCTCAAGAACATCGTCCAGTTCGGGGCGCTGGCCGGGATCCTGCTGGCGATGGGCAGCGTGGCCACGGAGAAGGACCGCGGGACCGCCGCGCTGGTGCTGACCAAGCCGGTCTCGCGGGCCGCGTTCCTCGCCGCCAAGCTCGTCGCCATCGGCCTCGACCTGCTGGTCGCCACCGTCGTCGCCGGGGCGCTGGCCTGGACGTACACGCTGTTGCTGTTCGGGGCGCTCCCCGTCGCGGGGTTCGCGGCGATGGTCCTCGCGGTCTGGCTCGTGCTGCTCGTGTTCGCCGCGCTCACCTTCGTCGGCAGCACGCTCGCCCGCTCGGCGATCGCGGGGGCCGGGCTCGGCGTCCTCTTCCTCGTCGTGAGCCAGGTCGTCGCGGCGCTCCCCGTCGTCGGGAAGTACACCCCGCAGGGGCTGCTGGGCCCCGCTCGCGAGCTCGCCCTCGGCGGGCCGCCGGGCGACGCGTTCGTGCCGCTGGTCGTGACGGTCGTGATCGTCCTCGGCTGCGGGGTGGTCGCCTGGCTCGTCTTCCGGCGCCAGGAGCTGTAGCGACCGAGCCGCCGCGCGGCCGCCGGACGCTGCGGCGCTGCCGCGCCGCAGCGGTCTACGACGCCTGGCGCTCGCCCCGCACGAGCCGCGCCGGCTCGAGGGCCGTCCGCTGGCCCCGGTTGCGGAGCGCCTTGGCGAGGGCGACCTCGTGGGCCTGGCGCTCCAGCTCGTCGTCCAGCTCGACCAGCTCGACCGGCCCGCCCATCCGCCTCGACAGCGCGATCCGGATGAGCTGGTCGGTCAGCCACGGGTTCTTCGGCAGGACGGGGCCGTGGAGGTATGTGGCGAGGACGTTGTCGCGGATCGCCCCCTCCGTCCCGTCCCGGCCGTTGTTGCCGGCCCCGGCGACGACCCGGCCGAACGGCCGCACGCCCGACCCGAGCTCGGTCAGGCCCGAGTGGTTCTCGAAGCCGACGACGGTCTCCGTCTCGCCGCCGAGCGTCACCTCGCAGGCCGCGTGCTGCATGAAGCGCTGCGGGCCGCCGCGCGTCTCGAGATCGAGGATGCCGGCGCCCTCCATCGGCTCGCCGACCGAGGGGATGTAGCGGTGGCCGAGCAGCTGAAGGCCGGCGCAGACGGCGAAGATCGTGACCCCGGCGTCGGCGGCCGCGCGGAGCGACGGCGTCTTGCGGGCGAGGTCGCCCGCGGCGACGGCCATCTCGACGTCCTGCCCGCCGTGGAACAGGATGATGTCGAAGCCGGTCATGTCGGGGGCCGCCCCGGCCTCGATCGGGGTGACCTCGGTCGGGATGCCCCGCCACGCGCAGCGGCGCTCGATCGCCAGGAGGTTGCCGCCGTCGCCGGCGACGTTGAGCAGCGACGGGTAGAGGTGGGCCAGGCGGAGGGTCGGGAAGTCGCCCGCGCCCTCGGCGCTCGTCGTCCGCCCGTCGGGCCTCGTCGTCTCGGTCATGCCTGCCAGTACCTCCCCACCCAGCCGCGCCTGTGCATCTCCTCGCGGAGCTCGATCGTCGGCGTGTAGCCGGCCAGGATCGTGAGCGTGCCGCCCGGCCCGACCGCGTCGAGGGCGGCGTCGAGGGCGAGGCGGCGGTCCTCGACCACCGTCATCCGGCCGGGGTCCACCCCGGCGTACTTGAGCCGGTTCGCCAGCTCGTCGGCCCGAGTCCCGCTCACCGTGGCCCGCTGGACCTGCGAGGCGGCGGACTCGAAGTCGACGTCCCACAGCCAGGCGAAGTCCTCGCCGTCGACGAGGGTGTTGCTGGCGGCCACGAGCAGCTGACGGGGCTCGCCCTCGGTCGCGAGGGCGCGCAGGTTCGCGTTGAACGAGGTCGGGTTCTTGGCGAAGCCGAGGATGACCCGCTTGTCGCCGGCCTGGATCTGCTCCAGCCGACCGAAGGCCGGGCCGACCGCGGCCAGGCTGGCGGCGGCGTGCTCGGGCTCGACCCCGAGGGCGACGAGGGCGGCGATGGCCGCCGCGCCGTCATAGGCGATGTGGATGCCGGCCTGCGGGACGCGGACGTCGAGGGTCGCGCCGGACGGCAGGCGGACGCTGAAGCGGGTGCTGCCGATGCCCTCCACCTCGACGCTCGTGACGGCGACGTCCGGCGTGGGCCGGGCGAAGCTGCAGGCCGGGCAGCGGTAGTCGCCCATGTGACTGAGGTAGACGTGACGGTACTCGAGGTCCGCTCGGCAGCGCGGGCAGCGGATGGTGTCCGCGGCCCGGGTGATGCGATCGGTGTCGTGGCCGAGCTCGAAGCCGAAGGTCACCCGGCGGGCGGCGATCGCCGGCGCCATGTTCGCGACGAGCGGGTCGTCCGCGTTGCTGACGAGGGCGGCCTCCGGGGGCAGGCCGCGAGCCACCGATTCGATCGCGTCGGCGACCGCGTACAGCTCGCCGAAGCGGTCCAGCTGGTCGCGGAAGAGGTCCGTGACCAGGACGACGCGGGGCGCGAGCTCGGGGGCGACGTGCGGCAGGGCGCCTTCGTCCACCTCCGCCACGAGGACGCCGGCGGGCAGCTTGCCGCGCAGGTCGGCGAAGTTGACGGCCAGGCTGGTGACGCTCTGGACCAGGTTCGCGCCCGCGGGGTGGTAGCTGGCGGCCACGTCCTCGCCGCGCAGGAGGGCGGCCGTGAAGCGGGCGGTGGTCGTCTTGCCGTTGCTGCCGGTGATCGCGACGACGGGCACGCCCCGCCGCCGGACGATCGTCTCCAGGACGGTCGGGTCGATGCGCCGCGCGACCATCCCGGGCAGGCTCGTCCCGCCGCCGCGGCCGAGGACACGCGTGGCGGTGCCGGCGGCCTTGCCGGCGACGAGGGCGGCGAACAGCCGTGGGGTCAGCGTGGCGGGCGGGCCGGCGGGTGTCCGGCGCAGGCCGCGGGGGACTCGGGCGGTCACGGATCGCAGTGTACCCGCGGCGGCGGGCGAGCCAAGTCGCGGGGACCGGCGGCTGGAGCCGCGGGCGTGTCGGTCGCGTGACACGGCCGCTCCGCGGGACGGCCTCCGCGTCAGGCGGGACCGCCGGGGCCGGACCGTCGACGGGCGGCTCGGGACGACGCTCCTGGCGGTCGGATACGACGCCGCCGGTCGCCTCGCGAGTGTCCGCGGCAGCGTGGCCGGCCAGCCCGTCGGGCTGACGGTGCGGCGTGCGGCGTGCGGCGGACGGGACGCTGAGCGCGCTCGACGGCATCGACGGCCGCGCGGCCTCGATCGTCCTCGACCCGCACGAGCGGCTCAATGCCGGCAGCCCGATCACGCGGACGGGGGTCGGCCCGGACGGCGCGACGACGAGCGAGACCGAGGACGCCACGGGCGACTGGACGGTCGCCTACCCCGACGGGACGCGGCTGGCGGTGACGGCGAGGGCGAGCCGACCCGGCGAGCGGCCTCGATCGAAGCCGGCCTGCTCGGCCGCGACGCCGGGCTCAAGGAGCTCTGGCGCCCGGAACTGCTCGTCGGACAGGACGAACCCGACACGGGGCTGCCGGACGTGGATGAGCGCGGGGTTCGATCGCTGGGTGGTCATCGACCGACGATGCGCGTCGTCGCGTCGCCGACCGTGGACTGGCGCCGGATCGGGCGGCTTCCAGCGCCGTTGCAGCCCGAGGCCGGGGCCAGCGCCCGAGCGGGTGTCGAGAGGGGCCTGTTACCCTTCCGAGCCACGACGGAGGCACGGCGACACCCGCTCGCTGGCAGCATGACCCGACCCCCAGGGAAGGAGGCCGATCATGCCGCTACTGCTGTTGATCATCCTGTTGCTGCTGCTCGTCGGGGGCGGCTGGGGCTGGCGGCGCCGCCGCTACTAGTCCTCGACCGTCAGCCACACGCTCGATCGACGGGGCCGGGTGACCGGCCCCGTCGGCGTGTCCGGACAGGCGCAGGCCCCGCGCCCGCCTCCCCCGTCGGCCGCGGTCGCTGCCCGTCGCGGCCCGGTCCGGCGGGTCCGGCCCGTCGGGCGCCGTCGCGTCCCGCCGCCGGTTCGGCCCGTCGGGCGCCGTCCGCCGTCGCCCATCGGCCGTCCCGCCCTGTTGGATATCACCCCGGCTGATGGAACGCGGACGGCTGTCGGCCCCCGCGACGCCCGTCAGCGGCGGGTGGCCGTCCGCCACGCAGGACCCGGCGCTGCTGGGAGCCGCGGGCGCGCGGCGGGATCGGGTTGTGACTGTCTACCATCAGCCGGGCCGATATCCGGAGGGCCTGCGAGTCCAGCGGCCCGATGCGATCACCCCCGCCGATATCCGGCAGGACGCTGGGCCGGCAGAGACCCGCTCAGCTCAGGTCCACGTAGACGTTCTTGAGCTCGGTGTAGAGCTCCAGCGCGTGCATCCCGAGCTCACGGCCGATGCCCGACATCTTGTAGCCGCCGAACGGCGCCTCGGTGTGGACCGACGAGTTCGAGTTGACGGAGATGACGCCCGACTGGACCCGCTTCGCGGTCCGGATCGCCTTGCCGATGTCGCGGCTCCAGACCGAGCCCGACAGCCCGTACGGCGAGGCGTTCGCCAGGCGGACCGCCTCGTCCTCCCCGTCGAACGGGATGATCGAGACGACCGGCCCGAAGATCTCCTCGCGGGCGATCCGCATGTCGTTCGAGACGTTGTCGAAGACCGTGGGCAGCAGGTACGCGCCGTTGGCCAGGGCCGGATCGTCGGGGATCGTCCCGCCGACGACGAGCTCGGCGCCCTCCTCCTGGCCGATCGCTACGTAGTCCATCACCCGTTCGCGCTGGCGGAACGAGACGAGCGTCCCCACCTCGGTCGCGTCGTCGGACGGCAGCCCGACGACGACCTTCCGGGTCGCCTCGGCGAAGAGCTCGACGACGCGGTCGTGGACCGAGCGCTCGACGAGGATCCGACTCCGCGCGCAGCAGTCCTGGCCGCAGTTGTCGAAGACGCCGTACGGGGACTCGCGGGCGAAGCGCTCGAGGTCGGCGTCGGCGAAGACGATGTTGGGGCTCTTGCCGCCGAGCTCGAGCGAGACCTTCTTGATGTTGCCGGCGGCCAGCCGCATGATCTCCTGGCCCGTCGTCGTCTCGCCGGTGAAGGCGACCTTGCCGATGCCCGGGTGCGCGGCGATCGCGGCCCCGGCCGTCCCGCCCGGCCCGGTCACGACGTTGACGATGCCCGACGGGATGCCGGCCTCCAAAGCGAGCTCGCCCAGCCGGATGGCGGTCATCGGCGAGTAGCTCGCCGGCTTGAGGATGCAGGCATTGCCCGCGGCGAGCGCCGGGCCCAGCTTCCAGGAGGCCATGTTCATCGGGAAGTTCCAGGGCACGATCAGGCCGACCACGCCGATCGGCTCGCGCAGGGTGAAGTCGAGGCCCGGCCTGCTCGTCGGGATCGTCTCGCCGAAGACCTTGTTCGCGGCGCCCGCGTAGTACTCGAAGACGAGGCTGACCGCGAGGGCCTCGCCGCGGGCCGACGAGATCGGCTTGCCGATGTTGCGGCTCTCGATCTGGGCCAGCTCCTCGATATGGTCCTTCACGAGGTTCGAGTACTTCTGGAGCGTGCGGCCGCGCTTGGCGGCCGACCAGCTCGACCAGCCCTTCGGCTCGTCCAGCGCCCCTTGGGCGGCGGCGACGGCCCGGTCGACGTCCTCCCTGCCGCCGAGCGGCGCGGTGGCGATGACGCTGCCGCTGGCGGGATCGACGACCTCGAACGTCTGGCCGTCGGCGGCCTCCACCTGCTGGCCGCCGATCACCATGCGCAGCGCCTGCGGGGCGGTGGAGGCGCTCGAGGCGCCGGGGTCGGGGAGACGCTGCTCGGTCGTCACGGAACGGCTCCTTCGAGTGTCGTGCGGCGGCCCGGGCGTCGGGACACGGGGCCGAGCGACGGGGCCGCTGCCTGCGACCGCCGGTCGCCCCACGCTGCGCCGCGAGGCGGCGATGATACGCCGCGGGCCGGAAGACGGGCTCAGTCCTGTGGATCGATCCGGTCGTCCGCGGCGAGGGCGGCGACGAGTCCCGCGGCGTACACCCAGTGGGCGACCAGCATCGCGACCGGACGACCCGGCTCGTCTCGCTGCGGCGGTGGCATGAGGTCGAGGGCCGGGATCCAGCCCGCGTAGGAGAGCGCCCAGACCGCGGACGCGAACGCGGCGGCGTGCAGGGCCGAGGGCCCCGGCACGTCCAGCTCGCGCTCACCGAGGAGGAAGGCGGCTCCGAGCAGCGCGCCGAAGGCGAGGTGGGCGAGGCCGGCCAGGCCGAGCTGCGCGGGCTCGGGCGTCCCGTCGGCGGCTCCGCTGCGCCGGAGCGCCCGCTTCGTGAGCAGCACGGGGGGCAGGCGGTGCATCAGGTCGAGCCGCTTGGCCAGGACCATCCAGGCCGTCATCGCGACCGTGGCGACGGCACCACCCGCACTGCCCGCACCCGCGGCGCGCCACACCGTCCCTGGGCGTCTCGTGCGCATGGGCGCAGCGTCGAGCCTCGCATGACACAGCGCGGGCAGCGCCGGGTCGCTCCGTGTTGCACCCGTCTCCCGGTCCCGCGACGGCGCGCTACTCGACCGCGATACGGACCCCGCCGTGCTCGTCCCGGACGTCGAGGATGGGCCCGCGCGCGCCGCTCTCGAGGGCCTGGCGGAGGCGGGACCGGTAGGCCTCCGAGAGGCCGGGCAGGACGTCGCTGGCGAGGCTCGCCACGGTGAACGGGACGCGCAGGTCCAGCACCTCGCGGTCGCCCTCGCTGACCCGGATGTGCATCTGGCGTCCGCTGCCCGACGTCCGCCAGCGGTCCCGGGCGCGCTCGGCCACCCGGTCTGCCGCGTCCCGGGCGCGGCCGGCCGCCCGACCGGCTTCGTCGGCAGCACGGCGGGCGCCCGCCAGGGCATCGAGGACCGCGGCCGCCTCGTCGGGACGCAGACGGCCCTCGCTCACGAGACGCAGGACGGTCTCGAGTGGGTCAGGCACGGCTGCGCTCCTCGCCGACCCGGGCGAGCCGAGCCGCAGCCTCGTCGACGTCGATCTCGCCGCGCTCAAGGGCCCGCAGGATGCCCAGCTGATCCGGCTCCGCGGGTCCCGGCTCGGTCGCGACGGCCGCGGCAGAGGGCTCGGGAACCGGGGCGTCCGCGGGCTGGGGGACCGGCGCGGTCGGTGCGCCGCCCGCCGCATTCCCCGACCTGGCCCCGGACCCGGCCGCCGATCCCCGCCACGACGACGTCGAGACGTCCAGCCCGCCCGACATCGACCGGAAGTGGAGGCGCGCCGCGCCGTCGCCGAGGACCACCCGTCGACCGCCGCCGAGGCGCTCGACCCGCGCCTCGCGGTCCGCCCGGACGCCGCCGCTGATGGTCTGCATGTCGATCGTCGCGCCGCCCGGGGCGTCCAGGTGCAGGCCCCCGGAGACCGTCTCGACCTCGTGCCGACCCGCCGCGTCGAGCGGCCCCTCGAGCGAGACCGAGCCGCTCGTCGTCGCGAGACGGAGCGCCGCGAAACGCGGCGCGGCGGCGCGCAGGCTGCCCGAGACGCTCCGCGCATCGAGCCGCAGCTCGGCCCCGGCGAGGACCTCGACCCGGCCCGAGACCGTGTCGGCCTGGACCGTCCCGCCGGTGCCGCGGAGCGTGACCGACCCGGAGACCGAGTGGTACGACGCGGTGTCGCGGAGCCCGTCGGCCTCGATCTCGCCGCTCACCGTGTCGACTCGGACGTCCACGCCGGGCGGCACCTCCGCGTCGAAGGCGACCCGGACGCGGCCCTCGCCGAAGAGCCAGCTGACGGCCTCGAGGAGCCCCCAGCGGCGGTCGCGGCCGTCGACCTCGAGCTGGTCCGTCGCGCGGTCCACGCGGGCCTGGGCGTCGCCGATCGCCCGATCCGCGGCCGCCTCGTCCGCGGCGCGGACCTGGTAGCGGACGCGGACCGTGGCTGTCGCGTCGGCCGAGGGTCGGAGGGCGACGGGCCCGTCGATGCCGCGCAGGCGGAGGCGGCCGCCGGGCCGGAGCGGATGCTCGATGGTGACGATGCGCTCGAACGGGGGCATCAGTAGCGTCCTCCCAGCGACCGGATGGCGGCCGCTGCCTCATCGGCGTCGATCTCGTGGCGGGCGAGCCGCTCCAGCACGTCGCGACGCGCTGTTGCGTCGTCGCCGGACAGCGCGGCTGCCGCGGTCAGGCTCGGCGTCCCCTCCGGGACGGCGGCGGCCTCCCCTGACTCCTCCTCGGCCGGGTGGCCCGCGCCGTCGTCTGTCCAGAGGCCCACGGCGCGGACCAGCGCGTCGACGCGAGCCCGGACGGTCGGGTAGGAGAGGCCGAGCTCGCGCTCCATCTCGCGCAGGTTCCCGCGGGCCCGCAGGAAGCTCTCCAGCAGGGCGAGCTGGTCGCGGCCGAGCCGACCGAACCGCCCGACCGTGAAGTCACCCTCGATGGACGTGCCGCAGGCGCGGCACTCGAGGCGGGTCACCCGGAGCTCGCTGGAGCAGACAGGGCAGGTGGCGATGACGTCGTGGGCCATGGCGTGTCCTTCGGATACGGTTCAGCCATTGCGCGTTGTACCAGCTCTATTTCACTATGTCAAGTCCAGCCTCAACTAATAGCAAGATACGCAAAGCGATGCCAACGGCTGATCGCCCGGGGTGTACGATGCCGGGGTGAGCCACCCGCTCCCGGTCTGGTCGTCGTCACGGGTCGGGGGTGCGCCGATCCCCGCGGTCCTGCGGGGTTCCCACGTCCGGGCCTGGCTGGTCGTCGTCGCCGCCGCCATCGCCATCGGGACCGCCGGCTATCTGCTGATCGAGCGGTGGACCGTCCTCGACGCGCTGTACATGACCGTCATCACCCTGACGACGGTCGGCTTCAAGGAGGTGGGCGAGCTGGGGCCCGCGGGACGGGCCTGGACGATGCTCCTCGCCCTCGTCGGGGTGGCCCTGATCTTCGGCTCGGTCGGGATCGTCGCGGAGTACCTCGTGAGCGAGGTGACCAGTGGACGGAGGGAGGCTCGGCGGATGAGCGAGGCGGTGGCGGCGCTCCGCGGCCATTTCATCCTGTGCGGCTACGGGCGCGTGGGCTCGACCGTCGCCCGCGAGCTGGTCCATGCCGGGCAGCGCCTCGTCGTCATCGACATCCTGCCGGAGTCGCTGGCCCGGGCCAGGCGCGATGGGCACCTCGCGGTCGAGGGCGACGCGACGGACGACGCCACGCTCGCAGCGGCGGGGATCGAGCGGGCGAGTGGGCTCATCACGACGATCGACTCCGACGCCCACAACGTCTACGTCATCCTCTCGTCGCGGGCGATCAACCCCGGCCTGTTCGTCGTCGCCCGGGCGAACGCGGCCGGGGCCGAGTCGAAGCTGACGCAGGCGGGCGCTGACCGCGTCGTCTCGCCCTACACGATGGCCGGCCACCGGCTGGCCGAGCTCGCCATCCGGCCCCGGGTGGTCGACTTCATCGACGCAGCGCTCTCCCATGGCGAGCTCGCGTTCTCGATGGAGGAGGCCGAGGTCGCATCGGGCGGCGCCCTCGACGGGCGGACCGTGGCCGAGCTGCGCGATCGAGGCGTCTTCGTGCTGGCCGTCGTCATGGGCGAGCGCTCCTACGAGGCGAACCCGCCCGGCGACCGTCGCATCGTGGCGGGCGAGCACCTCGTCGTCTCGGGCTCGGTCCCGACGCTCGCGGAGGCGCTCGGCCGGGCCTGAACCCGTGCGGTCGCGGTCGGCCCCGCCGCCCGCCCTCGCGGCAACGGCCGTCATGCATCTGTGACTTGACAGTAGCCGCTGTCGGGCGATGCTTGGCTCCCCCGCTGCGTCCCGGCGGCGGCCACGAGGGGCGCCATGCGTCTGCGACATCTGCGGGCGATCGCCGCGCCGATCGCGCTCGCCTCGCTCCTGCTCGGCGGTCCATCCCCGGCCAGCGGACCCCAGGCCGTTTCGGGCGCGTCATCGTGCTCGACGACCACGGCCTCGGCGGGCTACACCGTCCAGGTCTGCCTCGCCCCGTCCGGCCCGGTCAGCGGCACGATCTCCCCGTCGGCGACCGTCACGGTCTCGACGACGGCCCGCGTCGCGTACGTCACGTTCTGCCTCGACGGCAGCATGACGACGACCCCGACCTGCGTCGACGGCGGCGCCGGCTACCTCGTCCGTGACTTCCGCGCCTCGTCGCAGCCGAGCCAGACGCAGACGGTCTGGAGCTTCGCGCTATCCACGGCCCACTGGGTCGACGGGAGCCACGCCCTCCTCGTCGTCGCCACGATGCGGGACGGGACGCGGACCGCGCCCGCGACGACGAGCCTCTCGTTCGGCAACGGCGATGCGACGCAGCCGGTCAACACCGCCTCACCGACGATCGCGACGGGCACGACTCCTGCGGCGGGCGCGCCGCTCGTCGTCGCCGCGGTGGGCGACGGGGCGGCCGGCGACCCGATCAGCCGCGCGGTGGCGAGCCGCATCAGCGGCTGGGCGCCGAACCTGTTCCTGTACCTGGGCGACGTGTACGAGCGCGGCTCGTGGGTCGAGTTCATGGATTGGTACGGCGCCACCTACGGCTCGCTCCGCTCCATCACCGACCCCGTCATCGGCAACCACGAGTACCTGTCGGCCAGCGACCCGGCGACCGGTCCGGCGGTCGTCCCGGCCGGCATCGCCTACTTCGACTACTGGAACGACCTGCCCGACTACTACAGCTTCGATGCCGGTGGCTGGCACTTCATCGCCCTGAACTCCAACCAGACCCCGATGACCTCCGCCAAGTGGAAGGCCCAGCTCAGCTGGCTGTCGTCCGACCTGGCGGCCCATCCGGGCAGCTGCACCATCGCCTTCTGGCATCACCCGGCCTACAACGTCGGGTCCGAGCCGATCCCCGGCTCGGCGAAGACCCTCTGGTCGATGCTGGCCGGCCGCGTCGCGCTCGTCGTCAACGGCCACGACCACACGTACCAGCGCTGGGTCGCGATGGACGCGAGCGGGACTCCCAGCCCGGGCGGCACCGTCGAGCTCGTCGACGGGACCGGCGGTCACTCGGCAGGTTCGTTCAAGACGACGGACAGCCGCGTTGCCGCCCGCTCGACGGTCGCGGGCGCCCTCCGCCTGTCGCTCTCGAGCGGCTCGGCCGCCATCCAGTTCATCTCATCGAGCGGGACCCTGATCGACAGCAGCAGCCTCACCTGCCACTGAGTCAGCTCGCGTCGCCGGCTTCCTGCCGGCGCCGGCTCACTCGGACGGGAATCGCTCCCGGGCGACGCAGGCCGCACCGACGATCCCGGCGTCGTTGAGGAGCGTGGCCGGGACGACCGGCACCTTCACCGTGAGGCGGGGCAGGAACCGCTCCGAGCGCTTGCTCACGCCGCCGCCCAGGATGAACAGGTCCGGCCAGAACAGGTGCTGGAGCGTGGTGAGGTACTCGTCGAGCAGGACGGCCCATTCGCCCCAGCCGAGCCCGCGCCGGCTTCGCGCCGCATCCGAGGCGCGCTTCTCGGCGTCCTTGCCCCGGACCTGGAGGTGGCCGAGCTCGGTGTTCGGGACGAGTCGGCCGTCGACGAAGATCGCCGACCCGATCCCGGTGCCGATGGTCAGCACCATGACCGTGCCGTCGACGCCCCGGCCGGCCCCGAAGCGCATCTCGGCGATGCCGGCCACGTCGGCGTCGTTGGCCACCGCGACCGGGCGGCCGAGGCGGACGCGCATCTCCTGTTCGGCGGGGTAGTCGACCCAGCCCGGATCGATGTTGGCGGCGGCGCGCGTGACGCCGCCGATGACGGGCGCCGGGAAGCCGACGCCGACCGGGGCGCCGCGAGCGGCGTCACGGCGCAGGGCGAGGCGCTTTGGCGTGCGGTCGGCCGAGTCGACCGCCGCCGAGGGGCGGGCCTCGATCCGGGCCTGTCCGGGCCCACCCTCGGCGGCCTCGTCCGCCGCGCGCTCGTCGCGCTGCCCGCCGTTGCGATGGGCAGCGCCGCTATCGTCGGGCCGGGGCTCGTCGACGCGGAGCTGCTCGAGGAGCGCCGCGAGCGTCTCGACGACTGCGTGGGGGACCGATGGCTCCGGCGTGACGAGGCGGAGCCGGTCGCCGAGCAGTCGCCCGCTGGCGACGTCGACGACGGCTGCCTTGATGCCGCTCCCGCCGACATCGACGCCGACGGCGAGCGGCCCGAGCTCGTCAGCCATGGCTCCCTCCGGAGGGCCGGTGCTAGAAGTAGTTGACGCTGATGCCGCCGTCCAGGACCATCGCGGCCCCGTTCGTCCAGCGCGACTCGTCCGAGGCCAGGTAGACCGCCATGTGGACGATCTCCTCGGGCTTGCCGAAGCGGCCCGTCGGGTTGCGAGCCAGTCGGATCCGCTTGGCCTCCTCGTCCTTGACCAGCCAGTCCATGAGGAGCGGCGTCTCCACGGGGCCGGGCAGGATGGCGTTCGTGCGGACGCCGCGCGGCCCGAACTGGACGGCCAGCGAGCGGGTGAGGGCGAGGACCGCGCCCTTCGAGGCCGTGTAGGCGTCCTGCGGGCTCGAGCAGCCGAGGAGAGCGACGAAGCTCGAGATGTTGATGATCGAGCCCGTGCCCTGTTCGACCATGCGGGGGATGGCGTACTTGCAGCCGAGGAACGTCCCCCGGACGTTGACCGCCATCACCCGGTCCCAGGTGGCGACGTCCGTGTCGATGACCGAGTGATCGGCCTCGGGCATGATCCCCGCGTTGTTGTACAGGCAGTCGAGCCGGCCGAAGCTGTCGACCGCCGCCTCGACCATCGCCTTCGCATCGGTCTCGGCCGACACGTCGGTCTTCGCGAACACGGCCCGCCCGCCCGCCGCCTCGACCTGGCGGACCGTCTCCTCGCCGGCCGCCCGGTCCCACTCCGCGACGACGACGCGGGCGCCCTCCGCGGCGAACATGCAGGCCGCGGTGCGGCCCATGCCGCTGCCTGCCCCCGTGATGACGGCGACCTTGTCCTGCAGGCGCATCGGAGCTCTCCTGGTCCGGTTCGTGACGGAGCGGGGACCCGCGGCGGGCCCACCGGCGGCTCGGGATGGGAGGCAGCCTACGCGAGCCGCGCGGCCGCTGCCACGCCCGTTGCAGGCATCGGACCGCGGGCCGATCGGGCCGCCCAGCAGCGCGTCCGGGGCCCGCCTGCCCGGCCTGTCCGGAGGCTGGCCGCTCCGCCAGACTCAGCCGCGCTCGAGGTACCGCTCGCGATCCCAGTCGTGGACGACCGCGTCGTAGGCCTCCTGCTCGACCCGGGCCGCGTTGAGGTAGTGGTCGACGACGTCCTGGCCGAGGATCTCGACGGCCGCCTCGGAGCGCTCCAATTCGCCGATCGCCTCGTACAGCGCCCGCGGCATGCGCTGGCAGCCCGTCGCCAGGTAGCCGTTGCCCTTGAACTCTGGCAGCAGCGGCAGCTCGTGCTCGATGCCGTAGAGGCCGGCGCCGACCATCGCGGCGTAGGTCAGGTAGGCGTTCATGTCGCCGCCCGGGAAGCGGTCCTCGACGTGGAGGCCCTGGCCGTGGCCGACGACGCGGAACCCGGTCGTCCGGTTGTCGCGGCCCCAGACGACGTTGACCGGCGCCCAGGACAGGGCGGCGAAGCGCTTGTACGAGTTGACGTTGGGGGCGATGAACACGGCCAACTCGCGGGAGAGGGCCATCATCCCGGCCAGGAAGTGCTGCATCACCTCCGACATGTGGTAGGGCGCCTCGGAGTCCTCGTCGGCCATCAGCGACCGCGACCCATCGGCGTCCCAGACGCTCATGTGGAGATGGCCCGACGAGCCGGTCCACGAGGCGTCGGGCTTGGCCATGAAGGTCAGGCCCCAGCCGTTGAGGTAGGCGATCTCCTTCGCCCCGTGCTTGAAGATGACCGTCCGGTCCGCCGACTCCAGGACCTCGTCGTAGCGGATGTTGACCTCGTGCTGCCCGGGGGCCGCCTCGCCCTTGCTGAACTCGACGGGGATGCGGGCCTCGGTCATCAGGTTGCGCAGGAGGCGGTGGAGCGGCTCCGCCTTGGTCGCCTGGAGAAGGTGGTAGTCCTCGTTGTAGTAGCCGAAGCGCTGGGGGAGGGCGAAGCCGTTCGCGGCGACCTGCTCGTAGGTGTCCTTGAGGACGTAGTACTCGAGCTCCGAGCCGGCCTTGACCGTGTAGCCCATCGAGCGGGCCTTGGCGACCTGCCGCTTCAGGATCGTCCGGGGCGAGACGGGGATCTCCTGGTGCGTCTCCTCGTCGGCGGTGTCGGACAGGACCAGGGCGGTCCGCTCGAGCCAGGGCAGGACCCGCAGCGTGTCCCAGACCGGGTGGGCGATCCAGTCGCCGTAGCCGGTCTCCCAGTTCATGAGGGCGAAGCCCTCCGGCGTGTTCATCTCCATGTCGGTGCCCAGCAGGTACGTGCAGAAATGGGCCCCGTGGTCGATGACGCCGTTGAGGAAGGCCTGGGCCTGGACGCGCTTGCCCATCAGCCGGCCCTGCATGTCGGTGAGGGCGACGATGAGGGTGTCGATCCGGCCGTCCTGGACCATCGCCCGGAGCTCCTCCAGGCGCCGCGTGCCCGTCTCGCCGTGACCGGTCTCGTGCTCGCTGATCATGCTGTCCCTTTCCCCGCTCGCTGGTCAGCCGGCGCTCCGCCACCCTGGCCGTCCCCCGCCGGTCGGCTGCGACGGGGGGACGGCGCCATGGACCCGGGATCGTACGACCCGGGATCGGTCCGTATCGTGCCGCGGGACGTCGCCTCGCGATCGGCGGCGGCGGTCCGGGCGGCGATGGTCACTTCGCGGTCATCCCGCCGTCGGCCAGGATGACGGCCCCGGTCACGAACGACGCCTCGTCCGAGGCCAGGAAGAGCGCGACGTTGGCGATCTCCCGCGGCTCGCCCGGCCGCCCCACCGGCTGGAACGAATCGATCGTGTCATAGACCTCCTGGAGCCCGCCCAGCATCTCGGCGTGGGCGTAGTTGATCGGCGTGTCGACCCAGCCGGGGCACAGCGCGTTGCAGCGGATGCCCTGCTTGGCGTAGTCGAGAGCGATCCCCCGCGAGAGCATGACGATGCCGCCCTTCGAGGCGGCGTAGATCGTCAGGAACGGCTCGGCGACGACGCCGTTGACCGAGCTCGTGTTGATCAGCGAGCCGCCCCCGCCCCGCAGCAGGTGGGGGATGGCGTAGCGGCAGCCGTAGATACAGCCCTTGAGGTTGACGTTGATGGTCCGGTCCACGACCTCGTCCGGAACCTCGTGGAAGACGCCCGGGATGTTCACCCCGGCGTTGTTGAAGACGACGTGGAGGCCGCCCCACCGCAACGCCGTCTCGTCGGTGTAGGCCTTCACCTGGCGCGCGTCGGACACGTCGGCCGCGACCGCGACGGCCTGGTCGCCGATCTCCCGCGCGGTCGCCTCGACGTGCTCGCGGTCGATGTCGACGCAGGTCACCCGGGCCCCCTCCTCGGCGAAGCGGATGGCGCTCGCCCGGCCGATGCCCGAGCCCGCCCCGGTGACGATGCAGACCTTGCCCCCCAGACGATCGCCCATCGGCCTCCTCCTGCCGTGGCTCCGGTCATGCGCGCGGTCGGGCGCGGGCCGGTCGATCCCCGCCGCGGCATTCTAGCGCCGGGTCTGGGGCCGGCCCGCCAGGGGCAACGCGCTTGACAGGTGGCGGTGGGACGGCACGCTATCCGCTTCGCGGCGTCGCGATGCGATAGAGGAGGAGTTCGCATGTCACAGGGCGGACCGCGCGACCCGGCCAACCGGGACGTGGCGCGGCTCCACGAGCTCGGCTACGCGCAGGAACTCCGCCGCGGGATGCGGACGTTCTCGAACTTCGCCGTCTCCTTCACCATCATCTCGATCCTCTCGGGCTGCCTGACGCTGTTCGGGTTCGCCATGAACACGGGCGGGCCGGCGGTCATGACGCTCGGCTGGCTGGTGGTGGGCGGCTTCGTCATCCTGGTCGCCCTGGGCATGGCCGAGGTCGCCTCGAGCTACCCGACGGCGGGCGGGCTCTACTACTGGGCGGCCAAGCTGGCCCCCGAGAGCGGCCGCAACGGGGCCGCCTGGAGCTGGTTCACCGGCTGGTTCAACCTGGTAGGCCAGGTCGCGGTGACGGCGGGCATCGACTTCGGGCTGGCGTTCTTCATCAACGCCTTCCTCAACATCGCCTTCGGCTTCCCCGCCGACCCGCCGCACACGATCCTCATCTACGGCATCGTGCTGTTCATCCACGGCCTGCTGAACACGTTCGGCATCCGGATCGTCGCGTTCCTCAACGACGTGTCGGTCTGGTGGCACCTGGTGGGCGTGGCGGCGATCCTGGTCTCGATGGTCTTCCTGAGCCAGCACACCCGGACGGACCTCGGAACGGTCTTCACGAAGTTCGTGGACAACACCGGGACCGGCAACGGGCTGGCCTGGCCGGGGCCCATCCTGGCGGGCATCCCGCTCTACGTCATGCTCATCGGGTTGCTGAACGCCCAGTACACGCTGACCGGCTACGACGCCTCGGCCCACATGTCCGAGGAGACCCACGCGGCCGCCGAGTCGGCGCCGCGCGGGATCATCTGGTCGGTCGTCGTATCGGTCATCGCCGGCTTCATCCTGCTCGTGGCCATGAATGTCGGGATCACCCCGGACAAGGTCTTCCCCGACGCGACGACGCCGAGCACGCTCGTCGACGGCTACACCCACGCGCTGCAGACCGCGACGGCCGTGCCACCCGCCCAGATCTGGATCGACGACCTGGGCCAGACCGGCGGCCTGGTCATCCTGTTCCTGGTCATCGGCGCGCAGTTCTACTGCGGCATGTCGTCGGTGACCGCGAACTCGCGGATGATCTACGCCTTCGCCCGCGATGGCGCGGTCCCCGGCAGCAGCTTCTGGCACCGCATCAACAAGCGGACGCGGACGCCGACCAACTCGATCTGGCTCGCGGCGGTCGGGGCCTTCATCCTCGGCCTGCCATACCTGTACAGCTACACGGCCTACGCCGCCGTGACCTCGATCGCCGTCATCGGCCTGTACGTGGCCTACGTGACGCCGGTCTTCCTGCGGGTCCTGGCGGCCGACCGCTTCCAGCCGGGGCCGTGGTCGCTCGGCCGATGGTCGCGGCCGATCGGGATCGTGGCCACCATCTGGGTGGTCTTCATCGCCATCCTGTTCATGCTGCCGCAGGCGCAGCCGATCACGATCAGCTCGTTCAACTACACGCCGCTGGTGTTCGTCGTCGTGCTCGGCGGCGCTGCCCTCTGGTGGGCCGCTTCGGCCCGCCGCTGGTTCACCGGGCCGCGGGTCCAGGGGACCGCCGAGGAGCTCGCCGCGATCGAGGCCGAGCTCGAGTTCGCGGTGCCGGAGCAGGGGACCGCATCCGCCTGACCCCTGCCCCCACCCGCGCAGCATCCCGATCAGCCCGGCCGGACGGCCGGGCTGATCGCCTGTCGGGCGGGCGGGCCGTGGGCCGGGGCAGCACCCACACGACGCGACGCAGCCGACGACGCGGCCGAGCCGCGGACGCGCTGCGCTATGATGCCGCGCGATGTCCGCCTCGACGCCCGACCTGCCGCGCTGGGATCTCGCCGCGTCCTCGGCCGTCGCGCCCGGCGCACGTCGCCGGGCCGAGCTGGCCGCCCTGCCGGCCGGCGAGCCGGATCTCGCCACCCTGTTCACCTTCATGCGCGACGCCGAGCTGCGCTTCGCGACGCTGCGGCTGCGCATCGAGGAGCGGACCTGGGCCGCGGTGGAGCGAGTCGAGACGACGGAGGTCCTCGTCCGGCACCCGGGCCTGGCGCGGGTCACGACCAGCGTGACCGGCGACGGCGAGCCCGCGGGCTACGATGTCTGGCTCGGCGACGGACGGACCGTCCGGACGTACTCGACGATCAGCCGGGTGACGACCGAGCGACCGGTCCGCCGGCGCGTCGGCGGCCTGGCTGAGGCCGACCTGCCGGGCCCCGCCCGGGTGTACGAGCCGCTCACCGCGCTGCCCATGGAGACGCTCGCCGAGACCTTCGTCCACCCAGCCGGGTTCTGCCAGAACGTCCTCACCACGGGCGCCTGTCGGGTCGCCGGCCGCATCGCCGTCGCCGGGCGGGAGGCGGTCCTGGTCGAGTGCGACCATCCGCGCGTCGTGGAGCGCTACGCGGACCTGCCGGACCATCGCCTCGAGGTCGCCGCGGACGACGCGACGGGCCTCGTCGTGCGCCTCGTCGAGACCATCGGCGGGCGCCCGACGCGGGTCGCCGAGGCGGTCTCGGTCGAGGTGGACGCCCCGATCCCCGACTCGGCCTTCAGCCTGGCTGTCCCGGCCGACGCGCACCGGATCTACTGACCGGCAAGCCGGCCTGAGGCGGGGACCGGGCTAGACTGGTCCGGTCGCGACGGGCTGCCCCGGCGGCCCCTCGCAGCCCCGCGCCGACGCCGAAGGAGTCGCTGTATGACCGCCGACGCCGTCCCGCCGGCCGCGTCCCGTGGCGCGGCCGTGGAGCCCGACGTACCAGCCGTCCGGCCCGGGTTCCGCCTCGAGCGGGACCCGCTCGGGTCGCTGGAGGTGCCGCAGGACGCGTACTACGGCGTCCAGACGCAGCGGGCCATCCACAACTTCCCGATCTCGGGGCGGCTCCCGCATCCCGCCCTCGTGCGGGCCACCGTCCAGGTCAAGAAGGCCGCGGCGCGGGCGAACATGGCGACGGGCCGGCTGCCCCGGGCGCTCGGCAACGCGATCGTCGAGGCGGCCGACGAGATCCTCGCGCCGCTTGCCCCGGCGCCCTCGGGCGGCGCGACGGACGAGGCCGACGACGAGGCCGACGACGACGTCGCGGTCGCGCACCGGGATCCGATGCGGGCGGCCTTCGCGGCCGCGGCGCGGGCGAAGCAGGCCGAGCTGCTGGCGAGCTTCCGGGTCGACCCGTTCCAGGCGGGCGCGGGCACGAGCCACAACATGAACGCCAACGAGGTCCTGGCGAACCGGGCGATCGAGCTGCTCCACGGACGCGGCATCGGCAGCGGCCGACGAGGCGACTACGCCGTCGTCAATCCCAACGACCACGTCAACATGGCCCAGTCGACCAACGACGTGTTCCCGACCTCGATGCGCCTGGCCACGCTCGACCTCGTCCGCGACTTCGGCCCGGCGGCCGAGGCGCTCGTCACCGCCTTCGAGGCCAAGGCGGACGAGTTCGACGACGTCGTCAAGTCGGGCCGGACCCACCTCCAGGACGCCGTCCCGATCCGCCTCGGCCAGGAGTTCCGGGCCTACGCCATCACCCTCCGGCGCGGCCTCGACCGCCTGCGGACGGCCGCCGACTCGATCGCCGAGCAGAACATCGGGGCGACCGCGGTCGGGACCGGGCTCAACGCCGAGCCCGAGTACATCCGCCTCGTCGTCGAGTACCTCTCCGAGCAGACGGGCCACCGCCTGCGGACGGCCGAGCATCTCGTCCAGGCCACCCAGTCCATGCGGCCGATGCTGGAGGTGTCGGCCGCCCTGCGCGGCATCGCCGTCGACCTGGTGAAGGTCAGCGAGGACCTCCGCCTCATGTCGTCCGGGCCGATGACCGGCCTGGCCGAGATCACGCTGCCGGCGGTCCAGCCGGGCAGCTCGATCATGCCGGGCAAGGTGAACCCGGTCATGGCCGAGTGCCTCTCGATGGTCTGCTTCCACGTCATGGGCAATGACACGACGGTGGCCTGGGCCGCCTCGGCCGGCCAGCTCGAGCTCAACGTGATGATGCCGGTCATCGCCCACGAGACGCTCGAGTCGCTGACTGTCCTGACCAACATGTGCCGGGCGTTCGCCGAGTGGTGCGTCAGCGGGATCAGCGCGAACCGCGAGCGGGCGACGGCGCTGATGGAGCGCTCGTCCGCCCTCGCCACGCCGCTCGCCCCGTACCTGGGCTACGCCCTGGCGGCGGACATCTCCAAGCAGGCGGTCCGCGAGGGCCGGACGATCCGGGAGATCGTCCTGGAGCGCGGCATCTTCACCGCGGACGAGCTGGACGAGCTCCTCGCCCCGCATGAGCTGACCGAGCCGGGCGTCGCCGGCGGATTCCGCTTCACGCCACGCCTGCCGGAGGGGCCGCGGACACCGGGGCGGTAGGGGACTCCGTCGCCGGCGCGGTCGGCCGCCGCCCAGTG
>DASVYJ010000007.1:0-3225 GCA_036392215.1 Candidatus Limnocylindrales bacterium | reverse complement strand
GGTCCCCTCGAGGACGGCGTCGACGGCCGGCGAGCGCCGCCAGCCGAGGCGGACGAGGGCGATGAGGCCGCCGCCCGAGGTCAGGACGAGGGTCCCGGCGTGGACGAGCAGGGCCAGGGCGAGGGCCGGGTCGTCGCGGATGCCGAAGGCGGCCGCGATCCGGACCGCTGCCAGCTCGAACGTCCCGAGGTAGCCGGGCCCCGATGGGATGGCCGTCGCGAGGTTCGTGCCCGCCGCCAGGAGCGCGGCCTCGCCCGTCGTCAGCTGGATGCCGACCGCCTGCCCGGCGGCGGCGAAGGCGACCACGGTGCAGCTCCAGGCCAGGCCGCTCAGCAGCACGGCCTCCGCCAGCGTCCGCGGCCGGGCCGCCACGGCCAGGCCGCCGCGGAGGTTCGCGACGAGGGTCCGGGCCCGCGGCCAGCGGGCGACCAGCTCGCGGATGCGGTCCGCGCCGGGGAGGCGGTGGGCGACGACGGCGAGGGCCAGGCCGAGCAGCAGCAGCCCGGCGATGGCCAGGCCCACCAGGACCGCGCTGGCCACGACGCCGCGGACGTGCAGGACGAGGATGGCCAGGGCGGCGATGCCGACGAGGACGGCCGTATCCACGACCCGTTCGACGACGACCGTGCCGAGGGTCGTGGTCCGGCTGATGCCCTCCCGGTCGCCGAGGTAGTGACTCCGCACGAGCTCACCGAGCCGCATCGGCAGGACGTTGTTGGCGAGGTAGCCGACGAGCATGTAGGCCAGCAGGGGCGCGTAGGCGACGCGATGGATCGGGGCGATGAGTCGCTGCCAGCGCACGCCGCGCAGGATGAGGTCGCCGGCCAGGGCGACGACGGCGAGCAGCAGCCAGGCGGGCTGGGCGCCGCGCAGCACGTCCCAGGTCCGACCCAGGTCCACGCCCCGCAGGACGAGGTAGAGCGAGGCGATGGAGATGAGGACGCCGACCGCCCCGCGGAGGAGCCGCTGCAGGCCGGGTCTCACGAGGCCGGGCGGCGGCTCGGGCGGCGCGCGGTCAGCTTCGGCGAGCGCCGCAGGCCGACGCGATGGAGGAGGAAGCGCAGGACGACCCGCAGCGTCTCGAGGCCGTAGACCACGCTCCGCCGGAAGTTCACCGAGCTCGCCTCCTCGAAGTAGCGCGTCGGGACGGCGATCTCGCCGATCCGGAAGCCGGCCGCGACGGCCTGGGCGACGAGCTCCTGGTCGAACACGAAGTCGTTCGAGTTGAGGCCGTACGGGATCGTCTCCAGGAGCTCGCGGCTGTAGGCCCGGAAGCCGGTGTGGTACTCCGACAGGCGGAGCCCGAAGGCGACGTTCTCGAGGGTCGTGAGGAAGCGGTTGCTGATGTACTTCCAGCGCGGCATCCCGCCCGCCAGCGGGTCGCCGAGGAAGCGGCTGCCGAGCATCAGGTCGGCCCGGCCGGCGAGGATCGGCTCGATGAGGGCCGGGATGCGGGTCGCGTCGTACTGGTAGTCGGGGTGGAGCATCACCACGACGCGGGCGCCGGCGGCCAGGGCGGCGTCGTAGCAGGTCTTCTGGTTGCCGCCGTAGCCCAGGTTCTGGTGGTGGATGATGACGTCGAGGCCGAGCCGGCGGGCGATCTCGACGGTCCGGTCCTTCGAGACGTCGTCGACGAGGATGATCCGCTCGACGAGCGGATGCGGGATGTCGGCGTACGTCCGCTCGAGGGTGAGGGCGGCGTTGTAGGCCGGCATGACGACGACCACGCCGCTCGGTGCCGGCGGCAGGGTGTCGCTGCCCGGCGTCGCGGTCGGTTCCTGGGCGACGGACATGGCGGTAAGAGTACCCGCTCGTTGCGACGCCGGCCTTCGACGCGACCGTCCCGCGGTGACGGCGGGCTACCATCGGGCCTTGATGCGCCCAGCCGAGCCCGTCCCGTTCGCCGAGCAGCCCGCGTTCGTGCGGGCGATACGCGCCGCGTCCACTCCGCTGGGCGTCGTGCTCGCGGCGTCCGCTGCCGCCGCGTGGGCGCTCCTCCAGCTCCGCGACCTGACGGTCCTGCGCGCGCCCGCCCCGCTGGCCTGGCTGGCCCTGGTCGCCGCCTTCGGCATCGGCCTCGCCCTCGCGCGGCGTCCCACGATGCGGTCCGACGCGTCCGCCGGCGGTGTCGTGGCCCTGGTGGCGGCGGGCCTCGTCGCGGCCGTCGCGTCGGCGATCGCCGAGCGGCTGGCCGTCCATGCCCCGTCGGCGCTCGCCGCCGTCGCCGGAGCGGGCGTCGCGGCGGCCGTCGCGGCGGGGGTCATCGCCGGGCGCGGCCACGCCAGGAGCATCGCCATCCTCCTCGTCGCGATCGTCGCGGCCAGCTGGCTCATCCTCGACTACGGCTACCTCGCCGGGGGCAGCGGCCACCTCTACGACCTCGGGGTCTACCTCGGCGGCGGCCAGCGCTTCACGACCGGCGGCGACCCGTACCTCGCGGCCACCCTCGACCGCCTGCCCCCGACGGCCGCCCAGGACGCCTTCCTCTACCCGCCGGTCCTGCTGCCGCTGTTCGGGCTGCTGGCCGGGCTGCCGCGGCTCGCCGTCGACGCGGCCTGGGTCGCCCTGCTCCTGCTCGCCGGGCTCGCCGCGTTCCGCGCCCTCGGCCTCGGCTGGGGCTGGTCGCTCCTGCTGCTCGCCTACCCGCCGCTCGTGAAGGGGGTCGAGTCGGGCAACGTGGCGAACCTCACCTTCCTGCTGTTCGCCCTGGCTGCCCGGCGCGGGGAGGGGCTCGTCGCCGGCGGCCTGTTCAAGGTCCAGACGGCGATCCCCGCCCTCTGGCTCGTCCGGGAGCGTCGCTGGCGGCCGCTGCTCGCCGGCCTCGCCCTCGTCGCCGCCCTGGTGGTGCTCACCCTGCCGCTCGTGGGGATCGGCTCATGGACGGGTTGGCTCGCCGGCCTCCAGCACCGTGCCGCGTCGCAGGCCCGCCTGCCCGTCCTGTTCGGCGTCTCGCTCGCCGGGGTCCTGCCCGGGCCCGCCTTCGTCGCCGTCTCCGCGGCCGCGGTCATGGCGGCTCTCGCCCTGCCCGGGCGACGCGGCCTGGCCGGACTGGGGCTGGCGACGATCGTCGCCTCGCCGACGCTCTGGCCGCACGGCTTCCTGTTCGCCGTCCCGGCCCTCCTCCTCTGGCCGTCGGCGACGGTCGTCTGGCTGGGCCTGGCCGTCGGGGCGACGCAGTCGCTCGGTTACTGGCTGCCGGTGGCGCTCGGCGCCCTCGCCCTGCTG
>DASVYJ010000006.1:0-2294 GCA_036392215.1 Candidatus Limnocylindrales bacterium | reverse complement strand
CGACGACCTGGACCACCCCGACGAGCTGCGGGTCGACCTCGACCCCGTCCCCGGCGTGCCCTGGTCGCAGATCCAGCAGGTCGCCCTGGTCTGCCGCGAGGTCCTCGTGGACCACGGCCTCGTCGGCTGGCCGAAGACGTCGGGCTCGCGGGGCATCCACGTCAACGTCCGCGTCGAGCGGCGTTGGACGTATGCCGAGGTCCGCCGGGCCGCCCTCGCCCTGGCCCGCGAGGTCGAGCGGCGCGCGCCGGACCTCGCCACCTCGAAATGGTGGAAGGAGGAGCGCCACGGCGTCTTCCTCGACTACAACCAGAACGCCAAGGACCGCACGGTCGCCTCGGCCTACTCGGTCCGCCCGGCGCCAGACGCGCGCGTCTCCGCGCCGCTGACCTGGGACGAAGTGCCGCACGCCGAGCTGGGGGACTTCACGCTGGCGACGGTCCCGGAACGCTACCGCCGGATCGGCGATCCGGGGGCCGGCATCGACGGCGCCGTCGGCTCGCTCGAAGCGCTCCTCGAGCTGTCGGCGCGCCAGGAGGCGGCGGGCCTCGGCGACGCGCCGTGGCCGCCGAACTACGCGAAGCAGGCCGGCGAGCCGCCGCGGGTCCAGCCCTCGCGGATGCGGCGCCGGCCCGAGGACTACGGCGGGCGGGGCGTGGCCGGGGGACCGCCGCCGGACGTCGCCGCGGCACGGGCTGCGGCGGTCGCGGCGGGCGACCCGAACGCGGGCCTCGAGCCGCCGCCGGGCTGGACGCCGCCGCCGGGTGGCTCGCGGCCGACGCCGACGGGACGTCGCCGGAGCACGATCCCGGTCATCGAGATCGCGCGGGCGGCCTCGAAGGAGGACGGCCTCGCCGGCCTCGAGCGCTGGAAGGCGCGCCATCCCGCAGCCGCCGCCGCGCTGCAGCCCGCCGACGTGCTCGTGGACGCGATGCGCGGCCGCTCGACGACCTGGACCCGGATCCGGGTCAACCTCCAGCACGTCGCCGAGGCCGACCGTCCCCCGCAGGAAGCGCTCGATCCCGACTACGACCCGTGGGCCGGCTTCGAATGGCCGGATCGCTCGGGGCAGCTGGAACGAGCGCCGCGCAAACCCAGACCGCCCGCCCAGCGCTGAGGGTTCGGCCGCTCACCAGCGGTCCCGGTGCACCACCTCGTCCAGAGCCGGCGCGCCGACGGGGCCGAATCGCCCGAGGGGCCAGCCGATGGGAACGACGGCGAACGTCCGGACGCCGGGCGGGATCCCCAACAGGGCCTTGAGCTCGGCCTCGGCGAACAGGTGCCATGTGGTGAGGTTCGCGCCGAGGCCGTTGGCTCGTGCCGCCAGCAGCAGGTTCTCGACGGCAGGGTAGATCGAGGCCGCTTCGCTCCGGCTCGCGAACGCGCGGAGGTCGCGCAGCGTGCGGAACGCTCGCCGGGGTCCGAGGCGCACGAGAGCGCGCAGGAACGCCGCGCGCTGGCCTCGGATCCGGCGTTCCGCCTCCCGCTGGTCATAGCAGACCACCACGACGACGGGCGTCTCCGCGAAGTGGTCGCGCTGGTAGCGGATCGCCTCGAGCATCCCCGCCGTATGCGGGTCGCTGCCGTAGCCCGCGCCGGCCGGTGCGGCTGCCTCCAGGTAGAAGTCGACGACGACCCGCCACAGGCCGGCCATCCGCGCGATGACCTCGCGGTCGGTGACGACGATGAAGCGCTGGCCCCTGCCCCGCGCCGCGCTCGGTGCCCAGGTCGCGGCCCGGATGAGCGCCTCGACGAGCTCGGCGGGCACGGGGTCGGGCGAGAGCCGGCGCATCGCCCGCATGGTCGACATGACCGCCGTGATCGCAGCGGCATCCGCGGCCGGCGCGGCTCCACCCCTGCTGTCCTGGGGATCCATCGCGGTCCTGCTCCGCTGGTCGGTCGCGCGGACGCGGACGCATCCTGCGCCTGGCCGGCCGCGGCGGCTATCGCCCCGGCGACATGGGCGGACCGAGAGCCGGCGCGCCGGACGACCCGTCGTCCGGCGCCGTGCCCGGATCGATCCCCTGGCTCAGCGCGTCCCGAAGATCCGGGCGAGCTCGTACGGCGCGGTCGACTCGAGCTGGTCGTAGCGGCAGGCTTCGGGCGCCTTGTCCGGGCGCCAGCGCAGGAACGTCGTGGCGTGGCGGAAGCGGTCGCCCTGGAGGTGGTCGTAGGCGACCTCGGCGACGCGCTCGCAGCGGAGCGGCTCCCAGGAGAGGTCCTTGCCGCGGTTCCAGCGGCTCGACGCGCCCGGCATCCGGCGCGCCGGGTCGGCCTCCGTCCACTCGGCCCAG
>DASVYJ010000005.1:0-9713 GCA_036392215.1 Candidatus Limnocylindrales bacterium | reverse complement strand
GGGTCCGTGGCTTCGGCCGGGCGGGGCCCGAGCCTCGAGTCGACTCGCCGGGTGTCGGGCGAGATGGGGCAGCCTAGGCGGACCGCGGCCGGTTCGGCCAGCCCACCATTCGCCACGCGGGGATGGCCCCATGGTACTGCGTCGATCCGCGGAGGTCGGTCCAGAGGCAGCGCGTCGACCGCGGCGGCGCTCAGCGCTGTCGGCAGCATGCCGACCGAGGGTGGGCTCATCGCGGGAGGGGCAGCTGCTCCACGGTCTGGAAGACGAATCGCGCCAGGGTGTAGACGATCTCGAGGGCGATGGCAGCGAGCGAGACGACGATCGCCAGCGGAGCCACGAGCCGAGGGTCCAGGCGGACGAGGCGCGCGAGCCACGAACGTTCCGTCGCCTGGCGGAGGCCCGCAGGGGCCGACGCCGGGGGGCCCGGAACGCCGGAAGTCCGCAGCGCGCCGCCAGTCACGCGGCCTCTGGCCCCAGCCCGAGGCCGACGTGCGACACGCTGTACGCCGCCTCCAGGCTGTCGATGCGATCGCGGTTCACCCCCACCGTCGCCAGCTCGTGTCGGACATGCGCGCCGCCCGACTCGAACTCGATGACCGCATCGGTCATCGGCACGATGAGCGGCCGACGCGCGAGGCCGGCGATCGGCGCCGCGGACGGCGGCGTGTGCAGCGTCGCGGTCAGGCGGTACGGGCCGACACGGGCGACGAGGCGCTGGGCCGCGACCCGCAGACGCTGCCGAGCGTCGCCGCGGGGCCCGCCGAGCTCGACCAGGCAGAGGTCGTCGTGCGCGAGGGTGAGCTCGGGCAGCTCGAACCGCCGCCCGTCCTCGAGCGCTTCGACGACGACCGGACCCGCCACGACGATCTGCGGCCACGCTGCGAGCAGGTCGCTCAGTCGACGGCCGTCCGTCTGCACGACACCCCGGACGAGACAGTCCTCGGCAAAGCCGAGGAACGGCACCGTCATGCGACCTCCCGCTGACCCCCGGCTAAGCGACCCGTGGGAGCGCGGGCATCCGCCCGTCGGGCCGGCCCGATGATGGCGCGCGACGGGTCCGCGGTTCCATAGGACCTCAGTACCATCCCCCGTTCGGGGCGTCCCCGACCGCGGCCCGCATGGACGGCTGACGCTCCTTCGCGACGGCTATGCCACTGGCTGACCCGCGCCGACCCTCGGGCCGGCCGTCGTCCGGCCACGCCCCAGCGTCGTCCACAGGAGCGCGGCGTCGATCACCAGACCGGGCAGGGTCCATGACGTCATGAAGCCGACGAGCATCGTGGCGGACGCGACCGAGCCGACGGCGACGAGGCCGCGCCACGCCCAGCGAGGGAACGGAGCGATCGTCGCCGCAGCCGCCAGGAGGAAGACGAGGAAGGTGAGGAGCGCGAGCGCGGCGCCAACGATCTGGACGAGGTCCGAGGACGCGGCAAGTCGCGTGACGAGCCAGGGATCCGTGGCCTCGAACGGCCAGGAGCGCGAGCAGATGTAGCCGACATGGATCGAGCCGTGCACGAGCAGGAAGAGGGCCGTGAGCACGCGGATCATCGTTGGTCTCCGTTCTGGGACGCGGCTGTGGGGATCGCCTCAGACTCGACAGTGACGAGTCGGAGGCCCAGGTCGCGGATCCGGTCGATCAGGCCGTGGACGGCGGCCTGATCGACTGCCTCACCCTCGAGGAGCGTCGTCCCGTCGTCTCCTGGGGTCGGCGCAAGTTCCTCGAAGAGCGCCGCGACCGAAGGGCCGAGCTCGCCGCGGATGCGGATCCGGACCCGGTAGCGACTCGATGCGGCCATCCTGTGCCTCCAGTGGGTCCGCTTCGCGCGGCCTGCCTCGAAGCCTCGGGGCCGATCGGCGTCACGTCATCCATCCGCGGATGGAGGGCCGGTTGATTCCGCTCCCCAGGTCCGGTCGGCACTGGCCGCCGGCGAGGCCGCCGCTCGACACTGCTGCGAACAACTCCGGCGACGATCTGGAGGGTGACCGAGCGGATGGCGGTCGCGGCAGCGGCGAGTGGACGATGGATCGCTCGACCTCGGCTGTCGGCGCTTCTCGACGCCAAGCCGTGGGCGCGACTCGCGCTGGTCTCCGCGCCCGCCGGCTTCGGGAAGAGCACGGCGCTCGGTCTGTGGGCCGCCTCGAGCGATGTCGACGCCCGCACACTCGTACTCGAGCGTCGCGACAGCGACGTCGTCCGCTTCGTCCGCTCGATCGGGGTCGCGCTCGGTTGCGCGCCCGAACCGGGGTCGGACCCTGTCGCCGAGGGCGACGAACCGGCGAGCGTCGAGACGATCCTGGGATGGCTCCGGCTGGCGGTCGAGGGGAGCGCGGGGCGTCGAGTGGCGCTCGTGCTCGACGACTACCACCTCGTCGGCGAGCCGGCCGTCCATCGCATCGTCGGTTCGGTGGTCGATCGCCTCCCCGAGCGGGTCGTCGTCGTCATCGCGACCCGGGCCGATCCGCCACTCCCACTCTCGCGCCTCCGTGCCCGGGACGAGCTCGTCGAGGTCCGCGCTGCCGACCTCCGCTTCTCGTCCGAGGAGGCGGCGGAGCTCCTGCGAACGTCGGGCATCCGGCTGACCGAGTCCGACCTCGCCGAACTCACGGCGCGGACGGAAGGCTGGGCCGCGGTGCTGCGACTCGCGACGATCGCGCTCCGCGGCCGACCCGACGCGAGCGAGGCAGTCCGGCGATTCGGAGCTGGCCACCGATTCGTCCTCGACTTCGTCGTCGAGGAGGTCCTCAGCGACCTCCCCGCCGGGATCGTCGACTTCCTCCTGCAGACCTCCATCCTCGAGCGGCTGTCCGGGGAGCTGTGCGACGCCGTGACCGGCCAGGACGACGGACAGGCGACGCTCGAGCGCCTCGACCGCGACAACCTGCTCCTGCTGCCGCTCGACGACGAGCGCCGCTGGTTCCGCTACCACGGGTTGTTCGCCGACATCCTCCGCGGCCGGCTGCGCGTCGAGGCGCCCGATCGGATCGCGGTGCTGCACGACCGGGCGTCGCGCTGGTTCGAGGAACGCGACCTGGACGAGGAGGCCGTCGATCACGCCCTCGCGGCCGGCGATCGCGATCGCGCTGCTTCGCTCGTCGCCGACGCCTCGCTCCAGCGCCTCAACAGCGGCGAGCTCGGGACGGTGCGTGGTTGGCTCGAAACGCTCGGTCCCGAGGAGGTGCGGCGCGTCGCCCAGCTGAGCCTGTCGTCCGCCTGGTGCCTCGCGTTCGCGAAGGAACTCGATGCCGCCGACGCGGGCATCGCGGACGCGGAAGGCGCGCACGCCGCCGGGCGTGACGGTGGGCCCTTGAGCGGCCCGATGATCCCGGCCGAGCTCGCCCTCATCAGGGCGTTCATCGCCGGGCTTCGGGGCGACGCGGTGACGGCGATCGCCCAGGCCTCGGCGGCTCGCGAGCTCGTTCCCCCGGGGCTGCCGGCAGTAGCGGAGTCGACGCTCCGCGGCGACGCGACCGTCTTCCTGGCCCGGGCGATGCTCGTCGTCGGCGACACCGCGCGAGGGTTCGAGACCTACCTCGCGGCGCTGCCGGACCTCCGCGCGGGGCAGAACGTCTTCGGGATCGGCCGCGCGATGGACGATCTCGTCGGGGTCTCGATCGCGCGGGGCGACCCGGCAGATGGTCTCCGACTCTGCGAGGAGGAGCTCGAGTCGACGCCGGCGATGGGCCGGTCGGCGGCCTATTGGGCGGCGGTCGCGAAGGCTCGCGAGGCGATGGGCGAGGCCGCGAGCGCCCGCGAAGCGGCGGCCCGCGCCTTCCAGCTTGCCGTCCGCGCCGGCGACGGCCGCGTGGTGTCATGGGCGATGCGGACCCAGGCCCGTCTCGCCGCCCCGCCGGAGGTGGAGCCGCCGAAGAGCCCGAACGAGCGACTGGTCGAGCCGCTGACCCACCGCGAGCTCGAGGTCCTCCGCCTGGTCGCGGACGGGCGCTCGAACAGCGCGATCGCCGACGAGCTCTTCGTGACGGTGGGGACCGTGAAGTCGCACGTCCACTCGATCAGCGGGAAGCTCGGCGCCGCGAACCGTGTCGAGGCGATCGCACTCGCCCGGCGCCTTGGCCTGCTCGACTGACCCGCCGCGACCGACGCGAATCAACCAGCGCCTCCGCCGAACGATGGATGCGGCGCGGCCCGGTTGAGGCCCATCGTCGCGCCGTCGGATCTCGCCGCGAAGGAGCCACGGGCATGGAGCGAACCGCGAAGATCCCGGCGTCGCATGCCGATCTCGCCGAGTGCCCGCCGGTCGCGGCGCTCACGACGCTGATGCCGGACGGTTCGCCGCAGACCTCGGTCGTGTGGTGCGATCGGGACGGGGATGACATCCGCGTCAACACGATGCGCGGGTTCCGGAAGGAACGGAACATGCGGGCGGACCCGCGCGTGACCCTGCTCTGCTACGACCCCCGGGACGACCTTCGCTACCTCGAGGTCCGCGGCCTGGTCGTCGAGATGACCGACGGCGAGGTCGCCGTGCGCCACCTCGACGAGCTCGCCTCGAAGTACAGCGGCCGACCGATCCGGTATTTCGGCGGCTGCGTCGATGCCGAGCTCGCACGGCAGGAAGAGCCGGTCCTGTGTCGCGTGCGTCCGACCCACGTGGTCGCACTCGATGGTCGCAGCGGGACACCGTCATGACCCTGGGCCCCGCGATCCGCCCGACGACCAGTGTCCCGATCCCGCCGTCGCACGTCGACCTCCTGACTCGCCCGATCTGCGGCGTGCTCACGACGCTGCTGCCGAGCGGCATGCCACAGTCGAGCCTGGTGTGGGTGGACTTCGACGGCGAGTGCCCGCGCGTGAACACGACGCTCGAGCGATCGAAGGGCCGCTGCATGGCTGCCGATCCACGGGTCAGCCTCCTCGTCGTCGACCCGGAAGACACCTCGCGGTTCGTCCAGGTCCGCGGCGAGGTCGAGCTCGTCTTCGAGGGCGCCCGCGAGCACCTCGACGAGCTCACCCGGCGCTACACCACGCACCCCAGCTTCTATGGCCACGTCCACCCCCTGGAACGCCGCGAGCTGGAGACGCGCGTCATCTGTCGCATCCACCCGCGTCGGGTGACGCTCGACGCGATCCATCGCTGATGGGAGGAGTCGTCTCATGGACGTCGCCCACCTGCTCGCCGTCGTGGTCCACACGATCGCGTTCGTGATCGCCTGGGGCTACTACGGGATCCTCGGTCGGATCGTCCTCCCGGCGCTCGAGCGCTCGCTGGACGGGCAGGCCCTGGGACACGCGGTCGCGGAGATCGAACGACGCGCGCTGCCGCTCGTCGGCCTGTCCGGCGTGCTGTTCACGATCAGCGGCAGCTACCTGCTCGCCGCGAGCCCACGGTACGCGGGGCTGGGGAACCTCTTCGCGTCGGGCTGGACGACGCTGCTGCTCGCCAAGCACGTCGTCGTGGTCGCGTTCGTCGTGCTCGCGGCCGCCGTCGACCTGCAGGCACGGCGGATCGGCCGCGGGGCGGACGACGCGGCACAGAGGCGCGAGCTGGCCCGGCTGTCGCTCGCCACCGAGGTCACGACGGGGCTGGGCGCCATCGTCGTGATCCTCACCGCGGTCGCCCAGGGAACGCAGTGAACCGGATGCGGATCCGATGGCCGCGACCGCACTCGCGGTCGATGATCGAAGCTCGGAAGGATCGGAGGCACGAACCGATGACCACGTCGACCGATACGCTGGACCGCGGGACAGGGACGAGACCGACCCGGATGCGGATTCGGGTCGTCGACCACGACAGGTCGGACAAGCCCTCGGTCGATGTCACGCTGCCACTCGGGCTCGTCCGGTTCGGGCTGAAGATGGCGAAGTCCTTCTCGCCGGAGATCAAGGACGTCGACATCGACTGGGACGCGCTGGCCGCGGCGATCGACGCCGGGGAGCGCGGGCAGATCGTCCACGTCGACGACGAGGCGAAGCACCAGACGGTCGACGTCTACGTGGAGTAGCAGGACTCCGGCCTCCCGCCCGGCCCCTCGACGATCGGCGCCGTGAGGGCCCGACCACGTTACGGGCTGGTAGAATGCGCCCCGCGCCGACATAGCTCAGCGGTAGAGCAGCTGTTTCGTAAACAGCAGGTCCTCGGTTCAAATCCGAGTGTCGGCTCCAGCTGACGACCTCGAGGGCGGGCGCGATGCCCGCCCTCCGCGATTCCGGCCCCTCAACCCGTCGCGGATGCCTCGACGTCGTGGGCGACGAAGAGGCCGCGCCAGGGGCCCGAGCCGACGATGAACGGCTGGAGCAGGGCCCGCTCGGCCTGGACCGTGTGCATCAGGTCGTGGCCGACCCACTCGTGGAGCAGCTCGTCCAGCCGAACCTCGCCGAGTTCCGGGTGCCGGGCGCGGCGCCCCAGGTCCGCCTGGCCGATCCGGCGGAGCAGGGCGAGCGAGCGGCGGCGAGCCTCCGCGAAGCGCCGGGCGAGCACGACCCCATCGGTCTCGGGGCCGACCCGCGTCCCCGACTCGTCCGGATCGAAGGCGGCGAAGTCGCGGCCAGCCAGGAACGCCTCCACGCGGACCGGGAAGGCCTGCTCCTCGGTATCGACGAGGTGGCCCAGGCACTCGAGGGCCGACCACTCGCCGGGTGCGGGCGCGCGACGAAGGAGCTCGGAGGTGCTCGCCTCGACGAGGCGCTCCCAGCGCTCGGGGGTCGTGGCCAGCAGCGCCTGGCTCGTCGCGATCAGGTCATCCATGTCGGCCTCCAGGTACCGCGGCCGTCGGGATGTGGGCCGGAGGGCTCGAAGGGTACCGCTGGGGGCGCCAACCGCGGGCAGGGGCCGAAACGAGCGGCTTGGGAGGGCCGAGCGGGACACTGCGACGCCCCGCCGGGACGTGGCGGGGCGTCGGGAAGCGGCGGCTCGGGCAGGCAGCGGGCCGACCGGCCAGGGTCGGGCGATCGGGCTGCCCGAGCGGGGACCGGCCGGGGTCAGGCGGCGGCGCTGCCCGCGGCCGCGGCCTGGACGACCTCGAGCTCGATGCGGACCTTGATCTCGTCACCGACGAGCCAGCCGCCGCTCTCGAGGGCGACGTTCCAGGTCAGGCCCCACTCCTTGCGGCTGATCTTCGCTTCGGCGCTGAAGCCAGCGCTGCGGCCGCCCTGCAGGTTGCGGACGATGCCCGCGAACTCCGTCTTGAGCGTGACCGGGTGGGTCTCGCCGCGGATCGTCAGGTCGCCCGTGACGAGGTACTCGCCCTGGCCGGCCTTCTCGACCCTCGTGCTCCGGAAGGTGATCTCCGGGTATTCCTCCGTCGCCAGGAAGTCGGCGCTGCGCAGGTGCGCGTCGCGCTGCTCCTGGCCGGTGTTGATGCTGGCCGTGTCGATCCGGGCTACCACCGAGGACGTCTCGGGCGACTGCTCGTCCGCCTCGAGGGTGACCTCGAACCGATCGAACCGGCCGCGGACCGTGCTCACCATCATGTGCCGAGCCGAGAACTCCACCGCCGAGTGAGCGTTGTCCAGCTGCCAGGTCGTCGTCATCTGTCCATTACCTCTGTGCCGTACCATCTCTCAGGACCGCCTGTCCTGTGGTTGCGTCAGCAACTATATGGCATAATCGTTGCATGCGCAACTACCAATCGTCGAACGAGGCTGGGATGGAGAGACGCGAGCCCGACCCCGCTCCCCCGGAGGCCGCCAGCGGTGAGCTCGACCCGCTCGAGCTTCGCGCCTGGCGGGCCTTCCTCGCCTCGCATGCCCTGATCAGCCGGCGCCTCGAGACCGAGCTGCTGGAGCGGGCCGGCCTGCCGTTGGCCGAGTACGACGTGCTCGTCCAGCTCGCCTACGCCGACGACCGACGGCTCCGGATGCACGAATTGGCGGATCGGGTGCTGCTCAGCCGGGGTGGCCTGACGCGGCTGGTCGACCGGCTGGTGAGCCAGGGCCTGGTCGAGCGCGCGAAGTGCGGCCTCGACGCGCGGGGCGCCTACGCCGTCCTGACGACGGACGGCCTGGAGCGGCTGCGGGCGGCGAGCCCGTGCCATCTCGACGGGGTGCGGCGGTACTTCAGCCACCAGTTCGACGCGGCCGAGCAGGAGCGCCTGGCCGAGCTGCTGGAGCGGACCGAGCGGGCCGCTGCCGCGGCGGAGGTCCCAGCGGCGGGGGTCCGGTCGACGCGGCGCGCCACGGCCGTGACCGGCGGGCGGTCGACGGGTGTGGCGGGTGCCCCTCGGGCGGGCGGCGCTGACGCGACGATCCTGGTCGGCGGGGAGGCGTTGGTGGCCGGCCGGGAAGCCGGCGCCTGAGCCCGACCCGTCGCGGCTCGATCACGGCGGGCTGACCCTTCGAGCCGGTCGCCCTCGCGCCCCGCGTACTCCTGCCGCTGCAGACGCGCGACGCGGCGCGCCCGGCGAGGCCACACTACGGTGACGTCCCCGCGGCCACGGCACCGCCGGGCCGTGCCAGCCGCTGCACGAGGGCCAGCCAGTGACGAGCCGGATGCGGGACGAGATCGGGCAGATCCCCGGGGTCGTGCGGACGATCCTGCGGGATGGCGCCGCGGACACGGAACGGGTGGCCGCCGCCGTGCGTCGGGGCCGGCCGCGCGGCGCCGTCATCGCCGCCCGCGGCACCTCGGACCACGCGGCGATCTACGCCCGCTACCTGCTCGAGGGTCGGCTCCGGCTCCCGACGGGGCTCGCCGCGCCGTCGCTCACCACGGTCTATGGGACGCCGCTCGACTGGCGCGACCTGCTGCTCGTCGGCATCTCCCAGTCCGGCGAGGGGCCCGACATCGTCGCCGTGGTCGAGGCTGCCCGGGCGGGCGGAGCCCTCACGGTGGCCATCACGAACGAGCCCGCCTCGCCGCTGGCGGCCGCGGCGGAGTTCCTGCTGCCCTGCCGGGCCGGCGAGGAACGCGCAGTCGCTGCGACCAAGACGTACGTCGCCGAGCTGACCGCGGTCGCGGCGCTCGTCGCCGCGGTCGAGGTGGGCGAGGAGCGAGGGGCGGCCAGCGACGGCCATGTACCGCCGCTCGCCGCCGACCTGCCGCGCGTGCCCGACGTCCTCGAGGCCGTCCTCGAGACGAGTGCCGCCTGGCTGGCGACCGCCGAGCCGCTCGTCGAGGCGCTCGCGGCGAGCGACCGCGCCCTGGTCGTCTCGCGCGGCTACAACCTCGCCACCGCCCTGGAGGTCGCCCTCAAGCTCAAGGAGACGAGCCGGATCTTCGCCGACGGATACTCCTCCGCGGACCTGCTCCATGGCCCCGTGGCGCTCGCCGGGCCCGCCATCCCGACGCTCGCCTTCCGGCCGGACGGGGCGATGGGCGCGGCGCTCGACGAATCGCTCGACCGCGCCCGCTTCGCCGGGGCGCGGCCGTGGGTCGTCGGCGGTCAGGAGGTCGCGGCCGCGGCCACGAGTGCGCGCGCGCTGGCGCTCCCCGGCGCCCTGCCGGAGACGCTGACGCCGCTCGCCTTCGTGCTGCCGGGCCAGCTCGTCGCCGAGACGGTGGCCCGACGCCGGGGGATGGACCCCGACGCGCCGCTCGGGCTGACGAAGGTGACCCGGACGACCTGACGCCGGGTCGTCCGGACCGCGCGCCGGCCGAGCCGAGGCGTGCGGCGAGGAGTCGGGGCTGGCGCGTGGTCGTATCGTGTCCGGCATGCCCGATCCCCGCGAGGTCGTCGAGGTCGGCGGCCGAGAGGTCACGATCACCAACCCCGACAAGGTCTACTTCCCGGAGCCCGGCTACACCAAGCGCGACCTC
>DASVYJ010000004.1:0-16606 GCA_036392215.1 Candidatus Limnocylindrales bacterium | reverse complement strand
GTCGCGGGCGAAATGGGCGGCCAGGACCTTGCCCTCGATGCCGCGATGGCCGAAGCCGCCGGGCACGACGATGCCGGCCGCGCCCGCCAGCCGCTCGTGGAGGTTCGAGCGGTCGAGCGCCTCCGAGTCGACCCAGCGGATCCGAACGTCGACGCCGTGCGCCCAGCCGGCGTGCTTGAGTGCCTCGGTGACCGAGAGGTAGGCGTCGGGCAGCTCGATGTACTTGCCGACGAGGGCGATCTCGAGCTCGGACTTGGGCTGCTTGATGAGCTGGACCATCGCCCGCCAGGCGTCCAGCGCCGGCTCGTGGGCCGTCGCCTCGAGGCCGAGGTCGCGGACCACCAGGTCGCCCAGGCCCGCCTCCTCGAACTGCAGCGGGACCTCGTAGATCGTCGAGGCGGTCTCGGCCGGGATGACCGCCTCGGGGGCGACGTCGGTGAAGAGGGCGATCTTGTCCCGGATCTCCTGGCTGACCGGGTGGTCGGAGCGCAGGACGATGACGTCGGGCTGGATGCCGATTCCGCGCAGCTCCTTGACCGAGTGCTGCGTCGGCTTGGTCTTGAGCTCGCCGGTCGCGGCGAGGGCCGGCAGCAGGGTCACGTGGACGTACAGGACGTTGTGGCGACCGACGTCCTTGCGCATCTGGCGGATGGCCTCGAGGAACGGCAGCGACTCGATGTCGCCCACCGTCCCGCCGACCTCCACGATGACGACGTCCGCGCGGCCGTCCCGGGCGACCCGCTGGATGCGCTCCTTGATCTCGTTGGTGATGTGGGGGATGACCTGGACGGTCCCGCCCAGGTAGTCGCCCCGGCGCTCCTTGGCGATCACGGCCTGGTAGATGCGGCCGGTCGTGACGTTGCTGAGCTGCGAGAGGTTCTCGTCGATGAACCGCTCGTAATGGCCGAGGTCCAGGTCGGTCTCCGCGCCGTCATCGGTCACGAAGACCTCGCCGTGCTGGTACGGCGACATCGTCCCCGGGTCGACGTTGATGTACGGGTCGAGCTTGAGGATCGAGACGGCGAGGCCGCGGGCCTTGAGGAGGCGACCGATGCTGGCGGCGGTGATGCCCTTCCCCAGGGAGGAGGTGACCCCTCCGGTCACAAAGACATACTTCGCCATCGATGCGCGTCCTCCGGGGGTTTTTCCAAGTCTAGCGACGAGGTCCGCTGGCGTCCACCGCCACGGCCCCGCCAGGCGGTCAGGCGGTCAGGGGGCGGGCCCTCCGAGCGGCGCATCGGGGCCCCGGACGTCGCCCGACGGTTCGGGCGAGGCGGGCTCGCCGATCGGGACGCCGGCGTCGCCTGGCAGCGGTGGGAGCCGGACGTCGTCCGCGGCCGGCGGGTCGCTCCGGCCCGGACCCCAGACCTCGGGGCCGCAGATGTACGCCCGGCGCGTCGGGCCCGGCAGCGACGCCGGGTCGGCGCGCCAGGCGTCCACCGCCCGCGAGAGCCAGGCGTCGATCTGGCCGAAGTCGTGCCACGGCGTGTACGCCCAGCCGCGCTCGTCGCAGACGCGGGCGAGGTAGCGCTTGGCGAAGACGACATCGGCGTGGGCGGCGGCGTAGCGGTCGCTCTCCCCGTCCCCGACGAAGACGACGAACCGCCCCGCGGCCTGGTGGGCGAGGACCCGCTCGCGCTTGCAGGTCCCGCACACGAAGCAGGCGGGGTGGCCATAGGGGAATTCGACCTCGGGCGGCCCGGGAGCGAGGGTCGTGCGGGCCGTGGCGATCGGCAGGTCGGCCAGGCCGAGCGAGGCGAGGGCAGGGGCGATGAAGAAGCCGAATCCGTCGCTGACGACCTCGACCGGCACGCCCAGCTCGCGGGCCCGCTCCGCGAATGGGGCGAAGGCCGGGTCGTGGGGCTGCGCCGCCGCGGTCGCCGCGATCCGCTGCGGGTCGCCACGCAGCAGCGAGACCTGGCGCTCGATGAGGCGGCGGCTCCCCACCAGGCCCTGGAGGTACAGCTCGTCGAGCGCCTCCCACTCACCGGGGACGTGGTCGGCGAGGACGGTGTCGCTGACGTCGACGAGGGCGATCGTCCCGTCGTAGTCGACGAGGATTGCGATCGGCGGCTGGCCGGGCCTGAGCGGTGGGACAGAGGCGGGCGTCGGCGCCGCCGGCGGCGAAGGGTCGATAGGTCGGCCGGGCATCGAGCCGAGGATAGCGAGCCCGGGCGGGTCGGGGGTCGGGGGTCGGGCGAAGCCCGGCCGAGCGGCCTGCAGCAGCGCCAAGGATGCAGGTCGGCCCGCCTCAGACCGGGTGGGCGGCCCGGGGTCGGGCCAGCCGGCCGGCCCGGGCGACCAGGATGCCGCCCACGATGACGGCCCCGCCGACGACCTGGGCCAGCAGGATCGGCTCGCCGAGGACGAGGAAGGCGAGGACGACGGTGATGGCCGGCGAGAGGAACTGGTACATCGTGATGCGGGTCGGCCCGAGCAGCCGGATGGCGTGGAAGATCACGACGTTGGCCACCCCGGCGGCGAGGCCGGCCGAGTACAGCAGGGCCAGCAGCGTACCGGGTCCGATGCGGCCCGGGTCCAGTTCCCGGAGCTCCCCCAGCCCGAGCGGGGCCATCACGACGGTCCCGGCCAGGACCGCCCAGGTCGTCGCCCGCAGGGGCGAGTGACGGCGCAGGAACGGCGCTCCGAAGGCGACGTAGCAGGCCCAGCAGAGGGCGCCGGCGAGGGTCAGCAGGTCGCCCAGCGAGGCCTGGTCGATGGTGAGCCCGTGACCGGCCGCAACGACCACGACGACACCGGCGAACGAGACGAGCGCCCCGAGCAGCTTCGTCGGCGTCAGGACGTCCGAGCCGATCGCGGCCGCGATGAGGGCGGTGGGGATCGGCGTGAAGGCGACCAGGAGGGCCGAGTTGCCGGCCGTCGTGCTGCGGAGCGCGGTCGACCAGAGGTTCTGGTAGACGCCGAAGCCGACGGCGCCGAGGAGCGCGATCGTCGCCAGGTCGCGGCGCGGGAGTCCGATGCTCCCCTCGCGCCAGCGCAGGAGGCCGAGCAGGAGGAGGCCGGCCAGCCCGAAGCGGACGAACGAGAAGGTGACCGGCGGGACGGCCTCGATGGCCGCCTTCACGACGACGAAGTTGCCCGCCCAGCACAGCGTGACGAGGAGGACGCCGGCCTCCGCGACGCGCCGTTCTCCGAGCGTGGAGCGCGGCAGAGCGAGGGGTGATCGTCCCGAGGGGCCGATCACTGCGGGCTCGCGTTGGGGAACGGGCCGCGACGACGGCGCCGCCGGCGGCGGGCGATCCGCCGCCCCTGGGTCAGGCGGCGCGGGCGGGACGGTGGCGGCGCGGGCCGACCTGCCGGCCCGGGACGCCCTCAGACGCCGTCCTGGTCGAGCTCGAGGGCCTCCTCGTCACCCTCCTCGGTGAGCTTCAACCAGACGAACAGGCCGGCCAACACGATGAGCGGGATGACGATGAGCGCGGCGAGGGTGATGCCGAGGGCCGCCGCGACGATCTTGAGCGCCTTCATCTCGAACCTCCATCGGGGCCCTGGCCGCCGCCCGGGCCGAAGCGTCAGGAGCCTGCCGTGGCCGCCTTCGTGTCGACGTGCCGAAGCGCCGGGCCCTGGACGATCATGGCTTCGACGTCCTCGCGGGTGAACTCGGCCAGGACGTGGCGGGAGCCCTGCTGGCTGCCCATCAGGAGGCGGACGACGAACGCGCCCTCCTGCTCGAAGAAGAAGATGTCGCGCGGCTTCTGCTCGTCCATGTAGCGGCCGAGGACCCGGAAGGCCCGCTCATAGTAGCCCGCCTCCCCTGGGCCGGCCGGCGTCGCACCCGCGTTGCGGCGGGCGATGGCCTCCTCCATGAAGCGGGCGATGTCGTCGTCGAGGAAGGTGAGGGTCTCCTTGGTCTGCTGGCCCATCGAGTCGGACCAGCCGCCGCTGGGACCGCTCTCCGAGACCAGTCCCTGGACGATGAACCCATCGGGCGCCTCGGCCAGCAGCACTTCGCGCATCCCGCGCTGGTCGAGGAAGGCGCCGATGGAGCGCAGGACCTCCTCGAAGTCCTGGCGCGGGCTGCCCTCGTAGATCCGCATCGGCCCACCTCGCCTCGCTCGCCTGCCGGCCCGACAGCCCCCTCGCCGCCGCGTCGAGTGTAGGCCGCGGGCGTGAGCCGGGCAAGGTCGATGGAGCGGCGCGGGGCCGTCCGCGAGCGGGGTCGGGAGGCGGCTCGGAGGCCGCCGACGGAGCGCGCCGGGCGTGGTCCCGCGCCGGCGTCCGCGCGCGTCGCGGCGCCCGCGCCACGCTTCCGGGTCGCGTCGGCCGGGGCTACGCTCCGCGGCGCCGTCCCGCGCGCCGCCGGACGGCGGCGCGGGACCACGGAGGCCTGCGATGCGCGTCGTCTACTCCCCCAGCCACCTGCTGCACGATCCCGCCTTCGAGGTCTCGGGCGGCCTGCGCATCCCGGCCTACGAGGTCACCGGGCGCGGCGAGGGGATCCGGCGGGCCCTCGCAGCCGACGGCGGCTTCGCGATCGGCGAGCCGGTCGAGCACGGGACGGGCCCGATCGAGGCCGTCCACCAAGCCGGCCTGGTGCGCTACCTCGAGACGGCCTGGAGCGAGTGGCGCCAGCGCGGCACGGGGGCCGAGGTGATCATGCCCGACACCGTGCTCCACCCGGCCCTGCGGGCGGGCATGGGTCCCGCCCCCGAGCCGGCGTCGCCCTGCGGGCGGATCGGCTACTGGTGCTACGACACCGCCACGCCCGTCGTCCCCGGCACGTACGCCGCCGCCCGGGCGGCGGTCGACGTCGCGCTGACGACCGCCGGCCTGGTCGTCGACGGCCAGCGCGCCGCGTACGGCCTCTGCCGGCCGCCCGGTCACCACGCCGCGCGGGCGATGTTCGGCGGCTACTGCTACTTCAACAACGCCGCCGTCGTGGCCGAGTGGCTGAGTCGCCGCAGCGGCGGCCGCGTCGGCATCCTCGACGTCGACTACCACCACGGCAACGGCAGCCAGCAGATCTTCTGGGAGCGAGCCGACATCCCGTACGCCTCGATCCACGCGGACCCGAACCGGACCTACCCGTACTACGCCGGGCACGCCGACGAAACGGGCGCGGGGCGCGGCGCCGGCGCGACGTTCAACCAGCCGCTCGGAGCCGGCACCGACGACGCCGCCTACCTCGTCGCCGTCGACCGGGCCCTCGACTGGCTCGCCGGCCGGAGCGACGACCTGCTCGTGGTCAGCCTCGGCATCGACACCTACGGCCAGGACCCCATCGGGGACTTCGCCCTGACGACGCCCGTCTATCACGAGGTCGGCCGGCGCGTCGCGGCGACGGGCAAGCGCCTCGTCATCCTCCAGGAGGGCGGCTACTTCGTGCCCGCCCTCGGCCAGAACGTCCGCCAGTGGCTGCGCGGCGTGGAGGGCCGGCCACTCGACCTGACCGCGCGGAGCTGGGACGGCCCGACCGGCGAGCCGCCCGGCGCGTCGCTGTAGGACGCCGGTCGGAGCCGGCCCGTCCGGGCGTCGGCGGATCAGTCGGCCGGCTGACCGCCAGCGTCGCGGGCCAGCTCGACGGCCAGGCCTCCGGCGACCCGGGCGTCGTTGACGATGAGGGCCGTGTTCGCGCGGACGCTCGCGCCGCCGGTCAGCTCGGCGACGCGGGCGAGCAACCAGGGAGTCAGGTCGGGACCGCCGACGCCCGCGGCCTCGGCCTCGCCGATGGCCCGCTCGATCGCCTCGCGCGCGGTCGCCAGGGGCAGCTCGTCGGCCGCGGGGACGGGCACGCACAGCAGCAGGCCGGAGCCGAGGCCGAGGCCGAGATGGACCGCGACCAGGCGCGCAGCCGCAGCCTCGTCCGGGGCGGTCTCCGGTGCCGCGACCCCGCTCCCTCGGGAGTAGAAGCCGGGCACCTCGTCGGTCCCGAGGGCGACGACCGGGACGCCCCGTGTCTCGAGGTACTCGAGGGTCAGCGGCACGTCCAGGATGGCCTTCGGGCCGGCGCAGACCACCGCGACCGGGGTCCGGGCCAGCTCCTCGAGATCCGACGAGACGTCCAAGGTCGGGGCCGCGCCCCCGATCGCCCCGCGGTGGACCCCGCCGATGCCGCCGGTCGCGAAGACGGCGATGCCGGCCGCCTGCGCGGCGAGCATGGTCGCCGAGACGGTCGTCGCGGCCCAGCCGCCCCCCGCGAGCGCCGCGGCGAGCGAGGGTCGGGCCGCCTTGCGGACGTCGCGGGCCGTCGCCAGCGTCTCGAGCGCGTCGCCGTCGAGGCCGACGAGGAGCTCGCCGCCCCGGATCGCGACGGTCGCCGGCACGGCGCCGGCCTCGCGGACGGCCGCCTCTGAGGCCATCGCCACCTCGACGTTGCGGGGGTACGGGAGGCCGTGGCTGATGAGCGTCGACTCGAGGGCGACGACCGGGCGGCGCGCGGCCAGCGCGTCGGCCACCTCGGGGGCGAGCCGGAGGCGGTCGGCCAGGGTGCGTCGGTCTGCGCGGCGCTGGCCCGCTGTCGGACCCGCCCCCGTCGGCCCGGGCGCCCGGTCGGTCGTCATGCGTCCCAGCCTACCCGCCCGGCCTACCGCCCGCCCAGCAGCCGCGCTCGCTCGGCCGCCAGCCAGGCGCGGGCTCGCCCGTTCGCGGCGGGGTAGCCCGACTCCCACATCGCCCGGAAGCCCGGGTGGCCGGAGGCCGCCCGCTGGCGCATCCGGTCGAGGCCGCGCTGCAGGAAGCCGGCGAGCAGGTCGAGGACGCGCTCGCGGTCTGCCGGCGCGACCCCGTACGCGTCGAGGTACCGGCGGAGGCGCGCACCCTGATCGACGCCGCGCCTCGCCTCGTCCAGGTCAGCCGGATCGCGCATCGGCACCCAGTGGCGGGTGGCGATCGCGACGTCGAGCAGCGGATCGGCCGGCGCGGCCATGTCCCAGTCGAGGAGGGCCACGGCTCGGCCGTCGCGGACGACGACGTTCTCCAGGCACACGTCGAGGTGGCAGACGAGCTGGCCGCTCGATTGCGGCGGCAGCCGCGGGTCCGGGAGCTCGACGCCGGGCGGGACGACGAAGCCGGAGGCGGCCTCGTGGGCGTCCCGCTGGAGTCGCGCCACGTCGGCGAGCAGTGCCTCGTCGGCGGCCCAGGCGGGGAACGGCGGGATGGCGACGTCGCCCGGGATGAACCCGAGGATCTCGCGGCCCAGCTCGTCGATGCCGCGGAAGCGCGGCGCACCGGCGAAGCCGACCGCCTCGAAGTGGCGCAGGAGCGCCTGCGTCGTCGCGCTGTGCCGGCCGAGGGGGCGACGGACGGTGTCACCGATCCGGACGACGGCCCCGACGTTGGCGACGCCGCCCGGCAGGAGGACTGCGCCGTCGTCGGTAGCTGCTGACGGGCGTGGCGCGGGGTGGTCGTCGCGCGCCGGTCGCGGGTCGGCCACTCAGAACGCCAGCTCGGCGCGGGGCGCGGCGAGGTGGCGGGCCGCGGCGCGGTGTCCCGCCAGCACCGCTCGCTGGAGCCCGCGGGCGAGCGAGGCGCCGGCGCGACGCTCGGCCAGCCAGGCCACGAGGAAACCGGCGTCGAAGGCGTCGCCCGCGCCGATCGAGTCGACCGCCTCCAGGGGCCGGGTGGCGACCTCGAATCGGAGCCTGCTCCGGCCCTCGCGCGCGAGGACGGTCGCGCCCTTCGGCCCGCGCTTGACGACGGCGAGGGGGACGAGGCCGAGCAGGTCGTCGAGGGGCCGACCGTCGAGCAGGACGTCGGCCTCCGCGACGGTCGCGAAGAGCAGCGCCGGGGCGAGCTGACGGACGGCGGCTCGGGCGGTCTCGCGGCCCTCGGCGAGCAGCGGGCCGGCCGAGGCGAGGTCGAGGCTGACGAGCGCGCCGGCCTCGCGAGCGAGATCGGCCGCGGCACGGCCAGCCCGGCCCAGTGGCTCGCCGAGGAGCGAATAGGCGGGCAGGTGCAGCACCTCGGCCCCGGCGAACCACGCCGCGCGGAGGTGCTCCGGGGAGAGGCTGTCGGCGGCGGCCCGGTCGGCGACGAAGGAGCGCTCCCCGTCGAGCTCGGCCAGGACGGCGATCCGGCACGTCCGGCTGCCGGCCGGTCGGACCGCCTGGACCGTCACCCCGCCGTCGCGGAGGAGGGCGACGAGGGCCCGGCCCGGCGCGTCGCGTCCCACCGCACAGACGAGGCTGCTGCGGGCGCCGAGGCGGCCGAGCCAGCGAGCGGTCGTCGCCGCGGAGCCGCCCTGGCGGAAGCTCACCTGGCCGGGAACGTCGGTCCCGCGCTGGAGCGAGGCGCTGGGCGTGACGACGACGTCCAGGGCGAGGTCGCCGACCACGACCGTCCGCGGACCCGCTGGTCGGGGTGGGACGGCCACGGCGAGACTGCGCGGCCTCACGATCGCGGGGAGTCTCCGATCCGTCACCCGCGGAGCATACCGGCGCGGCGCCTCGAGACGGCTGCCCGCGGCCTGGCAGACCGCCTCGAAAAGCGCCCGGTGCGTCCAGACCAAGCGGGGAGGTCGGAGCTGGAGTCGTCACCGGAGGCCGCCGGACCGACGGGCCGCAGCATCCACGGGCCCGCGGCCGCGGGGGACGACGCGCCACTGTCACGTGCCCGCAACCCGTGGGCGCCCCGGTCCGGCGGCAGCCTCCCCCATCCGCCGTAGAATGGGCGCGACGTCCGGCCGGGTCGCCACGAGGCGCAGCGTGCGGTCCCCTCCGCCCCTCGCCGGCCCCCCGACGCGAGCGTCGCGGCCTGCCCGCCGCAGCGAGCGCCGGCCTCGCCCGCCGGCTGGAGATCCGGCTCCCGCACGAGGCCCGCGACCCAGAGCCGCGGACCGGGAGCGCAGTCCATCCACGGCCCGCGGCCCCGGCCGCCGTGCTCGAGGCCGCGGAGATCGGAGACCGTGACCGCATGACCATCGCCGCCCGGGACACCGACAAGCTCGACCAGCTCGCCATCGACACGATCCGGACCCTGTCGATCGACGCCGTCCAGAAGGCGAACTCCGGCCACCCCGGCGCCCCGATGGGCGCGGCCCCGATGGCCTACGTCCTGTGGCAGCGCTTCCTGCGCCATGCCCCCCGCCACCCCGACTGGCCCGACCGCGACCGCTTCGTCCTGTCGGCCGGCCACGCCGACATGCTGTGGTACTCGCTGCTCCACCTGACCGGCTACGACCTGAGCCTCCGGGACCTCGAGGCGTTCCGCCAGTGGGGCTCCCGGACGCCCGGCCATCCCGAGTACGGCCTCACCCCCGGGGTCGAGGCGACGACCGGTCCGCTCGGCCAGGGCTTCGCCAACGGGATCGGGATGGCCATCGCGGAACGGCGCCTGGCGGCCGAGTTCAACCGTCCCGGCCACGTGATCGTCGACCACCGGACGTACGCCATCTGCTCCGACGGCGACATCCAGGAGGGCGTCGCGGCCGAGGCCGCCTCGCTCGCCGGCCACCTCCGCCTCGGCAAGCTGACCTACCTCTACGACGACAACCACGTCCAGCTCGATGGCCCCACCGCGTGGGCGTTCAGCGAGGACGTCCTGGCGCGCTTCGACGCCTACGGCTGGCACACCGAACGGGTCGAGGACGGCAACGACGTCGAGGCGATCGCGCGGGCCATCGAGGCGGCCGATGCCGACGAGCGGCCGAGCCTCATCGCCGTCAGGACCCACATAGGCTTCGGCTCGCCGAACCGCCAGGACACGAGCAAGGCCCACGGCCAGCCGCTCGGCGAGGACGAGGTCCGGCTCGCCAAGGAGACCTACGGCTGGGACCCGGATCGCCACTTCTACGTGCCGGACGAGGTCCGCGCGTCGATGGGCCGGGCCGCCGACCGCGGCGACGAGCTCGTCGCCGAGTGGCAGGAACGGCTGGCGGCCTATCGCCGCGATCACCCGGACCTTGCGGCGGAGTTCGAGCGGCGGCTGGCCGGCCGTCTGCCCGAGGGCTGGGATCGCGGCCTCAAGACCTACGCCGTGGGCGAGGACTTCGCGACCCGCCAGGCGAGCCAGCAGGCGATCCAGGCCCTGGCCGGCCCGCTGCCCGAGCTGTTCGGCGGCTCGGCCGATCTGTCCGAGTCGAACCTGACCGACGTCAAGGACGGGGGCCAGTTCGGGCCCGACTCGCCGGAGGGCCGCAACCTCCGCTTCGGCGTCCGCGAGCACGGGATGGGCGGCATCGTCAACGGCCTGGCCTACCACCGCGGCTTCATCCCGTACGCGGCCACGTTCCTCAACTTCAGCGACTACATGCGCGGCGCCGTCCGCCTCGCTGCGATGTCCGGGCTGCACGTCCTGTACGTCTGGACCCACGACTCGGTGGGCCTCGGCGAGGACGGCCCGACGCATCAGCCGGTCGAGCACTACGCGGCGCTGCGGGCGATGCCGAACCTCTGGTTCATGCGGCCCGGCGATGCCAACGAGACGGCGGCGGCCTGGGCCTGCGCGGTCCAGCGGCGGGGCGGACCGGTCGGCCTGTCGTTGACCCGGCAGAAGCTGCCGACCCTCGCCGGCACGGCCGAGAAGGCTCGCCAGGGGGTGGCCCGGGGCGGCTACGTCTTGCGCGAGGCCGGCGCCCGGACGAGCGAGGGCGGCGCGGCGGGCGACGGCCGACGAGCGGCCCAGCCCGACCTCATCCTTCTGGCGACCGGGTCGGAGCTCCAGCTGGCCATGGGCGCGGCGGAGCAGCTCGAGGGCGAGGGCATCGCCACCCGCGTCGTGAGCCTGCCCTGCTGGGAGCTGTTCGAGGAGCAGGACGAGGCGTACCGCGAGCGCGTCCTGCCGGCGGCGGTCCGCGCGCGCGTCTCCATCGAGGTCGGCAGCCCGCTTGGCTGGGAGCGCTGGGTCGGCGACGAGGGCGCCGTCATGGGCCTCGACCACTTCGGCTCGTCGGCGCCCGGGCCCGAGATCATGCAGCGCTATGGCTTCACCGTCGAGCGCGTCATCGAGATCGGCCGCAAGGTCGTCCGGGACGGCTTCCACGGCCGCGTCCCGACCCTCGTCCCCGGGCACCTGCCCGCGACGGGTGCCGCCCACGGACCGCGGGCCGAGCGGGCCCCGGCCGGCGAGGGGTCGGTGCAGGCGCAGGCGCAGCGCCAGGGCGCCGCGGCCGGCTCCGGCGTCGACCGGACGCCGTCCAGCGATCCCGGCCACGACTGACGCCACCATGCGCGTCGCCCTCGCTGCCGATCACGGAGGCGCCGGCCTCAAGGCCGAGCTCCTCGTCCGCCTCGCCGCCCTCGGCCACGAGCTCGTGGACCTGGGCGGCGACGGCACGGACCCTACCGACGACTATCCCGACTACGCGAGGGCCATCGGCGAGGCCGTCGCCGGCGGCGGCGTCGAGCGCGGGATCCTCATCTGCGGCAGCGGCGTCGGGGCCGCCGTGGCCGCCTGCAAGATGCCGGGCATCCGGGCCTCGGTCTGCCACGACACGTACTCCGCGCACCAGGGCGTGGAGCACGACGACATGAACGTGCTCTGCCTGGGCGCCCGGGTGATCGGCCCCGAGCTCGCCGTCGATCTCTGCCGGGCCTACCTCGACGCCCGCTTCAGCGCCGAGCCGCGCCATCGCCGGCGGGTTGCCAAGGTCGCCGCGATCGAAGCAGCGGCTCGCGGCCTTGCCGAGCCCGGCTCGGCCGATTCCGCGTCTCCCTCGACCTCCGGTCAGCCTGCGGAAGGGGTGCACCCATGACCGACCCAGCCTCCCCGGCCTCGGCCGTCCTCGACTTCCGGCCGGGCACGGCAGGCGTCGAGGCATCCTTCAGCGACGCCCTCCGGCGGGCCCGGGAGCAGCGCTGGGCCGAGCGTCTGATGGAGCGCGACCCCACCCTCTGGTCCGACGACCCGGCGGTCCAGGCCGGCATCGCCGAGCGCCTCGGCTGGCTCGATGCTCCGGCCGCGTTCGCCGAGCGGACCGTCTCGCTGGAGGCGTTCGGCGAGGGTATCCGGGAAGCGGGCTTCACGGCGGCGGTCCTGGGTGGCATGGGCGGCAGCAGCCTTGCCCCCGACGTCCTGGCGACCGTCTTCGGGACGGTCGAGGGCTGGCTCCCCGTGCGCGTCCTCGACTCGACCGATCCGGCCGCCGTCGCCGCGGCCGTAGACGACCTGGACCCGCTGGCGACGCTCTTCATCGTCTCGACCAAGTCCGGCACGACCGCCGAGACCCTCGCCTTCCAGGCCGACGCGTGGGGCCGCGTGGAGCGAGCGCTGCGCGAGCGCCGGGCGCCGCGCGGCGAGCAGCCGGGGGAGCTCATGGTCGCGATCACCGACCCCGAGGCGAGCCTGCGGGCGATCCCGCACCACGACTCGCTGCGCGAGGTGTTCCTCAACCCGCCGGACATCGGCGGCCGCTACTCCGCCCTGACCTACGTGGGCGTCGTGCCCGCCTCGCTGCTCGGCATCGACCTCGACGCGCTCCTCTCGCGGGCCCTCGTCATGCTGGCCGACTGCAGCGAGCCCGATCCGGCCCGCAATCCCGGGCTGGCCCTCGGGCTGGCCGTCGGGACCCTCGCCCGCGACGGCCGCGACAAGCTGACCTTCGTGGCCGACCCCGAGATCGCCAGCTTCGGGGCCTGGGCCGAGCAGCTCCTCGCCGAGAGCACCGGCAAGCAGGGCGTCGGGATCGTGCCAGTGGATCGCGAGCCGCTCGGCCGCCCGGAGGTCTATGGCGACGACCGCGTCTTCGTCCGGCTCGCTCTCCAGGGCTCGGCCGGGCCGGCTACGCCGAGCGGCGAGGCGGCGGACGCGCTCCTCGAGCGGCTCGAGGCGGCCGGCCACCCCGTCATCCGGATCGGCCTCGACGACCCGATCGACCTGGGCGCGGAGTTCGTCCGCTGGGAGGTGGCGACCGCCTTCGCCGGGGCCGTCCTGGGCATCGACGCCTTCGACCAGCCGAACGTCGAGGAGTCGAAGCACAACACGCGCGCCGTCCTCGGCGACCTCGGCCGGGGCGGGACGGAACGCGATGCGCCGCTCGCCAGCGGTGACGGCCTGATCCTCCACGGCGACACCGCCCTGCGACTCTCCGCGGGGCCGGGTGACCTCGTCGGGGAGCTGCGCCGCCATCTCGCGCGGCTGCGTCCCGCCGGCTACCTCGCGATCCAGGCGTACATCGCCCCGACGGAGGCCCGGACCGAGGCCCTCACCGCGCTCCGCACGCTCGTCCGCGATCGGACGAAGCGGGCGACGACCGTCGGGTACGGCCCGCGCTTCCTCCACTCGACCGGCCAGCTCCACAAGGGCGGCGCGCCGATCGGCTGCTTCCTGCAGCTGACCGCTGACCATCCGGTCGACCGGCCGATCCCCGGCCAGCCCTACACCTTCGGCCAGCTCATCGACGCCCAGGCAGCCGGTGACCTCCAGGCGCTCGAGGCCCACGACCTGCCGGTCCTGCGCGTGCACCTCGGCCCCGACCCGGACGCGGGCCTGGCCGCCCTGGACCGCGCCCTCGACGCCGCCCTGACGGAGGGATGACACGATGACGACCGCCTCGCCCATGGAGATCGGCTTCATCGGTCTCGGCCGGATGGGCGCCAACATGGTCCGCCGGCTGCTCCGGGACGGCCACCGCGTCGTCGCCTACAACCGCTCGCCGGAGAAGACGCGCGAGATCGCGACCGAGGGCGCCGAGCCCGCCTTCTCGCTCGACGAGCTCATCGGCAAGCTCCAGGCGCCCCGCGCGGTCTGGATCATGGTCCCGGCCGGCGACGCGACGGAGGCCCAGATCGACGACCTCATGGCCCGCCTCTCGCCCGGCGACACCATCGTCGACGGCGGCAACTCGAACTTCCACGACTCGGCCCGGCGGCACGAGAAGGTCGCCGCGAAGGGCCTCCACTTCATCGACGCGGGGGTCTCCGGCGGCATCTGGGGCCTCAAGGTCGGCTACTGCCTGATGGTCGGCGGGGAGGCCGAGCCCGTCCAGCGCCTCGAGCCCATCTTCCGCTCGCTGGCGCCCGAGAACGGCTACCTCCACGTCGGCGGCCCGGGTGCGGGCCACTACGTGAAGATGGTCCACAACGGCATCGAGTACGGCCTGATGGAGGCCTACGCCGAGGGCTTCGAGGTCCTCCACGCGAGCGACTACAAGCTCGACCTGGCGGCCATCGCGAACCTGTGGGGCCAGGGCTCCGTCGTCCGCTCCTGGCTCCTCGAGCTGCTCGCCTCGGCCCTCGCCCCCGACCAGGACCTGGGCCACCTCAAGGGCTGGGTAGCCGACTCCGGTGAAGGCCGCTGGACGGTCCAGGAGGCCATCGACCACGACGTCCCGGCGCCGGTCATCACCCTCTCGCTCATCCAGCGCTTCCGCTCCCGCCAGGACGAGAGCTACGGGGCCAAGGTGCTGGCCGCGCTCCGCAACGAGTTCGGCGGCCACGCCGTGAAGACCGAGTAAGGAGCCCGCCACGACCGCGCCATCGCGTCCCGGCCGCCGCGGCACCGCCGTCCGCTCGACGGCACCGCTCCCCCGCACGATGCGCGAGCTGCGCGAGGCTCGCGCCGCCTCCCGCCGCCGGCTCGCCCCCGGCAGCGTCCCCAACCCGCTCCGCGAGGGCCTCCGCCTCGAGCGCGTCCCGGACCCGTCCTGCTTCGTCCTCTTCGGGGCCACGGGCGACCTCGCCCATCGCAAGGTCCTGCCCGCGATCTACCAGCTCTGGCGGACGAACCTGCTGCCCCACGAGTTCGCCGTCCTCGGCGTGGCCCGCCGGCCGTACACCGACGAGTCGTTCCGCGAGGAGGTCCGCAAGACGCTCGAGCAGTACTCGCGGGTGCTGCCGCTCGACGAGACGGCCTGGGCGGAGCTCGCCAAGCGGATCTCCTACCAGCAGCTCGACTTCGGCGACGACGCCGGCTATGACCGGCTCTCGGAGCGGCTCGACGCGATCGACGAGGCCTGGGGCACGAACGGCGATCGGCTCTTCTACCTCGCCACGCAGCCCTCGCAGGTGACGGAGATCATCCACCAGATCGGGCGGGTGGGACTCGATCACGAGGTCCACGGAGCAGGCTGGCGGCGGATCATCATCGAGAAACCGTTCGGCCGCGACCTGGACTCGGCGACCCGCCTGAACCGCGAGGTGGGCAAGGTCTTCCGCGAGTCGCAGGTCTACCGCATCGACCACTACCTGGGCAAGGAGACGGTCCGCAACATCCTCGTCTTCCGCTTCGGGAACGGCATCTTCGAGCCGATCTGGAACCGCCGCTACGTCGACCACGTGCAGATCACGGTGGCCGAATCGCTCGGGGTCGAGGGCCGGGGGGCCTTCTACGAGGAGACCGGGGCGATCCGTGACATCGTCCAGAACCACCTCCTCCAGCTGACCACGCTCGTGGCGATGGAGCCGCCCGCCGCCTTCGAGGCGGACGCGCTGCGCGACGAGAAGGTCAAAGTCCTGCGGGCGATCACCCACCTGCGCCGGGACGACGTCCGCCACGACGTGGTCCGCGGCCAGTACGGGCCCGGCTGGGTCAATGCGGAGCCCGTGCCTGGCTATCGCCAGGAGCCCGAGGTCGACCCGCGCTCGGAGACCGAGACGTTCGTGGCCGCCCGGCTGACGATCGACGACTGGCGCTGGGGCGGCGTCCCGTTCTACCTGCGGACGGGCAAGCGGCTGCCGAAGCGGGCGACCGAGATCGCGGTCCAGTTCAAGGAGGTCCCCCACCGCCTCTTCCAGCACTCCTCGACGGATCCCGAGCCGAACCTGCTGGCGATGCGGATCCAGCCCGACGAGGGCATCCTGCTGCGCTTCGCAGCCAAGGTCCCCGGCCTCGGCCTCGACGTCCGCTCGGTGAACATGGACTTCACCTACGGCTCGACCTTCGTCGTCGACAGCCCCGACGCGTACGAGACGCTCATCCTCGACGCGCTGCTCGGCGACGCCTCGCTCTTCACCCGGGCCGACGAGGTCGAGGAGGCCTGGGACATCGTCACCCCGATCATCGACACGTGGGCGGATTCGGCGGTGCCGGACTTCCCGAACTACGCGGCGGGGACCTGGGGTCCGGAGGCCGCCGACATGCTCATCCAGCGCGACGGGCGGCGGTGGCGACGGATCTGAGCGGCGGCGAGGACCGCCCCGCGGGCGCGGCCGCCGAGGGTGCCGCGGACGCCGGTCCGGCGACGGCAGCCGAACGGGACGGCGACCTGACGAGCGCGGCCCGCCAGGCGGGCACGAACCTCGTCGGAGCGCTCGCCGAGACCGGCGGCCTCGCCGCCCAGCCCGTGCAGCGCTGGTCGTCGCGGGCCCACAGCATCGAGCAGATCGAGCGCGAGCTGAGCCGCATCTGGACGACGCCGGGCATGGCCGAGGTGGTCGGGGCCGGTGGCGAGCGGCACGTCGCTGCGCGGACCAGCGTCCTCAACCTCGTCGTCGTCGCTCGCCGACCCGAGACCGGCGTGCGCGCCGCGGCGACGATCGCCCTGATGGCCGGTCGCCACCCGTCGCGCTCGATCATCCTCGCGACCGCCGACCCGGACGGACCGCCCTGGCTCGACGCCCAGATCGAGGCCCACTGCGTCCTGCCCGCGCCGGGCATGGCCGAGACGTGCGCCGAGATGATCTACGTCACCGCCGGCGGGGAGACGGGCCGCCACCTCGGGGCCATCGTCGTGCCGCTCCTCATCCACGATCTGCCGGTGATGCTGTGGTGG
>DASVYJ010000003.1:0-3612 GCA_036392215.1 Candidatus Limnocylindrales bacterium | reverse complement strand
GCCGAGCGTCCCGTCATGCCCGTGACCGGAGCCGCTCCATGCCGCGCCTCACTGCCCGAGTCTTCGACGACCTGGCCATCTGGATGGTCGGGTTCGGCCTTCTCATCGGCGTCCTGTTCCCACCGTTCTGCCTGGCCGTGGGCCTGCCGGCCGAGCGCGTGCTCGCGCCCGGGTTCTTCGTCATGACCGTCGGTGCCGGCCTCGTCGTGGGCGCGGTCAACTTCGGCCTCTCACGGCTCGTCGTCGGGCGTCGCCTGCGCCTGCTCGCCGACCGCATGGGCACGGTCGAGGGCCGCCTCGCCGAAGCGGTCTTCAGCCACGACTGGAGCAGCTGCGATCCGGCGACCTGCGCCCTGCCGGTCGACTCGGACGACGAGGTCGGCGACAGCGCGGCCGCGTTCAACCGGCTGATCGGGACGCTGTCGCGGAGCCACGCCGTGGAGAACGCGATGCGCGACTTCAGCCGCGTGCTGTCGAGCGAGTTCGAGCTCGAGCGGCTGGCGGAGGCCGCGCTCGAGGGTCTGCTGCGCCACACGACGGCGGAGGCGGGCGCGATCCTCGTCGCCCGCGAGGATCGGCCGGAGCCGCTGGCGATGCATGGCCTGCGGACCACCGACGGGCTCGCCGAGAGCGACCACGTCCGCCGCGTCCTGCGGACCGGCCGCTGCGAGCACCTGCGCGTCCCGGTGCCCGAGGTCGTCATCGACTCGCTCCTGCTGGGCCAGCCGCCGCGCGAGATCGTCGTCGCGCCGGTCGCCTTCAAGAGCGTGCCGCTCGGCGCGATCGTGCTCGCCACGGGCTCGACCTTCGACTCGGACGCGACGCAGCTCATCGACCAGTTCCGCTCGGACCTGGGCCTCGCCGTCAACAACGCCCTGGCCCACGACCGGCTCGAGCGGCTGGCGGCGGTCGACCCGCTGACGGAGGCGTACAACCGGCGCTTCGGCCTGGCCCGCCTGCGCGAGGAGTTCTCGCGGGCCGTGCGGGCGGAGGGGCCGCTCGGGATCCTCATGCTCGACCTGGACCACTTCAAGGCGGTCAACGACACGTACGGCCACCTTGTAGGCGACCGGGTGCTGCGGGCCGTGGCCGGGGCGTGTCGGCGGGTGATCCGCGAGGGCGACGTGCTGGCGCGGTACGGCGGCGAGGAGTTCCTGGTGCTGCTCCCCGGGGCCGGGCCGGCGGACGTGGCCGAGGTGGGGGAGCGGATCCGCCGCGCGGTCCGCGAGACGGCCGTGGTCGAGGGGGAGCAGCGGGTCCGCGTGACGGTGAGCCTGGGCGGGACGGTCTACCGGGTCGAGGACGCGGAATCGCCCGAGGCGCTCCTGGCGAAGGCCGACGCGGCGCTCTACGAGGCGAAGGCGGCGGGCAGGGACCGGCTCGAGATCGCCTGACGCGCTCGCGCGCGGGGGGAGGGTCCGCGCGGGGCGGACCGCCGTCCTGCATGCCATGCGGACAAGCGACGAGTCCGCGGCCGGCCCGCCGTCGCCGAGGCCGTCCCCCGTCGCGGTCGAGCGGGCCCTGCAGCGGCCCGACATCCGCCTCGTCGGTCTCGTGCGTCGGACGCGCGAAGCTGACGACTCGACCTGAGTGGGCCGCCGACCACGTCGGATGTCGGCATCCGATGCAGATTGCGGGCCTCCCCGCCCTGCCGCCGCCGCTACGATGTCGAGCGCGATGGGCACGCGCCTGCGGTCCGAGATCGATCCGTCGTCCCTCGCCGACGAGCGGATCCTGTGGCGTGGCTCGCCCGAGCCCGGCCGCGTCCTGCGCCGCTACGCCGTCGCGCGCGCCGCGTTCGTGCTCGCGCTCGCGGCCGGCTTCGTCCCGATCATGGTCTATGGCGGGCTCGACCGCTTCCTCGGTTTCACCGTCGCGGTGCTCGTGGCGATGGTCCTGCTCGGTGCGGTCCTGCCGATCGCCTGGCGGCTCGCGACGTCCCGCGGCCGGCCGCCGGCCACGGTGTACACGGTGACGACCCGCCGGCTGCTGATCGACGGCCGCGGGGCGTGCCGTGACGTCCGGCTCGCGGACCTCGCCGCCCTCGAGCTGCGGCTCGAGGGCGGCGGGTACGGGTCGATCGTTGCCGCATCGTCGGTCCGGGGGCGCGGCGAGCTCCTGCGCCGCCTCGAGCGCTGGGCGCCGTCACTCGTCGGGGGGCACGTCCTGCTCGAGTCGATCCCCGAGGCGCGGGCCGTCCTGGAGCTCATGCGCCAGGCGCGGGCGGGCCTGCCCGAGCAGGGCGCCGAGCTGGTGACGGCATCGGCCTGACGGCTGGCGGGGGTTCGACGGGGGCGTGTCGCCGCCGCCCGCCGCAACCCGCGCACACTCCACGGCGCCCGCCGACTCCCGCTACATCGCGGGCACGGTCTCCAGGACCTCGATCGACGCCCCGCTCTGCAGGACCGGGCAGTCCTTGGCGAGCCGGACCGCCTCGTCGAGGCTGGTCGCCTCGATCACCGAGTAGCCGCTCACGGACGGCCGCCCGTCGCTGATCGAGCCATCGGCGGCGATGGTCCGCGCGGCGCCGCACGGATTCCCGGGATCGGCGACCGCGGCGCCGAGCCGGCCGAACCAGGCTTCCCACGCACCGAGGACGCGCTGCTGCTCCTCGGGAGAGGAGGGCATGCCGCCGCCGTGGTAGGCCAGAAGGTACTTGGACATGGAGGACGCTCCTTCGGCTCGGGCGGCCGCGCAGCCGCCTCCAACCGATCGACGTCCGAGGAGAGCCGGAATCGACACGCGGCCGGGCAGGGCCGGACGGGTAGGCCGGGATGCCTCCAAGGTACTGTCCAGCAGACGAAACCGTGGGCGCCCCGGAGCGCTCGATGGAGTGAGCGTCCCGGGAGGGGGCGCACGACCGGAGGTCACGATGCACGCGCCCAGCCGTTTCCGTCCCCGGATGGCCGCCGCCGTCGCCGGCATCGCCATCATCGTCATCGGCGCCGGGTCCGTCGCCGCCCACGGCGGCTTGCCGGAGCTCGCGAGCTTCCCGGCCTTCGGCCCGACGCAGGTCGCCGAGACGGCCGAACCGACCGAGACGGCCGAGCCGACGGAGACGCCCGAGGCGAGGGAGACCCCCGAGGCGACCGAAGCCCCACAGGCTGCCGAGACGGCCGAGCCGACCGAGACGCCCGAAGCGACGGAGACGCCCGAGCCGACCGAGACGCCCGACGGGACCGAGCGAGCGGAGCCCACGGAGAAGGCCGAGCCGACCGAGGGCGACTCGCAGACGGTGCCCGGGACGGGACCCGCGACGCGGACGGATGGCGACGGCCAGTGGTCCGGCTCCGGATCGGGCGGCGAGGGCTCGGGGACGGGCGGCCATGACTGACCGCGCCCTCACCGACCGCCCGTCCGAACGCACCGACACGCTCGGACCCGCTGCCTCGCCTCGCTAGCGGGCCGCGGCCAGGCGTTGCCGCAGCGGGATCGTCAGGATGCCCGCGTCAGGCGCCCCCCGTCCTCGTCCCGGGCGGGGGCGCCGCGCGTCGGGCGGCGGTTCAGGCGCCGGCGGGGCCGTCCTGCCCGGACTCGACGACCGTCGTCGGGGTGTTGTGCACCGACGGGCCGGCCGAGACCGCGGGGATCGTGCCGAGCCGGCCGGCCTGG
>DASVYJ010000002.1:0-14154 GCA_036392215.1 Candidatus Limnocylindrales bacterium | reverse complement strand
GGCGTCCGCCTGATGGCCCAGCTTGGCCGGCGCTACGGCAGCGGGCCCGCCTCGCTGACCGAGATCGCCGAGGACGAGGACCTCCCGCGGGCCTACCTCGAGCAGCTCGTCGTGAACCTGCGCGACGCCGGCCTCGTCGTGAGCACGCGCGGCGCCCGGGGCGGCTACGAGCTGGCCCGCCCGCCCGAGACCATCCCGATGGGGGAGATCCTGCGCGCCCTCGAGGGGCCCATCGCGCCGATGATCTGCGCGAGCGTGGACCCCGAGCACGCCACGACCTGCGACCGCACGGGACGCTGCACGGTCAACGTCCTGTGGGTCCGCGTCCGCGACGCCATCTCGGGCGCCCTCGACTCGATGACCCTGGCCGACCTCGTCCCGCCGATCCCCGCCGGCCTGCCCGTCCCCGCGCTGGCCGAGCGCATCGCGGTCGTACCGACGACCCTCGACGCCTGACCGACCCGCGACCCCCGTCGCCCCCCGCCAGCGGGCGACCCACAGGAGCTTCGAACCCGACGTGACCGAGCAGCGCACCGAGACCAGCGAGCCGACCGCCGCCGCGGCCGGCGGCGGCGAGCAGTCCGCCGAGCAGCTCGTCATCCGCGGCCTGCGGGTGGCGCCCGCGGCGAACCCCGATCGGGAGATCCTCCAGGGCATCGACCTGACCGTCCGCCAGGGCGAGGTCCACGCGATCATGGGCCCCAACGGTTCGGGTAAGACGACGCTCGCCTACGCCCTGATGGGCCATCCCGCCTACGTCATCAAGGGCGGCAGCGTGGAGTGGAAGGGCCACGACCTGCTCAAGCTGAGCGCCGACAAGCGCGCCCGCCTCGGGCTCTTCCTCGCCTTCCAGTACCCGACCGCCATCCCCGGCCTGTCGGTCGCGAGCTTCCTGCGCTCGGCGATCAACGCCCGCCGCGCCGGTCTCACCCCCGACCCCGCCATCGACCCGACCGACCCGATGCGGGGCGGCATCCCGATGGGCGAGTTCCGCCGACGGATGCGCGAGAAGTTCGCCCTGCTCAAGATGGACGAGGCGTTCGCGACCCGCTACGTCAACGAGGGTTTCTCGGGCGGCGAGAAGAAGCGCCTGGAGATGCTCCAGATGGCCGTCCTCGAGCCGGAGATGGCCATCCTCGACGAGACGGATTCCGGGCTCGACATAGACGCGCTGCGGATCGTGGCCGAGGGCGTCAACGCCATGCTCAACCCCTCGCTCGGGGTGCTCCTCATCACCCACTACCAGCGCCTGCTCAACTACATCAAGCCGGACGTCGTGCACGTCCTGGCGGCAGGCCGCATCCTGACGAGCGGCGGCCGCGACCTCGCCCTGCGTCTCGAGGAGGAGGGCTACGCACCGATCCTCCGGGCGGCGGGATTCGACGTGGACGCCGGCGACGAAGCGCCCGAGCCGGCGCTCGCAGCGGAGGCCGCCCAGCGGGCCTGACCCCGGGCGAGGACGAGGATGGCCGAGACGATGGCCCAGCCGATCACCGAGACGGGCACGACCCCGCGCACCGCCGAGTCCGCGGCGCCGGTGCACCGTGGCTTCGATCCGCACGCCGTCCGGGCCGACTTCCCGATCCTCTCGACGACGAGCCACGGGCGACCGCTTGTCTACCTCGATTCGGCTGCCACGAGCCAGAAGCCGACGACCGTCATCGACGCCGTGGACCGCTTCAACCGGTCCGAGAATGCCAACGTCCACCGCGGCATCTACGAGCTCGGCGAGCACGCCACCGCGCTCTACGAGGGTGCCCGCGAGAAGGTCGCCCGCTTCATCGGCGCGCCGGACCCCCACGAGCTCGTCTTCGTCCGCAACGCGACCGAGGCGATCAACCTCGTCGCCTACGCCTGGGGCCGCCACAACATCGGCCGGGGCGACGCCATCGTCCTGACCGAGATGGAGCACCACGCCAACCTCGTGCCGTGGCAGCTCCTGGTCCAGGAGGTCGACGGCGACCTGGAGTTCATCCCGATCACGGACGACGGCCTGCTCCGCCTCGACGTCTTCGAGGTCCTCCTGCGCCTCAAGCCGAAGCTCGTCGCCTTCACCCACGTCTCCAACACGCTCGGCACGATCAATCCCGTCCGCGAGATGACGGAGCTGGCCCACGCCGCCGGCGCCCTCGTCCTGATCGACGGGGCCCAGGCGGCGCCGCACGTGGCGGTGGACGTGGCCGAGATCGGCTGCGACTTCTACGCCTTCAGCGGCCACAAGATGCTGGCCCCGATGGGCTCCGGCGGCCTCTGGGGCCGGCGGGAGCTGCTGGAGGCGATGCCGCCGTTCCTGGCCGGCGGCGACATGATCCGGGAGGTCCACCTGCGCCGCTCGAGCTTCAACGACATCCCCTGGAAGTTCGAGGCGGGCACGCCCGACGCGGCGGCCGCGATCGGCCTTGGCGCGGCCGTGGACTACCTCTCGGCGCTCGGCATGGACGCGGTCCGCGCCCACGAGCTCGAGCTGACCCGCTACGCCCTGGAGACGCTCCGCCGCGAGATCCCGGGCATCGAGCTCTACGGACCGCCGGCCGAGCAGCGGGGCGGCGTCGTGGCCTTCAACCTGCCGGACGTGCATCCCCACGACGTGGCCCAGATCCTGGACCGCCACGCCGTCGACATCCGCGCCGGCCACCATTGCACGATGCCGCTCCACGAGCGGCTCGACCTCTCGGCGACCGTCCGGGCGAGCTTCAACGTCTACAGCACCCGCGAGGACGTCGACGCGCTCGTCGAGGGCCTCCGCGAGGTGGTCCGCATCTTCGGCCGCTGAGCCCGCTCCGAGTGACCCTGCCGAGCGTGGCCACCCCGGCCGCCGTTCCGTCCTCCGCTATCCTGTGCCCCTGATGGACGACCTCTACCGCGACTACATCCTCGAGCACTACCGGCGACCCCACAACTTCGGGACCCTGGAGTCGCCCGACGCCTCCTACGAGGGCAACAACCCGCTGTGCGGCGACCGGATCACGATGATGCTGGGGATCCGCGACGGGAAGGTCGAGGAGGTCGCCTTCACCGGGCGCGGCTGCGCCATCAGCCAGGCCAGCGCCTCGCTGCTGACCGACGAGATCAAGGGCAGGTCGGTCGCCGAGGTCGAGGCGATGACCCCCGACGACCTGATCGACCTGCTCGGCATCGAGATCAGCCCGGCCCGCCTCAAGTGCGCTCTGCTCTCGCTCGACACCGTCGCCCACGCCCTCGCCGAGCGCGCCGCGGACCGACCCGACGGCTCGGTCGTGCCGGCCGGCGACGGCTCACCCGCCGAGGCCTGAGATGCGCGCCCCGTCCCCGGGCCGCTGCAGGTGTCGTCGGCCGGCCTGACGCCGCCGGCCCCTCCTCCGTCCGCCTTACCGCCTCGGCCGAAGAGCCGGTCGAGCAGGCCGTTCCCGCCCCGTCCGAGTCGACCGCTCGGTCCCGTCGTCCCCCCCGGAGTCCCCAGCCATGCCGAAGTCCTACGCCGAGACCCTCCGCGACCTGCGGGCCGCCGTCCGCGAGGTGAGCCCGCTCGAGGTCGACCTCGCCCGCGAGTCACGCCCCGAGACGGTCCTCATCGACGTCCGCGAGGACAGCGAGTGGGAGCAGGGCTTCCTGCCCGGCGCCCGCCACCTCTCGCGCGGCTACCTCGAGCAGCTCGTCGAGACGGAGGTGCCGGACCGCGGCCGGCCGATCGTCACCTATTGCGCCGAGGGCATCCGCTCGCTCTTCGCAGCCCGGACCCTCGCCGAGCTCGGCTACACCGACGTGGCCTCGATGGCCGGCGGCTTCCGGGCCTGGAAGGCGCAGGGCCTGCCCTGGCAGACGCCCGTCAGCTTCAGCCCCGAGCAGCGCCAGCGCTACAGCCGGCACCTGCTCATCCCCGAGGTCGGCCAGGAGGGCCAGCAGCGGCTGCTCGACTCGAAGGTGCTGCTCATCGGCGCCGGGGGCCTGGGCGCACCGGCCGCGCTCTACCTCGCCGCCGCCGGCGTCGGCACCCTCGGCATCGTCGACTTCGACACCGTCGACCTCTCGAACCTCCAGCGCCAGGTCATCCACACGACCGACCGGGTCGGCCAGAAGAAGACGGAGTCGGCCCGCCAGGCGATCAACGCGCTCAATCCCGAGGTGAACGTGGTCCTCCACGAGGAGGTGCTCGACGCCTCGAACGTGGAGCGGCTCGTCGCCGGCTACGACGTCGTCCTCGACGGGACGGACACCTTCGACACGCGCTACGTCCTGAACGACGCGGCGGTGGCTGCCGGCATCCCCGTCGTCCACGCCAGCGTCTTCCGTTTCGAGGGCCAGCTGACCGTCTTCCAGCCGGACGCCGGGCCGTGCTACCGCTGCCTCTACCCGACGCCGCCGCCGCCGGAGCTCGCGCCGGGTTGCTCGGTCGCGGGGGTGCTCGGGGTCGTGCCCGGCATCATGGGCCTGCTCCAGACGAACGAGACGCTCAAGCTCCTGCTCGGCGTCGGCGACTCCCTGGCGGGGCGGCTGCTCCTCTTCGATGCCCTGGACGCCTCGTTCACGGAGCTCAAGCTGCGCCGCGACCCGGCCTGCCCCGTCTGCTCCGACGCGGCCCGGGATGCCCGCGCGGCCGGTCACCCGCTGCCCGTGCCGGCGGTCTCCTCGATCGCGGTCAGCGAGCCGTTCGCCCTCGGCGCGACGGGCGCCCGATGAGCACGGTCCGCATCCCGCCGGTGCTGCGGCCTGCCGCCGGCCACAACAAGGAGGTCGAGGTCGACGGCGCGACCGTCGGCGAGGTGCTGACCGACCTGGTCGGCCGCTACCCCAACCTGCGGACGCAGCTGCTGACCGACGAGGGCGAGCTCAACCGCTTCGTCAACGTCTACCTGAACGACCAGGACATCCGCTACCTCAAGGAGCTCGCGACGCCGGTCGAGGCGCGCGACACCGTCGTGATCCTGCCGGCGATGGCCGGCGGCGCGGGATGAACGCCCTCGCCCGGAGCGCGCCCCGGGCCGCGCGGCCGCGATCCGGGGCCGCCGTCAGGCCGGCCGCCCCGGCCGAGCTCGCGGGGCATCCTCACGACGACCAGCCGCCCCACGGCGGGCGCTACGAGGACATCCTCGACGCCATCGGCCACACGCCGCTCGTGGAGATCCCCCGGATGTCGCCGAACCCGGCGGTCCGCATCTTCGCCAAGCTCGAGATGTACAACCCGACCGGGTCAGTCAAGGACCGGGCGGCGAAGTACCTGGTCGAGGACCTCGAGCGGCGCGGCCTGCTCACGGCCGACTCGATCATCCTGGAGCCGACCTCGGGCAACACCGGCATCGCCCTGGCCATGATCGGCCGGCGCAAGGGCTACCGGGTCGCGCTGGTCATGCCCGACAACGTCACGAACGAGCGCCGCCAGATGGCCGCCCTCTTCGGCGCCGAGGTCATCGACTCGCCGGGCGAGCTCGGCTCGAACGGCGCGATCGCCCTGGCCAAGCACCTCGTCGCCCGCGACGAGCGGTTCGTCATGCCGTACCAGTACGGCAACCCGGCCAACCCGCTCGCCCACTACGAGACGACCGGGCCGGAGATCCTGGCCGACTGCCCCGAGGTCGACGTCTTCGTGGCCGGCCTCGGGACGGGCGGGACGCTGATGGGTGCGGGGCGCTACCTGCGGGAGCACCGGCCGGGGGTGCGGATCTACGCCGCCGAGCCGATGCCGGGCGAGAACGTCCAGGGGCTGCGCTCCCTCGACGAGGGTTTCGTGCCCGAGATCTTCGACCCGTCGCTGCTCGACGGGAAGCTGCTCGTCCGGAACCGCGACGCGGTCGCGGCCCTGCGCGAGCTCACCTTCCGCGAGGGGATCTTCGCCGGGCCCTCGTCCGGAGCGGTGCTCGTCGCGGCGGCCCGCCTCGCCAGCCAGCTGGACACGGGGACGATCGTCGCGCTGCTCCCCGACGGGGGTTGGAAGTACCTCTCGGCCGGGACGTGGAACCGCGACCTCGACGAGATGGAGGACGACCTCGAGGGCGGGGTGAACTGGTGGTGAGCAGGGCCGTCGGCGACGCCGCGGCCCCCGAGCCGGCGGGGGCGGCCTCGGCCGCCGACGCCGAACCCTCGCCGCATCCGGGGCCGTCCTCGGTCGTGCTGCCCCCCGCCATCCGCGACGCGCTGATCGAGCACGCCCGGGCGGAGTACCCGAACGAGGCCTGCGGCCTCATCGTCGGCTCCGCGCCGGCGGCGGACGCAGGCCGCGCGCTGCGCTTCGTGCCGACGCGCAACGCGGCCGCCTCCCCGTATCGCTACGAGATCCACCCCGACGACCTGTTGCGGGTCTCGCTCGCCGTGGACGAGGCGGACCAGGCGATCTGGGGCATCGTCCACTCGCACGTCCGCTCGCCGGCCCGACCCTCGCCGACCGATCTCGGCCTCGCCTTCTACCCCGACGCGCTGTACCTGCTCGTCTCGCTCGCCGACTCCGAGGCGGACCCGTCGACGGGGCTGCCCGGCGTCCGCGCCTGGCGGATCGTGGACGGGGCGGCGAACGAGGTGACGCTGCGGGTCGAGGCGGCGGCCCCGTGACCGTCGCCTCGCGCGCATGACCGGCTCCTCGCCCTGGGCGGAGATCGCTGACGGCGTCCTCGTCCGGCGCTACGCCTTCCTCGATCAGACCATCGGCCTCGTCCTGGGCGACGGCGAGGCGCTCGTCATCGACACGCGCAGCTCGCCCCGCCTCGCCGACGAGCTGCTCGGGGAGATCCGGGCGGTGACCGCGGCGCCGCTCGTCGTCGTCGACACCCACCACCACTGGGACCATACCTTCGGCAACGGGCGCTTCCGGCCGGCCCCGATCTGGGGGCATCGCCGCTGCGCCGAGGTCCTGCGCGAGTCGGGCGGGGCGATGCGGGCCCGCGTCGCGGCGGGCATCCCGGAGCTCGTCGGGGAGCTCGACGACCTCGTCATCGATCCGCCCGACCGGACGTTCGACGAGACGGCCCGACTCCTCGTCGGCGGCCGCCGGGTCGAGCTCGCCCACCTGGGCCGCGGCCACACCGACAACGACATCGTGATCCAGGTGCCCGACGCCGGGCTCGTCTTCGCGGGCGACCTCGTCGAGGTCGGGGCGCCCCCGTCCTTCGGCGACTCGTTCCCGCTCGACTGGCCCGAGACGCTGGCGCGGCTGCTGGACCTGCCGTTCGGCACGGTCGTGCCGGGCCACGGCGACGTCACGGACCGCTCGTTCGTGGAGGCGCAGCTCGCCGACATCGCGGCGGTGGCGGAGGCGGCACGGCGGGCGCGGATCGACGGCGGGAGCGTCGACGAGGCGCTCGAGCTCGTCACCTGCTTCCCGCCGGAGGTCGCCCGCGAGGCGCTCGACCGCGCCTTCGGCCAGCTCGAGGGACGCTGGTAGCGTGGCCGATCCCACGTCATCCCGACCCCCGACCGCTGGCTCGCTCGTCGCGCGGATCGACCTCGTGCCGCTCGGTCTCGGGCTGCTCGCCCTCGTCGGCGGGACGGCGGCCGGCTGGTCGCCGCGCGTCGTCGCCCTGCTCGTGGCGCCGCCGGCCCGTGTCCGCGTCGCGCTGGTCGCGGCCGCGCTGCTGGTCGCCTTCGTCCTGCTCGGCGCGGCCGTGGGACGCCTCCGCCGCGGATCCGACCCCGCCGGTCCGGCCGACGCGATCCGCGGCGTCCGACTCGCCTTCCTGGCCGTGGCGGCGCTCGCCGCAGCCGCCGGCTGGGCGCTCGCCAGCCCGGTCCCGATCGTCCTGGCGCTGGTCATCGGGGGCGTGGACGTCCTCGAGACGTCGTTCCTGCTCCTCGTCGTCGCCGTGCGCCGCTGACCGCTGGGCTCGGGTGCCGGCGCGAGGGCGCGCGCGCGTCAGCGGCAGTCGAGCCCCGCCGGCGGCGGCGCGAGGTCGAGCAGGTAGACGTCGACCGCGTCGCGGACGCACTCGCTCGCCGCGTAGCCCGTGTGACCCTCCCCCTCGCGCGTCACGAGCGTCGCGCCGAGCTGGCGGGCCAGCGACTCCGCCCAGGGGTATGGCGTCGCGGGGTCGCCGCGGGAGCCGATGACGACGAGCGGCGGGACGCCCGGGGCGCTCACCGCGGCCGGGGTGCGGACCGGAGGCGCGCCCCAGAAGGCACAGTCGATGTCGTTGAACGCGAGCAGCCGACCGAACCGGGGCGCGGCCGCGGCCAGCGAGTCGGCGAGCGCCGAGTACGCGGCCACGTCCCGCGGCGCGGGGTAGTCGAGGCAGGTGATGGCGGCGTACGCGTCCACCATGTTCGAGTACGCCCCGTTCGGCTTGCGACCCCGGAACGGGTCGCTCAGCAGGAGGAGGTCCGTGCCGTCGCCGGCCTGCGCTTCGGCGAGGGCCGCGGCGAGGAGCGGCCACACCCCGCGGGAGTAGAGCGCGCCCGTGACCGCAAGGAGGGCGATCGTCGGGTTGACCGGCTCGCGGTCCAGCAGCCGCGGCGTCGGCAGCGGCGCGCGGTCGATGCGAGCCAGCAGGGCGTCGAAGGCAGGGCCGGGCCGGCCGCCGGAGCGGAACGCGCAGGACGTGTCGCCAGCGCACCAGGCCAGGAAGCGGCCGAAGGCGGCCTCGAAGGCCCTGGCCTGGCCCGTCCGGATCGCCGCCAGGTCGAGGCTCGGGTCGAGCGCGCCGTCGAGGGCGAGGGCCCGGACGTGGCTCGGGAAGAGCGAGGCGTAGAGCGCCCCGATCAGGGTGCCGTAGCTGAAGCCGAGGTAGGTCAGCTTCGTGTCGCCGAGACTCGCCCGGAGCAGGTCGAGGTCGCGGGCGGTGTCGAGCGTCGAGAGGTGGGCCAGCAGGTCAGCGTTGCGCCGCTGGCAGCCCGCAGCGAACGTCTTCGCGCCCGCCACCAGGTCCGCCAGGTCGGCGGCGTCCTCCGCCCGAGCGTCGACCGGGACGAAGTGCTCGAGGTCGTCGACGCAGCGGACGGGCGTGCTGTCGCCGACGCCCCGCGGGTCGAAGCCGATGATGTCGAAGCGGGCCCGGATGTCGGTCGGGAAGATGCGCTCGGCGCTCGACCGGACGAACTCGATGCCCGACCCGCCGGGGCCGCCGGGGTTCACGACGAGCGAGCCGATGCGGTGGGCCGGATCGGTCGCCGGGAGGCGGATGAGGGCGAGGCGGACGGTCGGTCCGGTCGGCTCGGCGTAGTCGCGCGGCGCGTCGAGGATGCCGCACTGGAAGCCGGCGCCGCAGTCGCTCCAGGTGATGGGGGTGACGGACGGCGTGGGGGCGGGCGTCGGGCTCGGCGAAGCGCTCGTCGGGGCGGCCGACGAAGCCGAGGCGGGGGGTGTCGGCGCGGCCGATCCGCAGCCGGCGAGGAGGACGACGACGGCGACGACGGCGGCGAGGCGGCGGGCCGGGTGGGGCACCTCCGGACAGTACGGCACCGGGGCGGGCAGCCGCCAGTCGCCCGGTCCGCCACCGGCCGGCCCGCGGATGGCTGGCGGCCCGGTGGCTACACTCCGGGCGATGTCCGCGCTCGACGACGCCCCGCTCGTGGAGGTCGACGATCCCGCCGCCTGGCACGCCTGGCTCGAGGCGAACCATGCGACGAGTCACGGTGCGTGGCTCGTCACCTGGCGCGCCCGGTCGGGCCGCGCGGGCCTGCCCTACGAGGCCGCCGTCGAAGAGGCGCTCTGCTTCGGCTGGGTCGACAGCACCGGCGGCACCGTCGACGCCGAGCGCGGCAAGCTGTACTTCGCGCCGCGCAAGGCGTGGAGTCCGTGGGCCGGCTCCAACAAGGCGCGCGTCGCGCGGCTCATCGCCGCGGGCCGGATGACGCCCGCGGGTCTCGCGGCGATCGAGCGGGCGAAGGCCAACGGCTCATGGGAGGTCCTGGACCCCGTCGAGCGCCTCGAGGTGCCGGACGATCTCGCGACGGCCCTCGCCGAACGACCGCCCGCGGCCGACAACTTCGCCGCCTTCCCACCCTCGGCGCGGCGCCTCGCGCTGGGGTCGATCGCGCTCGCCCGCCGACCGGCGACGCGGGCCGCGAGGGTCGCCCGCGTGGCGGAGGCCGCCGCCCGCAACGAGCGGCCCGCGGGCTGAGATCAGGCCGAGCCGGCCTCCTCGGCTGACGGGATCCCGGCGCCGGCGCTCGCGGCGTCGGCGGGACCGCTCGCCGCCGTCGCGTCCGTCGCGCTGGCGACGTCGTCCAGCGTCCCCGGCCGCTCGGCGAAGCGGCGCAGCCGGAGGTAGCGGAAGCCGAGCCAGCCCTGGAGGGCCGCGAGCGGCGCGGCGATGCCGGGCACGCGGGTCGGCGCGACCAGCAGCGGCTCGTCCAGCTCGTGGACGACGCCCTGGTACTGGAGCCGGCAATGGCCCGCGGCGAGCACGTTCCGGGCCCACTGCGACTCCGCCCCCAGCGGGACGACGATGCGGAAGCCGTCGGCCGTCGGGACCGGGTGGACCGGCGTGCGTCGGCGCTGTCCCGACCGGCGCCCGACGTGCTCGAGGGTCCCGATCTCGGCGCGGCTGGCCCCGGCGATGCCCCGCTCCACGAGGACGGGGTTGACGACGCGGTTGACGAACCCGGATCCCGTCCGGGGGTGGCGGCGCCAGTAGGCCACCCCGCCCACCACGCCCCCTGAGAGTCCTCCGATGAGCAGCGCCGTCCGTCGCATCGAGGCGCCTCCTTTCGCCGGCCGAGCGTGCGCCCGCCGGCGGCCCGCCGGGAGAGCCGGACGGCCCGTGGGGCGCCGACCTCGGGACGCCGCGACCCTGCTGCAAGGCTCGCCAGGTCGCCGCTCGCCCGTCGCGTCCCCGCCGGTGCTACGGTGCGCGGCGGAGGGATGCCGGCAGCGAGAGCCGCAAGCGCAGCGGAGGCGAGCTATGGGTGAGCAGGTGACGGCGGAGCAGCTCGAGGCGCAGCGGCCGCTCTCGGACGAGGAGCTCCGGCTCATCGACGCGTACTGGCGCGCGGCGAACTACGTCTCGGTCGGCCAGATCTACCTGCTCGACAACCCCCTCCTGCGCGAGCCGCTCACGCCCGAGCAGGTCAAGCCGCGCCTGCTCGGCCACTGGGGCACGACGCCCGGCCTCAACTTCGTCTACGCCCACATGAACCGGGTCATCCGGGCCTGGGACCTCGACGCGATCTACATCATGGGCCCCGGCCACGGCGGCCCGGCCGCCGTCGCCAACGCGTACCTCGAGGGGACCTACAGCGAGATCTACCCCAGCATCACCCGCGACCAGGACGGCCTGCGCAAGCTGTTCCGCCAGTTCTCCTTCCCCGGCGGCATCCCGAGCCACGTCGCGCCCGAGACGCCGGGCTCCATCCACGAGGGCGGCGAGCTCGGTTACGCCCTCTCCCACGCCTTCGGGGCAGCCTTCGACAACCCCGACCTGCTCGTCTGCTGCATCGTCGGGGACGGCGAGGCGGAGACCGGCGCCCTGGCCGGGAGCTGGCAGAGCGACAAATTCCTCGACCCCGTCAAGGACGGCGCCGTCCTCCCCATCCTCCACCTGAACGGCTACAAGATCGCCAACCCGACCGTGCTCGCCCGCGTCCCGGAGGACGAGCTCCGTTCCCTGTTCGAGGGCCACGGCTACCACCCGTACTTCGTGGAAGGTGACGAGCCCTCCCGGATGCACCAGCTCATGGCGGCGACGATGGACGCGGTGGTCGCCGAGGTCCACGACATCCAGCGCGCCGCCCGCGAGCGGGGCACGGCGGAGCGGCCGCGCTGGCCGATGATCGTGCTCCGGACGCCCAAGGGCTGGACGGGCCCGAAGGAGGTGGACGGCAAGCCGGTCGAGGGGACGTGGCGCGCCCACCAGGTCCCGATGAGCGACGTCCGTGGCAACCCGGAGCACCTCGCCCTCCTCGAGCGCTGGCTGAAGGGCTACCGCCCGGACGAGCTCTTCGACGAGCGCGGCGCCCTCGTCCCGGACCTCGCCGCCCTGCCGCCGCGGAGCTACCGGCGGATGAGCGCGAACCCCCACGCCAACGGCGGCCTGCTGCTGCGGGACCTGGCCCTGCCCGACTTCCGCGACTACGCCGTCGATGTCCCCAAGCCCGGGACCACCACGAGCGAGGCGACGCGGGTCCTGGGCGGCTTCCTGCGCGACGTCATCGCCCACAACCAGACCGACTTCCGGCTCTTCGGGCCGGACGAGACCGAGTCGAACCGGCTGGGCGCGGTCTTCGAGGCCACCGAGCGGCAGTTCGAGGGGACGATCCTGCCGACGGACGAGCACCAGGCGACCGAGGGCCGGGTGATGGAGGTCCTCTCTGAGCAGCTCTGCCAGGGCTGGCTCGAGGGCTACCTGCTGACCGGCCGGCACGGCCTCTTCGACTGCTACGAGGCCTTCATCCACATCGTCGACTCGATGTTCAACCAGCACGCGAAGTGGCTGAAGGTGTGCCGGGACATCCCCTGGCGACGGCCGATCGCCTCGCTCAACTACCTCCTCAGCTCGCACGTCTGGCGCCAGGACCACAACGGCTTCAGCCACCAGGATCCCGGCTTCATCGACTACGTGGCGAACAAGAAGGCCGAGGTCATCCGCGTCTATCTCCCGCCGGACGCGAACACGCTCCTCTCGGTCATGGACCACTGCCTCCGCAGCCGCCAGTACGTCAACGTCGTCGTCGCCGGCAAGCAGCCACAGCACGACTGGCTGTCGATGGACGCCGCCATCCTCCACGCGACGCGCGGGCTCGGCATCTGGGACTGGGCGAGCAACGACCAGGGCGGCGAGCCCGACGTGGTCATGGCCTGCTGCGGCGACGTGCCGACCCTCGAGACGCTCGCCGCGGTCGACCTCCTGAGGCGCCACCTGCCGGAGGTGAAGGTCCGCGTCGTCAACGTCGTCGACCTCATGCGCCTGCAGCCCTCGTCAGAGCATCCGCACGGGATGTCGGACGGCGAGTTCGACTCGATCTTCACGGTCGATCGCCCGGTCGTCTTCGCACAGCACGGGTATCCCTGGCAGATCCACCGGCTCACGTACCGACGGACGAACCACGCCAACATCCACGTGCGTGGCTACAAGGAGGAGGGCACGACGACGACGCCCTTCGACATGGTCATGCTCAACGACCTCGACCGGTTCCACCTCGTCATCGACGTCATCGACCGTGTCCCGGGGTTGGCGTCGCGCGCGGGCCACGTCCGGCAGCGGATGGTCGACATGCGCCTCGAGGCACGCGCCTACACGCGCCGCGAGGGCCTCGACGCACCTGAGATCGCGAACTGGATGTGGCCGTACTAGCGGCGCCCGGGCGGATCCTCGTCGTCAACGCGGGCTCGAGCAGCATCAAGCTGCGCGTCCTCGATCATTCCGACGCCGTCCTTTCCTCCGTCGACCTGCCGACGGCCCGGGGCGAGGTCGATCGGACGGCGGTCGACGAGGCCGTCCGATCGTTCGGGGCGGTCGACGCGGTCGGTCACCGGATCGTCCATGGCGGGACGACCTTCGCCGGGCCGGTCGTCATCGACCCGGATGTCGTCCGGCGGCTCGAGGCACTGACCGATCTCGCGCCGCTCCACCAGCCGAAATCTCTCGCCGCCCTCGCGGCGGTCGGCGATGCGCTGCCGGAGGTGCCGGCGGTCGCCTGCTTCGACACGGCCTTCCACGCGACGATGCCGCCATCGGCGACCACGTACGCCCTGCCGCCTGAGTGGCGGCGCCGCTGGGACCTGCGGCGCTACGGCTTCCACGGCCTGTCCCACGCCTACGCGTCGCGGCAGGCCGCCGAGATGCTCGGCCGGCCGAGCGATGACCTGCGCCTCGTCAGCTGCCATCTCGGCGCGGGGGCGTCGCTCGCGGCGGTCGCCGGCGGCCGCTCCGTCGACACGACGATGGGCTTCACGCCGCTCGACGGGCTCGTCATGGCGACACGCTCGGGCACGGTCGACCCGGGCCTCGTCCTCTGGCTCGCCGATCACGTCGGCATGCCGCCGGCCGAGGTGGCCGCCACGCTCGAGCACCGATCCGGACTGCTCGGGCTCGCGGGCACGGCGGACCTGCGCGAGGTGCTGGCGGCCGCCGCCGGCGGAGACGGGGTCGCGACGCTCGCCCGGGATGTCTACATCCACCGACTCCGTGCCTCGATCGCCGCGATGACGGCGGCCCTCGGCGGCATCGACGTCCTCCTCTTCACCGGCGGCGTCGGCGAGAACGCGGCGGAGATCCGCTCCCGGACGGTCGACGGGCTCGCCTTCCTCGGAGTCCG
>DASVYJ010000001.1:0-1863 GCA_036392215.1 Candidatus Limnocylindrales bacterium | reverse complement strand
GCAGCGGACCGGCGCTGCGAGGTGCCACCACCCCTCACGCCTCGAGCCACCGGGCCACGTCCGGCGTCACGACCAGGACCAGGTGGTGCTTCGCCCGGCTCGCGCCGATGTACAGCAGGAGCGGCAGCCGCTCGTCGTCGGCCCGGAGCTCGGTCAGCACGACGACGTCCGCCTCGAGCCCCTTGAAGCGGTGGATCGTCTCGCAGCGGATCGTGCGCGGCGGCTGCGGCAGGACGTCGGCAGCGGGGAGCCGCAACGACCGCCCCTCCGCGTCGACGTGGCCGTTCCACAGCGTGAGGTCGCCCCGGAAGCGGCGCTGGTGCCAGACCCCGCTGCGTTCGAGCGAGCAGCCGACGAGGACGGCGATCCGCTCGCGATCGACCCGCTCGACGTGGACGAGCCGGTGGAGCACGGCGCGCACCGCCTCGACCGTCGGCTCGCCCGCCTCGGCCACGACCAGCTCGGGCTCGCGCCCGTCGTCGCGCAGCGCGTCGTGTGCCGCGGCGCCGCGGTACCAGCGGTAGGCGAAGTCATGGATGGGCCGGGCGCTGCGGCAGTCGTCGGCCAGCTCGAACGCCCCCAGCCCGAGGTCGGCCGTCCGGTCGGGCCGGTAGAGCGCCTGCGCCGGGTCGTGGAAGAGGTAGAAGACCGACTCGCCGGGCGTGGTCGTGAGCAGGTCGAGCGACTCGAGCCAGGAGGGCTCGAGGTCCTGGCCCTCGTCGACCACGACGGCCTCCCAGCGGCCGCCGACCGTCGGGATCGCCTGCTCGAGCGCGCGCGGGAGGGTCTCGGTGAACCACGCGGCGTCGTGGACCAGCGGCGCCTCGTCCGGACGGGGCGGCCGGGTCGGCTCGAGCACGCCCGCCTCCTCGCCGAGCCGGCGGCAGAGCTCGTGGAAGGTCGACACGGTCAGGCGGCCCGCTTCGATGGCTGGCTGCAGGTCGGGCGCTTCGGCCACGGCCTGCGCGAGCGGCTGGTTGAAGCAGACGAAGAGGACGCGGAAGCCGTCGGCGGCGAGCTGGCGCGTCTTCTCGACCGCGAGCAGCGTCTTGCCGCTGCCGGCGCCGCCTTCGATGCTGGCCCGACGCTCCCCCCGGATGGTGCGCAGGACGCTCAGCTGGTGGCGGGTCGGGGCGAGGAGCTCGCGCTCGCCGGCCTCGATGTCGCCGCGCAGCAGCGGTCGAAGGCGGACCGCGGGCTCGACGGCGTCGGCGATGACGGCGAGGTCGTGGTCGGACAGGCTGGGGTCGCGGCGCGGGTCGGGGCGGCGGGCGTGGGCCAAGGCGGCCGAGGCGGCCGAGGCGGCCGACCAGTAGGCGGCGATGCGGTCGAGGGCGGCCCGCGCGGCCCGCTCGTCGGCCAGGTCGGCGCGGTCGATGACGAGCTCGAGCGGCGCGTCGGGCCCGAGATCGCCAACGCGGCCGATGCTCGCGCGGTCGACGTCGGGGAACGCCACCGCCTGGCCGATCGGGAGGTCGCCTCGCGTCCAGTCCGGGCGGTCGCGAAGCCGCTCCGCGAGGACGTGCTTGCTGGTCTCGGCCTGGCGGAACGGCGAGACGTCGAGGAGGCGGTGGCCGGCGTACCAGCGGCCGAAGGGGTCGCGCTCGACCGGCCCGTCCTTGACCTCGATGGCGAGGAGCCCGGTCTCGGGCTCGACGACCAGCACGTCCAGCTCCCCGTCGCGCGGGCGACGTCCCGGCGCGGTCGCGGCGAGCCAGCGCACGTTGCGGTAGAGGCGGCCGCCAGGTCGGAGCGCGGCCTCGAGGACGTCCTGGACGCGTCGCTCGCCTGGCGGCTGCTGCTCGGCCGTGCCCACGGTGGCCCCCACGCGCTCCTCCCCACAGGACGCTGAACGGGAGGGTA